>CAYQXO010000213.1:0-1724 GCA_964421495.1 uncultured Balneolaceae bacterium | reverse complement strand
GGGCGGTTTGGAGTGAGTGTCGTTCATAACATAAAGTAATTTATACAGCGCTATTAAACTAGCGTGAAGTTGTTTCGGCTGTTATTTTAAGCTTTATTCAACCAATATTTTAAAAGTCAGCATTTAAATGGAATTACAAAAGTTCATTGATCAAATTGCCGATAAAATTCGCCGGCGGGTATATCGCTACTGGCATGAGGGATGCATTGAGTCGCTCGAAAAGCTATCCCATAATCAATGGTGACCGGCAAGTCGGGCATGGAGAAATGGCTGTATCAGTACCGCGACTCCCCTATCAACCCTCCCAAGAAGGAATACTGCTATCCCCGTGCCTCCTTCGCGACTGACACACCCGGGAGGTGTTTAGCGGTATGAGGTGTATATTTTGCGGACGGTTAAGTGCAAGCTTATATGAGTAGGATTTGTAAGGACTTAATGCTTTACGGATCTGACAATTGAAAACTATATATTATGATATATACGTTAAGTTAATTAAGTTGCGAATGTAATTTCATTAAAATGAGGTTATCCGATGGACATTCAGGAACGAATAGAAACCGATCCCACGAAAATGCAGGGCAAGCCTGTTATTAAAGGTACCCGTATCACGGTGGAGTTAATCATAAAGAAATTGAGTGAGGGGGCCACCGAGGAACAATTGTTAGATGCGTATCCAAATTTAACGTCCGAAGATGTGCGAGCAGCTCTGGCGTATGCTTCCCGGGTACTGTCCTTTGATACGACGGTAGAATGACGTTATATGGAATTTGTGGCTGATGAGAGTTGTGACTTTACGATCGTACGGACACTTCGCAAACAAGATTTTGAAGTTTATTCAATAGCGGAATCATTCCCGGGTGTTTCAGATAGAGAAGTTTTAGATATCGCAAAACGGCAAGAGGGAATTCTTATCACAGAAGACAAGGATTTTGGAAGATTAGTGCACCTTGGCGGAGAAAATCCCCATCCCGTATTGTTGTTACGATATGCTTTTCCGGAACGATCAAAGCTAATCCATAAGTTGATCCAATTCCTGGAGAACAAACCCACCTATATCGAGGATTCTTTTATTGTTATTGAACCTGGAAAAATCAGGGTGAGAAAATATCGCTAAATCTTTCTTACTTATGATTATAAAATAAGGAGAGATTGTAAGCTTCCCAGTTTTTAGGGAGGAGGCCACTACAATCCCTTCACAACCTCTAACGCTTTGGTTACATGTTCGTCCGGCGCGAGGTTATCTTCTTTGGACGACAGGGCCGCTGCGATGGTGCCTTTTTTATTGATAACAAATGTGGTTCGCGGTATAAAGCCGTGATTGATCTCCTTGCCCCGATTATCCTTGGCGCCTTCCCGGGGAGGAATGATCTCCAGGCCGAAAGTTGCGGCAATCTCGCCTTCAGGATCGGAGGCCACCGGGAATTTGCCGGCACAAAAATCCGGATCGGCCGAGAATGATTTCAGACGCTCAATGCTATCCGCAGACATCCCTATGATGGTCGCATCCGCCGCTTTAAATTCGTCCTTGTGATCGGCGAACGTACGGGCCTGCAAATCGCAACCGCTGGTATAGGCAGCCGGGAAGAAGTAGAGCACCACCGGGCCGTCGGCCAGGGCTTTTTCCAGCGAAAACTCAGTTACATTTCCATCCTGGGTGGCTTGGGCGGTGAACAAAGGGGCGTCAGCTCCCTCGGTTAGCATCGATGACTGGGCAGAGGCGGACA
>CAYQXO010000212.1:0-1761 GCA_964421495.1 uncultured Balneolaceae bacterium | reverse complement strand
TCAGGTAGCCGAGGTGTTTCAATTTTGGCCAGGAACTCGCCCCGTAGTTGCTGAATTCGTCGATTAGATCGATATTTTCCTTGCTGTACCGGTAGCGTATTTCGTACTGGTTAAGCCGCGTGGGCATTTGCAAATCATGTTTCAGAGCCCGGTAGGTAAGCAGGGGAAGATCAAATCCGCGTCCGTTGTGATGGATCAAGCCGAAGTCCTTATAGGTTTTCAGAGCATTGAACAGTTCCTGTAACCCCTCTTTTTCGTCTTTACCGTGCCAGGATACTTTTTGTCGCGGACTGCCGAGGTTGTCGATCCAGAGTCCCACCCACGAAACCATCTGATGATAGATGGGAGGCAGAAAATCGGAATTTCCCCGTCCCAGCTCATCCCCGGCTTGCAGAAGCATTTCGGAGTTGTCCTCGTCGGGATCCTTGAGCACTGTCCGGATAAAATCGAAGTCGGGAATCGTTTCCACGTCAAATACAAAAAACATAATTAATTGGTTATCTCACCGGCTATGGGTTTTTGAAAGTGTTTGCGAACGTAAACGTTGTCGTCGGACTGACCAAGTAAATGCATCAGCTTGGTTATCGCGGCTTCAACCGTCATATCGCCCGTTCCAAGAGCCCCGTGATCCAGGGCGCGGCGTCCGCTTTCATACTTGGTTAAATCTACGGAATCATAGGGGGCTTGTGAAGTGATAAAAATTAAAATGTCATGATGAAACGCTTTCTCCAATAGAGCCCAAATGCCATCCGGCTCCTTTAAGGGGAAATTTCCGCTGCCGAACGCTTCCAGGACTATGGCCCGCAGCTGGTTCCAGTCGGGGGTTATATGGGAGCTGTTGAGACCGGGAAATGATTTGAGTAGTAACAGTCGATCATCAAATCGGCGAGTAACATGCAGGTCCCGTTCGTTTGGCGGCAGCCGCGTATCCCGCAACTCGATATGCAACCCTATTTCAGCCAGAGGGGGATAATTGGGTGAGGTGAAAGCATCAAAGTCGCCGATACTCATTTTAGTCGACCGGTTGCCCCGGTACACGTGATCGTTAAAGCAGATAGCAACCTCGTTAAGGGACATGGTGGCTATTTCAATCGAGTTGATTAAATTACGCCGGGCATCGCTTCGTATGTTGGACAAGGGGACCTGGCTCCCGGTGAGTATGACAGGTTTATCAAGGTTTTGCAGGCAGAATGACAGGGCGGATGCGGTATAGGCCATCGTATCGGTTCCATGCAGGATGACAAACCCGTTGTAGGCCTCGTAGCGCTGCTCAATGGTTTCTGCAATTAGTTGCCAGTGCCGGTGGTGGATATCCGAACTGTCTTCGGCAAATAGGTGCTCTACCTCAATATGCGCCAGTTTATTAAGTTCGGGAATTTGATCCTCCAATACCTTTCCCCAGGCTTCATGATCCAGTTGGTGGAGATGACCGGTTCCTCCCATCGAAATAGTTCCCCCGGTTTGTAGTAATAAAATCTTTTTCATGTTTGAGACGTGGTCAGGGTTCCTGTGAGAGAAATTGTTTATAGCGTTTGGGCAATTCAAAGAGGGGTTCGTCGGGAATCTCCGCCCATTTTCGTTCGAGGACTGAATCGGGACGGGACGGGCGTAATTTGGGCTCCCAGGTAAAGCCGTCCAGCCGTTTTTCGCCCGGATTCTGAGATTCCGGCAGATAAGTTCCGTCGATCGACTTTTTGGAGCGGACTGTTTGAAGCGTATCATTCTGAAACATGATCCGCGTAGATTGAGCAGTCATGCGTA
>CAYQXO010000211.1:0-1838 GCA_964421495.1 uncultured Balneolaceae bacterium | reverse complement strand
GATCGATATCCCGATCAAACAGACCGGAGAAGGTAATGAAGTTTTAACCATGTACCAGGATGAGCAGCTCGAAGCCATCGAAAAATACTGCCATGAAGACGTGATGGCCACCTACATCGTGTGGCTGCATCTGAAATTCACGACCGGAGATATCCAGCGCGAGCATTTCGAAAACCTGAAGGATCGGGCCCACACCAAGTTAGAAGAAATCCAAGAGGCGGATTAGCCCGGAAGTCTAAAATCCAGGAGTCTGTCGGGCTTTTCGGATCGTAGCGAAAAAAAAGTCCGACAGACTCCTAGATCTTCGTTTCACTTTTGATGACCGCTCCCTTGGGAATTATCACGATTCCATCAACCACATAGTAATTGTCGTAGTGACCGTTCTCCAGGTGATCTCCCCCGACGATACGTACATCATCGCCGATACGACTGTTTTTATCGACAATGGTATTACTGATAAAACACCGTTGACCGATTCCCATACCCGGGTGATTGCTATCCGTCGTATCCAGATCCTCCCGCGAAGGAAAGTAATCGTTACCCATGACGATCGAGTTTTCTATCGTGGTTCCTCTCCCTATACGTGCCCTGATTCCAATGACCGATCGTTCGATGCGGCTGGCCTCTATAATACAACCTTCGGAAACCACGGAATGATCCAACGTCGATCCCTGCACTTTTGAAGCCGGGAGCAGTCGTGCATGGGTGTAAATATAATTCTCATTGTCGTACAGGTTAAATTCGGGCACGGTGTCTGTCAAAGCCAGGTTGGCATCGAAAAAGGAGTTAATCGTACCGATATCGGTCCAGTACCCGTCAAATTCGAAACTGCTGATCCTCAAATCGCGACTCAGGGCATCCGGGATGATCTCCTTGCCGAAATCCGTCGCGTCCGGATTTTTTTCAAACAGGTCATGCAGCGTTTCCTTGTTAAAGATATAGATCCCCATAGAAGCCAGGTAATCTCTTCCCTGCTCCTTGAATCGTTCCGGGGTATCTGACTTCCACTGGTCCAGCTCTTCGTATTCAGGTTTTTCCACAAAATCAGAGATCAGACCCTCGTCATCGGTTTTCATGATACCAAAGCCCGTGGCATCTTCGGCCCGAACGGGAATAGTGGCGACCGTTAAATCAGCTTCTCGATTATTATGTCTCTCCAGCAACCGACGATAGTCCATCTGGTAGAGTTGGTCGCCGGAAAGGATCAGTACGTGCTCGTAGGTATGATTTTCAAGGTGATGCAGTGACTGCCGCACCGCATCGGCCGTTCCCTGAAACCAGTGCTGGCTGCGCGGGGTCTGCTCGGCCGCCAGTATGTCGACAAAGCCGTTGCTGAAAACATCAAAATTATAGGTATTCTTGATATGACGGTTCAGAGAAGCCGAATTAAACTGGGTAAGAACGTAAATTCGGTTGATTTCGGAGTTCAGGCAGTTGGAAATGGGGATATCCACCAATCGATACTTCCCTCCCACCGGCACGGCCGGTTTGGACCGGTATTTTGTCAATGGATATAAACGAGTTCCTCTTCCTCCGCCAAGAATCACCGCTATAGTCGATTGTTTCATATAAGCTGAGCTTATTAATTATTAATAATCTCCCCGTATAATTTAATATATGCTTTCGCAGACGCGTTCCAAGAAAAATCAAGCCGCATCATATGACCCATGATCCGGGATCGCTTTCTCTCCTTCTCATATAGGTCCAATCCCCGGTCTATCGCTTGCAGGGCCGCTTCTATAGAAAACTCATTGAACTTGAATCCAAATCCTTTGGGCTTTTCCAGGTCACGTACGCTGTCTTCCAGCCCTCCCACTGCCCGCACAACGGGTATCGCT
>CAYQXO010000210.1:0-1846 GCA_964421495.1 uncultured Balneolaceae bacterium | reverse complement strand
ATTTATACCAATTACTTGCAACCCCCCTTACATCAGAAGGATCCCACTATTCCAAAACAAAAAAAATGACTTTTATAAAATAATTATTACAAGAAAAATATGTGGACTAAAGCGGGAATCCGATTGGAATTTCCACCTGACACATCCCAACTCAGTTCATCCATTCATCCAGTTTTTCCTTAAACTCATTCTGGATCGTTTGCGTTTGATCTTCTGCATACCTTTTTTGCAGATCGCGCGCCAACTCTTTATAGGGCCGATCCCGGTTTTCCTTGTATTCTCTCATCATCTGTTGGGCGGGCCAAGGTCGAGGTCCCCACGTGCCGATCTCGTCGAGTGTCTGACCGTCCAGGCATATCAATTTGGGTATAGCACGTCCCCCGTCCGTCAGGTATTGATCCATAATCTCTTGATGTTCGTCCCGCAGAATCAGGCATAAATCTATCACGGAATTGAGTTCCGCCATCCTGGCCAGCACCGGAACAATCTGAGCGGCATCCCCGCACCACCCTTCGGTCAGAACCAACCAGTTCCAGGGACGCTCGACCTGCTCGATCTTTTTCCGCAGCATACGATCAATCGAAATCGTTTTATCCAGCCGGCGCATACGCTGCACATTCATCCGGGTATAGTTGACCATATCGTCGGAACTATCTCCGCCGGTGGTTTTATCCTCTTCCAACAGGTTACTAATTAATTTCCGATATTCCTCATAACTCATCGAATGTTCAATGATATCGGGCGTAATAAGTTGTTCTTTTGTCTCACTCATAATACGTACCAGATTTAAAATTTAGTTATAGATTTTTTATAGATAGAGGGGTTATAATAGTTTCCTCCGGGAGGCTGTCGAACTTTCCGAATCGTAGCGAGAATCCCGACAGTTACCGGGATGAGATTGGTTTGTTCGCCGTAGATTTGTGAAAGTCAGACAACCTCCTCATAATAGGCTGTTCCACCAAGAATCACTCAGAAGGGCTGCAAGACCTATAGATGATGTAAAACCGGTTTTGCTTACTTAATATTGACTACTTCCGATATAATAAACTGTTAATACGCGGAATTAGTATATAACTATCCAGGTAAGCACGATAAATACTATGAAGGAGATTGACATTCCGTACTTCATGCCCATCACACGGCTATATTCGCCGGGACGTCCTTTCAGCTTTGATAATTGAACATAGACGAGGCAACCGACCGTCAAGGATAACCCCACAAAAACGATGGCAAGCGCCCTATTCAGCAGGTACAGACTAATACCCAGAAATCCCATTCCCGTGATATAAGCAATGGTGAACAGAAGACGTACCCCCCGGATTCCATAACGCATGGCAAACGTCAGATCCCCTCGCTCACGATCCGTTTCAACCTGGTATATTTGCGAACCGGGATAAAGGCTCACCAGCATCAATCCAACGCCGACAGCTGCTGCATATTCCGCGAATCCCAGCGACGTATTTCCGGCTGCAAGACATCCCATTACAAATGAGTTGGTGCCGGTACTCAATGCTATGACCACTATACTTTTCCACGGACGTCCCTTCCAACGAATCAGAGGTGTTGAATATCCCCAGAATAAAAACAGGCTAAAAGCATACACCAGGAAATATTGCACACCTACGGTGGCCGCCCACCCCAAGCCGATGCCCATCAATCCCAAAGACGCCCAGCGCATCCACTCCTTAACCGGCGGAGGGTGCTTCAATCCCCCTACCGGTCCCTCGTCTCGATCCCAGTAAGAATTGAATGCCGTCGCTCCGCACTAATCTTTTAATGATTTATAAACCAATAGACTTTTTTTTAATTAATAAAATTGCTTATTAATTTTATTCTAGAAACTATC
>CAYQXO010000209.1:0-1856 GCA_964421495.1 uncultured Balneolaceae bacterium | reverse complement strand
GTTCCCTTCGCGATAGAAATTCTGGCGAAGGTGAACCTTCAGTTTCTCAAGGGTATCGGGCGATCGGTTATAGTAGGTGATCGTTCCCTGTCCCCGTAACTTTTGATCCCCGGGCGAGAGGGAGGCTTTCAACTGGTAATCGGCGTAATTGGTCCAATAGGTACCACCCGGAGTGCCCTCGGCGGTGCGGGTCCCCTGGGAGAGGGCTTTTTGAAATTGCAGCGAGGGAATGACCGGGTAGGGGATGGGCCGTTTTTGAGTGCTGTCGCGTTCATAATTGATCGACTTCACGACTTCCTTGTCGAAATCGTTCTGAGCGTGTACGGGGGTTGCAGGCAGCAGCCCAATGGTAAGCAGAAGAATGATGCCGCTTACAAATTGCCTGAAAGGGGTTGCCGATTTGCATAGTTTCATAAGAGACTCAATAGAATTTTTGAATGAAAACTTGACCATTTTATATCGTTATATCAGGAATCCATCGGATGTTCACAAATTTACTGCCAAATGGGATCTCCCGGCAGTCGTCTGATTTTCGCTGCGATCCGAAAAGATCGACGGTCTCCCGGGGGACCCGGACATAATGTAGTAAAAATTTTTAGCCATTTTGCAAAAGTGGCGGTTATTTCTCTTGACGTAACAACCGATACGTACCGTATCCCACCGCTACCAGGGCCGTGGCGACCCCGGCTATTCCAAGGATCGATCTGCGATTGCGTTTGATCCAGTCGAGTCCGCGCATGGGGGGACGTTGGGAGGCAGAGCTCGCAGCTTTTTTGGAAGAGGAGGGCTGAGCGGATTGAGCAGTGGTGTATGAAGACTCCGGGGATTGGTTCGGGGGATCCACGAACTCGGCTTCCAGTTCCCCGTAGGGAGCGTTGATTCGCTTTCGCACCTTTTTGTAAGGTTTGAAGACCACCTTGGTGTGGGCCGGAATAGTGATGGGTTCGCCGGTTTCAGGATCCCGGCCTTCCCGGGCCTCGACGTCTTTCAATTCAAAGATTCCCAGTTTGGAGATGTTTACCTTGCCGTCCGACACCAATCCCTCCCGAATGGCCTCGACCAGTTCCTTCAGAAATTTTCGGGTGAACCGGTTGGATACCTCCAACTCCCCGGCAATGAGTTCCGATAGTTGATCGTAGGTCAGTTTGTTATTCATTGCGAAGATTCCGATTCAATGAGTGTTTTGAGATCCCGGCTGGCCTTGAAATCGATTACTTTTTTGGGTGGAATATGCATATAAGCCTGGTAATAGGGATTATAAGATACGTGAGATTCCCTCGTGTGCGTTCCAAACGTTCCGAGGCCGGGGATGGTGAAATTTTGGTCCGACTCCAGTTGATCCACCCAGAGATTTAATATGCGGCCGAGCAGACGCTTGGTCTCTTTCTTGGTTATATTTAACTCGTTGTACAGCCGATCCACAATGTCGTTGGTAGTCATTTAAATCATCCTCCGGCAAGTAACGATTTTGTTTATTTGAATAACGTTGAAATCGGTTGTTTGATTTTAAAACGCCGAAAATCAACATCCGAATAAAGCATAACACTCCGGTAATACCCGTACATTATTATAAATAACCCACATTCCCGTCAGTTGAGCAAACTGTATATTTTATTAAAGGTATTTATATTGAATAGTAACGAATATAAACGAGTTTTGTGAAGTGAAAGAGAACAATTAGTTTAACAGAACTTTGTACGGTTCCCCTGTAGTTCCTCTCTGAAAGAAGATACGTGGATAATAATATCGTGATTAATCGCTGAAAACGGGGCGGGCGGCCGTTCCGGAGAAATAAAAATTTTTCGAACAGATCCTTTTGGAAGGAAGGAGCTTTGAATTTACTGGCAGCTAAGAGG
>CAYQXO010000208.1:274-1900 GCA_964421495.1 uncultured Balneolaceae bacterium | reverse complement strand
CGGATGCATGAGTAATAAATATTCCGCGATTTCAATCGTTATGAGTCAGCCGACCGGCATGCCAAGTCCGCCATGCCCGATACTTACAACCAATGAACAAAAAATCTTTCATCAACTTAACGATACACCTTGACTGAAGATCGTGAAATAATGGAAAAAGATCCCCCGGAAGCCGAAATGCCCGAGGATCGTACCGAGAGCATGAGTTTCCTCGATCACCTCGAGGAGCTGAGGTGGCGCATTATCAAGGGACTGCTGGGATTGGCCGGAGGTATCGTAGTGGCCTTTATTTTTGCCGATTTTTTCGTCAACACGGTGATGCTGGGTCCCACACAGGCGGATTACTTTATCTATAATTTCCTCCACATAGACGCCATAGACCTGACCCTGCAGAGCCGGAAACTGCCGGGACAGTTCTTTACTTACTGGGGAACGCTGATCGTCGTGGGAGGCATTATAGGATCCCCCGTGCTGTTTTACCAGGTATGGGCGTTTATCGAACCGGCCCTGGAATCGAAAGAAAAGTGGAAATCCCGGCTCAATACGCTCTTTATCACCTCCTTCTTCCTGGTCGGCGTGGCATTCGGTTATTTTATCCTCGTGCCCTTCGCCCTGCAGTTCTTCACCAAGTTTCAAATATCCGATGTCATTCACAACGACTTCGATATCAACGAATATTTCTCCTCGGTAGCCATGTGGGTGCTTTCCTGCGGGATAATTTTTCAACTCCCCGTGGTAAGTTATTTTCTGTCGAAGTTCGGCCTGGTCACCCCCGATTTCCTCCGTCAATACAGGCGACATGCCATCGTTATATGCTTCGTCCTTGCCGCGTTTCTGACCCCGCCGGACCCGGTTTCCCAGTTCCTCATCGTATTACCCCTTGTCCTGCTATACCAACTGGCGATCTGGCTCAGCAAAGTAGCCACACGCAAACGCAAGGAAGAACTCGAAGAAGCCCTGGGGACCGAAACCGACGAATAATTTTACTTTGTGCAGCCAAAATCGTTTAATTCTCATTACATATTATCCACGAGTCAAATGAACCTTAGGTCTATAATGCAACATTTTCACAAGAACTCCTTCGTCTTGTCTGTTTTCTTCTCCCTGTTTTTCGCCGGAATGCTGCTGGCGGGATGCACTGACGACAGAGCCGGTCCCACACCGCCCGACTACTCAACCGTACCGGACCCCTATGACACCACGGAAGCCATGGAAAAAAAAGAATTCGACAACGGGCTGGAGTATTACATTTTCGAAGAGGGATCCGGTCCCTTCGAGGTAGTGGCCCGCGACCAAATCGAAATATACTATACGGCGCGCGTACAGTCGACGAATGAAGTGTTTGACAGTTCCTATCAAAACGGGAGCACGGAACCGAGCATGTTTACCGTTTCCTCCGCCATCAAGGGATTCAGGCAGGGAGTCATCGGAATGAAGATCGGCGGAAAACGAAAGATCATCATCCCCCCGGAACTCGGCTACCAGTCGGAGGATCACCAGCTACACGGTGAAACCCTGGTATATGACGTAACGCTGACCGATATTCTGGGGAGTTAGCCCTTATGGAAAACGCGGGGAGGTCTCTTCAGCCAGGGAAATTCGGCTGACTGTTGCTTTACGAGGGTA
>CAYQXO010000208.1:0-264 GCA_964421495.1 uncultured Balneolaceae bacterium | reverse complement strand
TAACATATTTTTTGCCTTAACGCCGAACAACCCAAGTGCTTCAGAGACCTCCCCGCGTTTTTTGCTAGAGTCTGTTGGACTTTTCGGACTGTAGGGAAAATTCCGACAGCTCTCAGGTTTTTGCAGTTGATTTGGAAAAGTTCGACAGACTCATAGTACAAGACAAATTACAGGGAATCGGGCTTTGGCCGGGTTCTACCGGTCGATATATCTGCGATTTACCCGCGGGGTCAGGCGAGTCAGTATTTCGTAGGAGATGCTGCC
>CAYQXO010000207.1:0-1939 GCA_964421495.1 uncultured Balneolaceae bacterium | reverse complement strand
ATGGCCAGAAATGAGGCGGCCTGCATAATACGGCTCCACTGCTGCTGGGAACGGTATTGTTGGTCCAGCAAATCATCGAGGAAGGCGTAACTGTACGTATGCTGCGGTAAAACCGACTCCCATATATTACGCAGAGTTTTTACCACTTCGCTCTTTTGATCCTTTGGAACTCTGACCAGAATGGTCCCCACCCGGCTATTCTCTCTTGCATTCAAATGTTCCATCATCAAGGGCTGGATTCCCTTATACAACGGCTGAAAGTGAAAGTTTTCGACGACTCCAATGATCTTTTTTCCATCAAGGCCACCCAATTGGTGTCGTTTTTCTTCTGAAAAAGAATGTCCGACGGGATGCTCCAATCCCGCTCTTGTTACAAATTCTTCGTTTACAATAATGCCGCGTTTTATGTCCGACGGACGTTCACTGGAAAAGTTCCTCCCCGCTACTAATTCAAGCCCCATGGTGTTTAAATAATTCTCATCTACCTGCTCAAAGGATATCTCTCGCAAGCCTTCCAGACGAGTTCCGGTCATCGCAGCTATCATACCGGTTGGAGTAGGCATTTGAGGCGAAATATCTTTAATCAGCGAATGATGAGGACTGGAAACAACAGAAGCGTCAACAACATTTGGCAATCCCCGGGCTTTCCGCTTGAAAACACGAGCCAGCTCTGCAGTCTGATCGCTTTGTATGCGGAAATTCACGGAGATAACCTCCCCGGCCGGAAACCCCAGATCTTTTTGATATAAATAGCTCATTTGCCGCTGCATGAAAAAGGTCGCTATAATGAAACCTATGGTTAGAGCGAACTGAACCACGATTAGACCTTTCACAAACCCGGGAATCTTCTGGGCCGTTCGAGGGGAACCGAATAAACGGGACGCTTTTTTAGTGGATATGGCAACAGCCGGATATATACCTGTAATCAACGTTAAGACAGGTATGACGGAAAGGATCAAAAGCCAGGCAACGGGATCGCCCGGCAAGTCGGTATGCACCGGCTTATGGGTAAACTGGCCAAAATAGGGCGTTAGTAGCTCAAAGAGAACCAAACCGATCATTAACGCGATACTGCAGGTGACAAAAATTTCCCCCAGTACCTGGAAAATCAGCTGTTTTCTGCGAGCCCCCGCCGCTTTTCGGATACCGATTGCATGCCGGCGTTCATCAATCCGGCTTAAGGTCAGGCTTATGAAATTCATGCCGGCAATGGCCAAAATGATCAAAGCAATACCGGCCAGTATCCATGTATATTGCAGATCGGAATTTTCTGTGGCGGCTGACGTGTATTTCTGGCTAAAATACACGTCCTCCAGCGGTTGGATACCCAGCGATCGAGAATCCGCTAATGCCCCAAAATGATTCTCCACAAAAGAGGGAAATTTCTCTTCAAGCTCTTTTTCCGAGGCCTCTTCCTGCAGGGTGATCCATATTAAACTATTCGACATATACCACGAATCGCGAACTCTTTTGCGCATTTTTTCCCGGGTAGCACGCAACGTGTTTTCAAAGGGTATGACGATATCGAACATTATGCTTGAATTCGCCGGAACATTTTCAGCTACCCCCGTCACCCTGTAATCATACTCTTCATTGTTCATGCGAAGGGTGACATACTCGCCGATGGCCTTCTTGGCATCAAACAATTTTTCGGCCATACGTTCAGATAATACAACACTGTTTGGATCCGATAACACCTTTTGTTTATTCCCCGATGCCAACGGGAAGGTAAACATTTCAAAGAAACCGGGATCCGCCATCAACACCTGTTTTGCTTGAAATTTTTCCCCTTGTTTCAACTGCAATTTCGATTGGCTCATTCTTACGGCCCGCTCGATTTCGGGATAGCTCGAATCCAGGGCAGACGCCATCGGAAAAGGATGAATCACCCCGTGTTTGATTTCACCGGAAGGTTGCTCATACGTATTCGTCACCCGAT
>CAYQXO010000206.1:0-2268 GCA_964421495.1 uncultured Balneolaceae bacterium | reverse complement strand
TCAGTTAACGATTGTCTCCCGGGGAGACAAAAATTATCCGCAAACCGCTCCGGGTAAAGAGTTCGACGACCCTTATTCACTCAATACTGTTGATATTTGTCCGGTCGGAGCGCTCACCTCGGCCAAATTCAGATTCAGATCCCGCGTGTGGGAAATGAGTCAAACTCCCAGCATCGATATTACCAACGGCAAAGGATGCAATGTCGACCTGTGGACGCGCGACAACCTGGTTTTGCGCATCACTCCCCGGTATAATCCCGAAGTCAACGACTATTGGATGCCGGATGAGGGACGGGAAGCTTTTCAACGATTTAACGAAAACCGGATATCGCGACCGGAAATTCGCATGGACGAAGAAAATCAGGTAAAGACGTCCTGGAACAATACCTTCCAAACGCTGGGCGAATTGATGGAAAATCACGGTCCGGACGAATTTATGATCCTCGGCAGTCCCCACGCCTCGGTCGAAAGCAATTATGTGCTGGACACCTTCTTTAAACGTTGGGGCGCATCAGAAACGTATTTCACGCCGCACGTAATCGAGGGATACGGCGATGATTTTCTCATTACGGACGACCAGGCCCCGAACACCACCGGGTGCCGCCTGCTCAACCTGGAAGAGCAGTCCGGAAAAGCCCTTGCTCAACGAATAGAGGATTCCAATCCCGAGGTACTCTGGATAGTAGCCGACGATCTTGTGGGTCGCGAAGTATTGGATGCTTCCGATCTGGAATCTACCTACGTGGTGTACCTGGGACGAAATTACAATGATACCTCGGAAATAGCGGACCTGATCGTCCCGATCACCTGTGCCGCCGAACACGCGGGCAGTTACGTAAATGTGGACGGTCGCATCCAGCGGACATTCCCGGCCAAGGAAACCAAATACACCAACCGGCGGCTGAACCTGGAGATGTCGGAATCGCGGCTCGACCGCTACTCCACCAGCTTTGACAACTGGAAAACCGAAGAAAACAAAATCGATTGTATTCCTGCGTGGGATGTAATGAACAACCTTGCCCGACAAATCGGACTCGATCTCGAATACGAGAGTGCTCGTTCCATTATCCGGGAAATTGCCGAATCCCATCCCTCATTCGAAGAGGTGTCCTACGAGCGCATGGATGAGGAATACGGTATTCAGATACCCCTCGAGTCAGAAAAAGTGGAACAATAGTAATTGATATTAAACTGATTAAAGCGAAACGATCTCATGGATTTACATGAACCCTCGTATTTTGTTCTGGGTTTTGCTCTCTTTATGATGCTGAATTCGGCAGCACTGACCGTGTATGCCGAGCGGCGCATCTCCGCCTTTATTCAAAACCGTCACGGCCCCAACCGGGTCGGTCCCTTTGGTTTGTTCCAACCCCTGGCCGATGTAGTGAAATTACTGCTTAAAGAAGATGTTACGCCGCTTTACGGCTACCGCACCCTGCACGCTATAGCCCCGATGGTTCCGATGATAACGGCCTTGATGACCATTGCCGTTATCCCCTTCGGCGACGGACTGTTCGTTACCGACATCAATGCCGGCGTGCTTTACATTCTAGCCCTCGCCGCCCTGGGCGTATACGGAGTGACCCTGGCGGGCTGGTCCTCCAACAGTAAATATTCCCTGCTGGGAGGATTGCGCAATGCAGCCCAGATGATCAGCTACGAGTTGCCGATGGGTATGGCCATCGCCTCCTGTATCCTGTTCTCCAATTCACTGAGTGTGGTGGATCTGGCCGAATCACAATCCACCTGGTGGAATATTCTAAGGAATCCGATCGGGGGCGTTATTTTCGTGGTAGCCGCATTTGCCGAAGCCAACCGTACCCCTTTCGATCTTGCCGAAGCCGAGCAAGAGCTGGTGGGCGGCTTTCACACCGAATACAGCGGAATGAAATTCGGCATGTTTTTCCTCGCCGAATATATGCATGTGGTCATTCAGAGCATGCTGATCACCACGTTTTTCTTCGGCAGCTACCACCTGCCATTCGCCGAACTCTGGCTGCCCGAAATGGGAGCAACGGCTAAAGCGACACTCGACGTATCCATCTTCTCCCTGAAAACCATATTCTTCATTTTCTTCTTTATTTGGGTGCGCTGGACCATCCCCCGGTTCAAATACAATCAACTCATGAAACTGGGATGGTCCAGGATGCTTCCCCTGAGTATCGCCAATTTTGCAGTACTTGCTACCTTGATCTATATATTTCAGTAGGAAATTCACAAGGGAGTATTATTAACGAGCTTAAGCATTACCTCCCTGCTATCCATCCT
>CAYQXO010000205.1:0-2282 GCA_964421495.1 uncultured Balneolaceae bacterium | reverse complement strand
AGGTAGCTCATCGGGCTCATAACCCGAAGGTCGCTGGTTCGAATCCAGCCCCCGCCACTGCAATCAAGCCCCTGGAGCCACGCTCCAGGGGCTTTTTTTATGGAAGATCCTTTGGAAAAATCCGGGCAGGGTTCTTCAGCCAGGGAAATTCAGCCGACTCCTGCTTTACTAGAGTATGAATCCATAATAACGGCTTGTAGGAATTTACTTATTTTTAACCATTAAGCTGAACAACCCAAGTGCTTCAGAACCCTGCCCGGATTTTTCCAAAGGATCTGGAATTATTTTCATGTGGACTATGTAATAAATTGTAGCCTTTCGGAAAGGGCGGTACCGTACAGAGGAGGAATTCGTTTATTTTTTTTCCTGGAAAAGAGCGTAATCTTCGAATAACAGGAATAAGATACTGACGATCTATGCATATAGTCGATCTATCGATTTTTATAATCTATATTGTAACCATGCTTGGTTTCGGCGTCTTCTTTTTTCGCCGGAATACGGGAGCGGAGGACTACTATGTCGGGGGACGGAACATGAGCAGCCTCCACGTCGGTTTGTCGGTGGTGGCGACGGACGTGGGGGGAGGTTTCTCCATTGGCCTGGGCGGACTCGGCTTTACCATGGGTATCGCCGGTAATTGGATGCTCTTTACGGGGCTGATGGGCGCCTGGCTGGCGGCCGTTTTTCTGATTCCCCGCGTAAAACAGAATCCTGTGTTTGACGATGCCTACACGTTTCCCCAGGTCTTTGAGCACTATTATAACAAAGAGGTGGCCCTGCTGGCCGGACTTATTTCCGCCATCGGGTATGCCGGGTTTACCAGTTCGCAAATTCTGGCCGGGGCCAAGCTGGCTAATGGTACTTTCAATGCCCTCGATCTGAATACGGCCCTGATGATCATGGGGTCGGTTGCTGTATTGTATACCGTGCTGGGCGGGCTTAAAGCCGTTATTTATACCGACACCGTCCAGTGGACCATCCTCATGATTGGACTGGTATTCATCGGTATTCCCATTTCTTACTACTCCATCGGCGGCTGGAGCGCGATACAGGAAACGGTGGATCCCAATTTGCTTTCCCTGTGGAATATCAAGTGGCAAAAAGCGATTTACTGGCTCGTTACCATTCTGCCGATCTGGTTTGTGGGGATGACGCTGTATCAGCGTATATACGCCTGTAGCGACGAGCAAACGGCAAAGCGGGCATGGTACCTTGCCGGACTCTTTGAGTGGCCGGTGATGGCGTTTATGGGGGTCTCGCTGGGGCTTTTCGCCCGTATAGCAGCCGACCAGGGCATGTTCGCTCCGCTCGGATTCGAAAACGTCAGCCAGACCGATCCGGAGACCGGTTTGCCGATGCTGCTTCGGACGGTTCTGCCGGTGGGACTCATGGGATTGATGATGTCAGCCTATTTTTCGGCAATATTATCGACGGCCGACAGTTGTTTGATGGCATCGTCGGGTAATGTGGTTTCCGATATCATTGGTTATTTTAGAGATATCGACCACGATAGCAAGTCGTTTTTCCGCATGTCGCAGATTACGACTCTGATTATCGGTGTCGGTGCGTTGATGTTGGCCAGCTTTATGCAAAGTGTGCTCGATCTTATGTTGTATTCATATGCCTTTATGGTATCGGGCCTTTTTGTACCGATACTGGGAGCACTATATTGGCAAAGAAGTAGCAGTGGCGGTGCTTTAATGGCCATGTTGATCGGAGGAGGCACGACCGTTACCCTGGAGTTGAGCAGCATGACCATGCCGTGGGAACTGGATCCGAACCTCTTTGGCATTACGGCTTCTGCAGCCTCACTGGTCGCTTTTTCCTTTATTTGGCCTGATTCCGAGTGATCCGTGAAACGGTTGCAGGCCGACGGATTTCTTTTACCGCATTTGGAATGGTCGCCAAATACTGATATATGTTTCGGTACGTTAGCTTAATCGCAACAGGCGGTTCGTGATTATTTGTGGCTGAAACACGACCACGACCGGTTTTAATGTTCCCGGGATCTTAAACAGTAATAACACAATTCAATCTCCACCATACTGATGGCTTCATTTACTATTATTGAGGACGAGCAGTCCAACCCCACGTCCTTCACCCCGGATGATATAGCCGACTTTTTGTACCAACACCTGGATGAGTTCGGCGACAAAAGAGCGTACATCCTCAATGCAATACATTACGCTTTCGGTAAAGAGCCAGGCCAGGACGGATTGGTACTGGTAGCCGAGGAGGAAGGGAAGATCGTGGGGACGGTAGTCATAAACGATACCAATATG
>CAYQXO010000204.1:0-2399 GCA_964421495.1 uncultured Balneolaceae bacterium | reverse complement strand
CCGACCTCAATGGGGCGTTCGCCGCGAGCCCTATTCGCCTTTTCGAAACTTAAAATAGTGTTTTGATGCAGAATTAAAAACGTTTACATCCTGCAAATTGGATAGATATGTATAATTACAGTTTTCGGTAAGTACCGGCTAGGTCTTCAGCAGGGAGTGAGCTTGCTCGAGGGCCTGTTCGGGGGTATCGACCGGATGGATCAGGTCGGAGGACGGATGCCGGAAGCCTATTCCGATCGGTTCCGCTGTTGTGTATATACACCCCTATATTGCTTGCTCAAATAGCCTACCGCCATCCGACTTCCGCCTTCCGACGGGCTCGCGGAGCGAGCCCTTATTCAATCCGGTAGCCTTTTCGTTCTTCGTAGGAAGTGAGGCGGGCGAGCGGTTTATGGGGGTCGTGATAGCTCATCAGAACATACCTTTTTTGATAGGCTTCCTCGGCCAGTTCCGGCGGCGTCTGCATGCTGATTTCGGGATCGTGGTCGTATTTTGCGGCGTATTTGTGGTTGACGGACGAAACGGTGCCGATGACATCCCCGGCCATCAGGTATTTATGCTCGTCGCGCTCGAAGTAGAGGGCTTGGTGATGGGGAGTATGGCCGTCAATCTTCCGGGTTCGAATATCCGGATAGGGGGCTCCCCCGGCTTCTTCCAGGAACTGTACGTCGGCCTTGGCGTCCACAAAGTGGAGAAATTCCGTTTTTTCGTCGTCGTAATAGGTGTCGAGCGACAGACTTTCTTCCCAGGCCGGCCGGGAGACCCACAGGTTAGCTTCCGGAAAAGTAAGTTCCCAGAATCCGTCATCTTGCCGGGCCAGTCCCCCCAGGTGATCGTAATGAAGGTGGCTAATAAAGATGTCGGAAATATCGTATTCGGAAAGATCGTGTCGCTCGAGGTTTTCCCGGATCGTGGAGCAATCGGTTTTGGGTCCGAAGGGGCCGAGGCCGACATCAAAGAGGTATATGCGGTCGGGAGTATGAATCAAGAAAGGGTTAATGGCGATTTTAAGGGCGCCTTTGGCCGGCGGATCGTCACGGTCTATGGGGTTAAAGCGGTGGTCGGTCCCGACAGAAAAAGTCCCCTCATACAGGGGAGCGACAAATATCATGGAAGATGGGTTATTCTTTTTGCTCGTATTCTTCGTAGGCATTAATGATCTCACGTACCAGTTTGTGCCGGACGACGTCTTGCTGATCCAGGTAAACAAACGAAATACCGTCGATACCTTTGAGGATATCCTGGATGCAGACCAGGCCGGAGTTTTTTCGTTTGGGCAGGTCGGTCTGCGTGATGTCGCCGGTAATAATGGCCTGGCTGTTGAATCCCAGTCGCGTCAGGAACATTTTCATCTGGGCGTTGGTCGCATTCTGGGCCTCGTCAAGGATCACGAACGCGTTATTCAGCGTTCGCCCGCGCATATAGGCCAGGGGCGCGATCTCGATGATCTTCTTGGCCATGTTCAGCTCCAGCCGTTCATAATCGATCATTTCTTCCAGCGCGTCGTAGAGCGGCCGCAGATAGGGATCCACTTTCTCTTTGAGATCCCCCGGTAAAAAGCCGAGCTCTTCCCCGGCCTCGACGGCGGGTCGTGCCAGGATAATCTTTTTGACCTTGCGCTCTTTCAGCGCCTTGACGGCGAGGGCGACCGAGGTATAGGTTTTCCCGGTCCCGGCGGGTCCGATGACGAACACCATGTCATCCTTCTGCGAGCATTTCAGCAATTGTTGCTGGCCGGGTGTTTTGGCCGTCACGGCTTTTCCATCAAACGTGTACAGGATATGATGTTGAGACTTCTTTTGGGGGTCCTCCTCTCTCTGTTGAAGTGTATGGGAGGGAGCCTCAACTTCCTCGTTCTCCTGCTTGAGGGCCAGTACCGTTTCGAGGTCCTGGTCGGAAAGTTTGCCGTTGCGCGATGCGATATCCACCAGTTCCTTGATAATATCCTTGAGTTCCTCGCGATCTTTCTGCGGTCCCAACACTTTGAGTCGATTACCGCGGGCCGTCAGCTTCGACTTGGGATAGGCGTCATCCAGCCGTTGCAGGTGCTGGTCGTGAAAGCCCAGAATAATAACCGGCTCAATGCCTTCTATCTGGATGGATATCTCTTCAAATTGACTCTTTTTTTGCTCTATTTCGCTAATAGGCCGCTGTATTTTAGATTAAGGGATTACATGCAAACAGACGTACACCCTGTAAAAATAGCACTTTTCCAGACATTTGAAAAACTGCCTTCGGGGCGAGAAGCAATTCCCGTGGGTTGCCGGGGCGAGCGGTCAGCGGCCGTTCCTTCGATTGAAAATTTTTACTTGCGGGTTTGCCACTTCCACGTTAGTCATTAGTAAATTCATACTTACTTTTCCAACGATCTGTTCGAAAAATTTTTAGTTCTTCGGAAC
>CAYQXO010000203.1:0-2406 GCA_964421495.1 uncultured Balneolaceae bacterium | reverse complement strand
GGGGATAAGTCGCTTGAATCCGGAAACCGGTACTTTCAAACACTATACCCATTCACAAAGTGACAGTATAGGTGTCACTTCCGGTTATGTATTCGATATCCTGGAAGGCCGTTCTGGTAAGATCTGGATATCTATGGTTTCGGGAGGGCTTACAAGGCTTGATCCGGAGAACGGAAATTATAAACGATACTTGCACGATACTGAGGTTTCTGCGAGTCTGTCTTCGAACTTCCTGACAAAAATGTACCAGGATACTTCCGGTATCATCTGGATCTGTTCACTTAATGGTTTGAATCGGTTTGATCCACAGACGGGAAAAATTACTCGACACCTCTATGACTCGGGTGCCCGGTTAGCCAACACGAATAACCCAACCTCCAATACCACCTTCTCTATCACACCAGATCCCGGGGATCAGAACATTCTCTGGATAACTGGGAAAGGTCTTATTCGCTTTAATAAACAAACAGGTGACCATACCAGGTTTCTTCCCGGCCCCTCCGGGCCCAATGATCCCGCTCCCAATGCACTGTTTTCCATAACCCCAGACAGCCGAAGGTCAAATATTTTATGGATAACGACCTTGCGATCCGGCTTGCTGCGATTTAATACCCAGACCGAACAGTTCACCAGGTATCGACAGAATTCCGATAATCCAAATAGTCTGAACAGCAATAATTTATTTTCAATTTATACCGACAGAACAGGCATGATTTGGGTTGGCACAATTGATGCAAATGGTGTAAACCGTTTTGATCCCCATGCGGGCGGAATGGAACATTATGGAAATAACACTGTCTGGTCTGTTTTTCAAGATCAACAAGGCATACTTTGGGTCGGTACCGGTACGGAAGGATTGAACCGAATTAACCGAAACACCGGCAATGTGACACGCTATCAGCATGAATCGGGCAATTCCTCTACCATAAGTGCAAACCATGTGACAGAAATCTATGAAGATGACTCAGGCTCACTCTGGATCGGTGCCGGAGATGGCCTTGAGAAAATGAATCGCGCCGCCGGAACATTTACGCATTACCGGCACGATCCGCAGGACTCGACCAGTATTACAGGCGGGCATGTGTGGTCGATTTTAGAAGACCGAAATGGAGTTTTCTGGATTGGCACTGAGGGAGGCTTAAGCAAGATGAACAGGGCTTCCGGGGACTTTACACAATTTACCCACGCCCCCAGCGATTCCACCTCTCTGGCCGATGGCAGTGTTGCAGCTCTTTTTGAAGATCATTCGGGCAATTTATGGGTTGGTACCGACAACGGCCTGAATCGCATGAACAAGAAAACAGGCCAATTCACTCGATATACGTACGATCCGAACCGGCCCGGCGGTATTAGCTCGGGAAGTATTTTAAGCATCCATGAGCGCAAGAGCGAGCCGGGTGTATTGTGGATTGGTCTTCTCAGTGGCCTTGACCGTTTCGATACTCAGACGGGCAACTTTACCCACTACACAAAAGAAGACGGGCTGCCTGATAACACCATATACGGGATAATGGAGGATGATGATGGACGGTTGTGGATGAGCACAAATCGGGGTATTTCCCGTTTTGATCCCAAAACGGAGAGTTTCAAAAATTACGGGCTTGAGAGTGGTCTTCAGGCCCTTGAATTCAGTGGAACTGCGTATTACCAGGCTCAAGACGGTGAAATGTTTTTCGGAGGGGTAAACGGGGTCAATGCCTTTTACCCGGAACGCTTACTCGGAAATCCAACCCCACCGCAGGTTCAGCTTACAGGCTTCAACCTGTTTAACAGTCCTGTAGAGCCGGGGCCGGAAGCGCCCTTGCAGGCTCCGCTTGCAAACAGTAAACAGATTCGTCTCTCGCACGATCAAAATACGATTGCCTTTGAATATGTGGGACTTCACTACCGGGATTCCGGGGAAAACCGCTACAGGTACATGTTAGAAGGATTCGATGATGATTGGGTGGATGCCGGCACAAGGCGAGTTGCCCGTTACACAAATCTCTATTCCGGCGATTATACTTTTAAAGTGAAAGCTGCCAACTCCGACGGCGTATGGAGCAAGGAAACAGCAAGCATACAGGTTTCTGTCCTACCCCCGTGGTGGCGAACCTGGTGGGCCTATATTATCTATGGTCTTATCGTTGTTGCTGGAATTTTTGCGGTGGATCGGATTCAGCGACGGCGCTTGATCAAAAAAGAAAGAGAACGCGCCCGGGAGAAAGAGCTGAAACAAGAAAAAGAACATGCCCGAGAGCTTGAAGAGGCATATAACGAGTTGGAAAGTGCCCATGAAAACCTGAAAGATGCGCAAGAACAACTCGTCCAGCAAGAGAAATTGGCCAGCCTCGGTCAACTCACCGCTGGCATTGCCCATGAGATCAAAAACCCGCTGAATTTTGTGAATAATTTTTCGGATTTGTC
>CAYQXO010000202.1:0-2489 GCA_964421495.1 uncultured Balneolaceae bacterium | reverse complement strand
AAACATAAACTGATATCATTTGAAAATAAACACGGATACGCTATGTCACAGGATGTTGATTCAAAAGTAAAAGAGATTATCATAGATAAGCTTGGAGTTGATGAAAGCGAAGTAACTAACGACGCCAATTTCACCAACGATCTGGGTGCGGATTCCCTGGATACGGTAGAGTTGATTATGGAATTCGAGAAAGAATTTGATATCAGTATCCCCGACGAGGATGCTGAAGAGATCGCGACGGTAGGCAACGCTATTGATTACTTGAAAGATAAAGTTTCTTAAGTTTACACGGCCAAAAACTTCTATGGCAGACCGAAGAGTAGTAATTACAGGTATCGGTGCGTTTACTCCCATTGGGAAAACTGCACCGGATTTTTGGAATGGACTGGTTTCCGGCACGTCCGGTGCCAGACCCATTGACCATTTTGACGTTACCGACTTTCCCACGAAATTTGCGGCTCAAATTTCTGACTATGAGCCGGAAGACCATTTCGATCGGAAAGAGGCAAGGCGTATGGACCAATTTTGCCAGTACGCCATGATTTCCGCCCGGGAAGCGATCGAAGATAGTCAACTTGATCTCGAATCCATCGACAAGAATCGAGTGGGAGTAATGGTGGGGTCCGGGATTGGCGGAATGGAAACGTTCTTTGACCAATCAAATAATTTTAACGAATACGGACCCCGGGGCGTTTCCCCGTTTTTTATTCCCATGCTAATTCCGGATATCGCGGCCGGCCAGATATCTATTAAGTACGGATTCAAAGGCCCCAATTTCTGCACGGTTTCAGCTTGTGCCACGGGATCTCATAATATCGGTCTGGCGTACGATTCCATTCAGAAGGGAGATTGCGACTGGGCCGTATGCGGAGGGACCGAGGCGCCCGTTTTTGAAATGGGCGTTGCCGGTTTTAATTCCATGCGGGCCATGTCCACCCGAAATGACGAGCCGGAGAAAGCTTCCAGGCCGTTTGACGCGGATCGCGATGGTTTTGTGCTTGGAGAGGGATCTGCCATGTTGATACTGGAGGATTATGAAAAGGCCAGGGAACGCGGAGCCCGAATTTACAGCGAACTGGTCGGTTACGGCTTTTCAGCGGATGCCTATCATATGACGGCGCCCGATCCGAACGGAGAGGGAGTTATTCTAGCGATGAACAAGGCGTTGGAGTCGGCTGATATCGATACGGAGGATGTGGAGCATATCAATATGCACGGGACTTCGACCCCCTTAGGCGATACGGCGGAAAGCAATTCTATTAAGAAAGTATTTGGTGAACATGCATATGAGATGAGCCTGAATTCCACAAAATCCATGACCGGTCACATGCTGGGGGCTGCAGGAGCTGCCGAGTCTGTAGCAACCATATTAGCTATATATCATGGGATTGTACCTCCAACAATAAATCTGGAGAACCAGGATCCCGAGTGTGACCTGAACTACACCCCCAACGAATCGGTAGCCAGGGATATAAACTATGCATTGAATAATGCGTTTGGTTTTGGCGGGCATAATACGACCCTGGTGTTTAGGAAATTTTCATAGTATGAACCTTAATGTTTGACGGGATTAAAGCACTGTTTAAAAAGGAAGAGACGGAGCCTCACACAGGGTCTGACGATCCCCGGGTCAATGAAAAAATTACCTATCTCGAAAAGGTTCTCGGCATTTCCATCCAGGAAAAGAAAATTTTTTTAAAGGCTCTTCGCCATCGTTCTACGATTGATGAAATTTCAGAAGGACGCCCTTCCGATTCTTATGAACGATTGGAGTTCCTCGGAGATGCCGTCCTCGATTTAATTGTCAGTGAACTAATTTACGATCGTTATCCCCGGAAAAATGAGGGTTTTATGACCAAGCTGAGAGCCCAGATTGTTAAAGGGGAGGCCCTTGCCGAGTATGCAAAGACTTTGAATCTGGGTTCAATAATGGAAATCGGAGAACGTGCCCGGGGACAAGGTATTGAGTATTCCAAAAGTATTCTGGCTGACGTATTTGAGTCGGTCGTGGGAGCTGTGTACGTTACAAAAGGTTATGCGCCGACCTATTCATTCGTCGCAAAGATCATTAAGGAGCAGGTTGATTTTGAAGAGTTGACCAATTCGCTCGACAACTATAAAAGCATCTTGCTGGAATACACCCAGGCTCGCCAGTGGAAAATACCAAACTACAAGGTTATTAACGAATATGGGCCGGGCCATGATAAAACTTTTGAGGTGGAGGTCCTGATAGGTCAATCCTCGATGGGCGAGGGAATGGGAAAGACGAAGAAACAAGCTGAACAAAGGGCGGCTAAAAATGCCCTGGATCAACTTTCTGATGAGAAATAAATGCGTGGCCGATTATTTTCCAACCACCGCACTGGTTCTTTATCTTTTTAGCTCGTTCCTGGTGGAGCGGGCTTTCTTATTTGCAATATATTCGTAGAGCTCTTTGAAAAACCGGGGCAAACGGCCGCTCTTTCGATTGAAAATTTTTTCTTGCGGCT
>CAYQXO010000201.1:0-2491 GCA_964421495.1 uncultured Balneolaceae bacterium | reverse complement strand
TGGACTGATCGACGGGAACCTGTCCGTCGTCAAGCCCGTCAAAGTCCAGCTCCAGCACCGAGGTACTGTCCCGCCAGACGCCAAACGTATAAAATGAAGAATCCGCTTCCGCTCCTTCCGGGTGCGTCGATCGCAGCCCATGATCCGTTTCGGCCGAAATATAGTATGCCACCGTGGTACCCAATTCCTGCGAGGGAATCGTTGTTTCGTAGAAATGATCTGCCGCCTCGGCCATAGTCTTTGTCTGCCAGGATCCTTTATCCAGCCGGTAATGGAGCTCCGTCGAACGGATTTGTTGATCCCCGAGCGAATGAACCTCGGCCTGAATTTCATACGCCCGGTTCGGCCGCTGGTTATCCAATTTTGTGACGTTCTTAATTATCGGCGGCATGGAAAAACTCCGAACCACATTACTGATGCGAAGTTCATCCATAAAACCGTCCATGTTGCCATACAGCGTATCCTCTTCAGGAGTGGCTCCTATAAAAAGCGGCTGATCACTTGTACGGGGTTTGGCTTCTTCATTTACGTCCCCGTATTTAAATGCTTCAAAATAGGTAATTTCAAGCGAGTCGCTCTTCTCATTGGGCAGCCTGCCGGGATCCTCGGCATTCTGATGAAGCATCTGGATAATGACTTGCTTCGAGGTATCCCGGATAAAAGTGACATGATACCATTCCCCGACATGCAGCAAATTAGGAGAAGTAATATCGATCCATTTATCGGACAATTGGCTATGATACCCGGCTATGAATTTCCCGTTACCGAGCGGTGTTCTCATATAATAATTCGCCCTGGCATAGTCTTGTCCGTTCGTGGGACTTCCATCTCCCGGTTTTATCAACGGAGTTTGATGATACCTCCAGTCGTCAGGTGATAACACCTCTCCGAATGTAAAGGTATTCATCCAATATTCGATCGTCCAGTTGCCGGTCAAATCCAGCGCTGCCGTGTCCGGTATTTGAATATGAGATTTATCGTCCGGACTGTCGTTGTCGAAGCGGACCTGGTATCCCAGATCACCCGCCCCGTCCATCTCCAGGAAGGAGATATTGCCGAAAGTATTCGGTTGGGCGATTTCGTAGATGGGATCGTGTTCATTATCAAAATTTTGGTCGAAGTGCATCAAGACCACCGTCGCCGAATCGGGCTCATAGGGACCGCCGATGGTTGATTGGGCGTGGATTTCTCCGCCGCTCATATATAGGAACGCTATCAGAATTATAAACTTGATGACCATATGGCAGGGATATCTGTATAGCATCGGTCTCTCTTAGCTTTTGTATATCTAATACGTATAGGCAACCTATAAAGTACAATCGATTAAATCAAAGCTTATAAGGCAACACAGTTATAACTCGTAGAGGAATCCGGTCGCATGAACAGCGAGCAGTCATCTTCAATTTTGCTTTAGATTTACCCGGTATCTTCTTTAAAACCAGCCAGTGTAATTTCTTCTTATATAATTGGTCGCGTTTTGCAGGATGCAGCGAGTAATATCCCTGTCTTCCTTTTCACTTTTTCAAAAAGCCGGCTAACTCCCCGGTAATAACACTCGCGCTCAAAGCGTTATTTTTCTTGAACCGTAACAATTTTCACCCTTCAATTATCCCAAGGGGACATGAAAAGTGGTTGTTCGTATTTACTGTTTATTACAATTGCGGGATATATTCTGCTCGTGACGGGCTGTGCCTCACAGACCAGGCAGGTATCGGTTCCCCTGGAATCCCCGGACAATTTCTCCGAAGCGGGATCTCTGCAGGTATCGGAGCGGTGGTGGACCTCGTTTGAGGATGACCAATTGAATACACTGGTCGATACGGCGCTCTCCTCTAATTTCACCTTACAATCTACCTGGCAACAATTGCGTGCTGCAGAGGCGGTGGTGGATCGCGCCGAATCCGACCTCTACCCCGACCTGGAAGCCTCGGGGCAAGGAGAGGCAACCCGCACGGAGACTGAATCACGGAACAGCGAAAGCCTGGGTCTCGGTTTGTCATCCGTCTATGAAGTGGATCTCTGGGGACGTATACGCGCCGGCGCTCAGGCGGAGCGGTTCCGGGCGGAAGCCGCTTTCACCGACTACCAGGCCGCCGCTATCTCGCTCTCGGCCGAAATTACGCGCACCTGGTACCGGCTGGCGGAAGCGCGTAGTCAGATGGACCTTGTCGAGCAGCAAATAGAAACCAATCAAAAAGTTCTGAATCTCCTCGAAAATCGTTTCGGGACAGGCCAGGTCCGAAGTGTCGATATCCTCCGGCAACGACAACTCCTGGAGTCCACCCGCGAACAAAAAGCAAGCGTGGAAACGCGGACCCAGGTTCTCGAGCATCGACTGGCCGTGTTGACGGGACAAACGCCGCAGGAAAAGATCCGATATACCCGACGGGAACTGCCGGACCTCCCTCCGCTGCCCGACGCGGGCATCCCGATTGACTTGATCCGGCGGCGCCCCGACATCCAAAGCGCCTTTAACCAACTCCGGGCGGCC
>CAYQXO010000200.1:0-2542 GCA_964421495.1 uncultured Balneolaceae bacterium | reverse complement strand
CGGAGTCGATCGTATAATCGGTTCCGGTCGTCTGGTTGCCCAGCGTGGAGACCGACTTGATCACGGGAGGCATGTCATAACTTCGTACGGTGGTACTGATGCGAAGCTCGTCGATAAAACCGTCGAGGAAATAATCAGTCCCCCCATAATGGGCATTACCAATGAAGAAGTCGTTATCGTTGGTGGTAGGAGGCGACTGGGTTACGGGATCAAAGGCCGCTGTCCCAAAAAATTCAAGATCTAACGTGCCGTCATTATTGCGTCGGTGGAGTAGTTGAACCATCAGATTATTGGTTGTATCGCGAATAAAAGCAAAATGATACCAAACTCCCGGCTCAAGGGTATTGTCAGGCGTCGAAATATCTCTATACGAGCCACTTTCCCCCACATCTTCGCGATACCCGGTCCAGAAATTGCGCGGTCCGCCGCGGAGATAAATCCAGTAATTAGCCTGATACCAGGGATTACCCGGTTTGTTAATAATCCGGGGCTGCCGGCGCCAGTCATCCTCACCTTCACCAAAGGTAAATACGTTGACCCACAACTCCATG
This sequence comes from uncultured Balneolaceae bacterium, assembly GCA_964421495.1. Taxonomy (GTDB): domain Bacteria; phylum Bacteroidota; class Rhodothermia; order Balneolales; family Balneolaceae; genus CAJXOW01. The sequence goes on along the minus strand of CAYQXO010000200.1, from coordinate 1,991 downwards.
GTCCAGGCTCCGTCGAGATCCAGGGCCGCCGTGTCGGGGATGGTTACAAAGGAAGAGTCCTGCGGAGAACCGTTTTCAATCCGCATGGCCTCGTTGAGCTCCGAGCGCAGCCCCGAATTCTGGATAAACTGTATGCTTCCGTGAGCCGTGGCGTCTTCGGTGCTGTCCACTTCATTTGCAAGATTGCCGTCAAAGTGCATTAAAAGCACCGTGTTGGAGTCGGCCTCATACGGGCCGCCGATTTCTTGCTGGGCTTGACTCATCCACGGAATCATAAATAGCAGCACCAGCAGTACCGGCAGACCGCACAATCGTAATCTTTTATTATCGTTTAAAAAAAGTTCCCGTCTGTAGTGTTTATGCATAAATCGCCTCCGATTCTTGGTTAAGTTTCGGGCAGTTGATGAAAAAGTTATTCAAACAATCTCCCTTTAAATAATAATGAATTTACAGGAAGGATGTCAGGGTACCTTTTGACTGATTTTTCGGTCAATAGGTACACCATTTTATCTCAAAATCAACCGATATCCACCTCCCCCGACAGACTCCTGAATTAACATAGCGCCTTTAATCACAATTCCAAAATGCCATTTAATCACACCTGTATTTGTTATGTATCAATACATATCATAAAACGAAATTTTGAAAAAATCCTTCCCGATTATTCAACGGATCTTGTAGTAGGATTATTTAACCAAAGTATTATCACGCTGAAAAAGTGATTCGACCGACAGATGCCCTTCGTCTAATCGAAAGAATTGCTATTTGTACGTGCAACTTCTAATTTTCAGCAAACTTATCCACTCAATTCTGAGATGCATGCTACGTTACTTCATTCTATTTAGCCTTTTTGCGGGATTTCTCTTCCTATCGGGTATGCAATCAGAACCTGAACCGGTCACATTCAACTCGCTTTTAATTGAATTGACAGATCGCGAACAGCTGGCCCAATTTCCCTCTCCCTATTTTGAAACCGGACAGTTCAGCAGCTACGACCGACGATCGGAGGAACCGGGCGGCCCCCATTGGTTTGCCAATCTCGACCGTTCCCATTTTTTGCGAACCGAGCAAAACAATGGACGCACCGAATACGTGTTGATGGATACGACAGGACCCGGTGCGATCACGCGTTTCTGGATGACGTTCGCCGGTCCCGGTGCCGGAGAGGGTACGCTTCGCGTTTACCTCGACAAAGCGGTCCAGCCCGCTATCGAGGGAAACGTGCTGGAGGTCCTGAGCGGCAACGCGTTGACCGGAGAACCGTTGGCTACGTCAGTTTCTCCGAAAACCGACTACAAGATACGCGGACACAATCTATACCTGCCGATACCTTATCGGAAACGCATCAAGATCACCTACGAAAGCGACGAAATTAATAAGCCGGGAGCGCCCGGAAAAAGCGAAGCCGTCTATTATAATATCAATTACCGCACCTATGAAAAAGGAACCCCGGTAGAAACTTTTCGCAAAGATCAAATCCGTGCAGCTGACTCGCTCCTCCAGGCCGTCCAGGAACAACTTTCTTCCCGCGATAAACAGACCTACCTAAACGAACTTGCTCCCCAATCCGATTCAATTTCCGTGGAACTCGCGCCGGGACAAAGTTTCACTCGCCGTATAATAGGTCCCTCAGCCATCCGTCACCTGGGGTTCCGCCTGCAGGCCACTGACACGGCTCAAGCACTCCGTTCTACCATACTTGAAATGAGCTTTGATGATCGACGTACAGTCTGGGTCCCCGTGGGGGACTTTTTCGGAACCGGCTACCAATATCGTGCCCATGATACCTGGTATACTACTGTCACGGATCGTCATAAACTCCACGCTTATTGGATTATGCCCTTCCAGAAAACGGCGCGTATCCAAATCCATAATTTGGGTCGCCAGACAATCAAACTCCTGGATGGAAGTATAGATTATACCGGTTGGGACTGGAATCAACGGAGTATGCACTTCGGAGCCAGCTGGAAAAATTACCCGGAACTGCAAAC
>CAYQXO010000199.1:0-2574 GCA_964421495.1 uncultured Balneolaceae bacterium | reverse complement strand
AGGTCGCGTCCCTCCGCAATGCAGGTTCGCTCTTCGACCGCCTGGTGCATAAGATTATTTACATATTTGCGGATCTCCGCTTTACTCGCCACCTGGCTGACCCGGTCCGAAACACGCGATGTGCGTAATTGCCGGGTTATCTTTTCGCCGTCCGCCCACACATGAAAGATGCCGTCCCGATATCGGAACTGAATCCGCTCCGGGGTCAACATTCGAAAGAACGAATCAAAATCGCCATCATACTGCAAAAAAAGCCATGTAACCGCACGGTACAATGCTCCGGAATCCAGATATTCAATGTCCATCCGGTCCGCCACGGCCCGCGCCGTGGAACTTTTACCGGAGCCCGCCGGTCCGTCAATTACTATAATCATAACAATACTTTCGGAAATGAGCGCAAGTTATCGTTTGTTGAGGAAATTATCAATCCTTTCTTGTATAAAGCATTACAAAATGGTAAATTTGGCATTCATTTGCAGAAAATCATTGAACGCGCAACGAAAAACAAGAAAGTAACCTTTTTATGCCCCAGATTAAATCAGCAGTAAAACGGGTACGGCAGAATGAAAAACGTCGTGTACACAACAAATCGCGTCGTTCGCGCATGCGTAGCCTGGTTAAAAAAGTCTTCAATACCGAAGATCCGGAAAAGGCCAAAGAATTCCGTAAGGACGCTGAATCGTACCTGGATCGGATGACCGTGAAGGGTATCGTTCACGAAAACAAGGCGGCCCGCAAAAAAGCACAAATGGACAAACATATCAAGAGTCTGTCGGAATAGAGGGCTGGCTGCGCTAGCCCGTCGGATGGCGGATGTAGAGCTCACTACGTTCGCTCTGTCGGAAGTCGGATTCCCGACGGCTGTCGGGAGGAAGGCTATTCCGGCTGGTAACACGATGGTGTATATAAACAACCTTGTTTCTTGCTGGAAATGACTTCTGACTTCGGGTTTTTGATGATTTTGCTTATTGTTGCATAATTCAGCACATCGAAGACATCTGCTCTGATCTTTTATATTAATGACAAGTGCCCATCTTAAGCTGCTCTCCTCGCTGTTACCTCATCCATGGTTTCCCGGAGGAACTCCCCGACGCTCCCTGCAACTCATTTTTGTGCAGGAAGCTTTGAAGGTAGGCATGCGGCTTTGAGAGGCCGGCTGAAGATTTTCCACTCCCATCCTTACTAATCCCACTTAATTTTCAGTTATTTTAAATAGCCGGCATTCTGCTTGCATTCCGGTACAATTTCCACTTTGGCAGAATCGTAATATAACCAATGCGCTCTCATTCGGTGTGCGATCGATTGGATTTTCTCTCTTTTGAATTTTTGTTTTTACGCCGTATGTACTATGATGCGGTACGGGAATTTTCACACTTTATTTTATAACCAATTCAGCCGCCTTCCCTTATGGATTCCAAAGCCATGTTAATTATCCTCGACGGATTCGGAATCGCCGAGGATCCCAGTGTCAGTGCTATTGAGCAGGCTGAGACCCCCTATATCGATTCGCTGTTCGAACAGTATCCTCACTCCCGGCTCGAAGCGTGCGGGCGGGCCGTCGGGCTACCCGAGGGACAGTTCGGCAACTCGGAAGTGGGTCACCTGAACCTCGGCGCCGGACGGATTGTCTGGCAGGAACTGACGCGGATCAACCAGGATATCGAGGAGGAAAAATTCTTTGAAAACGAGGTGTTGCTGGAAGCCGCGCGCAACGCACGCGATACGAATAATAAAGTCCACCTGATGGGATTGTTTTCCGACGGAGGCGTCCACAGTCATAACGAACACCTGTTTGCCCTGCTCGACTTTATGAACCGGCAGGAGATTGAGGATGTGTACGTTCACGCCTTTACCGACGGACGAGATACCTCGCCGACCGACGGGGTGAATTATGTCCGCACGTTTGAAGAGAAAGCACGGGAAATCGGCAAGGGCAAGCTCGCCTCGATTGTCGGCCGCTACTATGCGATGGACCGCGACCAGCGATGGGAACGCACCCGGCGGGCGTACGATCTGCTGGTCCGCGGCAAGGGAACCGAATTCGACGAAGGCACCGAAGCGCTGCAACACTGGTACGACCGGGATATCACCGACGAGTTTATCGAACCGACGCTGCTGGATACTTCCGGGCGTTCGCGCATCGAGGCCGGCGACACGGTCATCTTTTTCAATATCCGCGGCGACCGGGCCCGCCAGATTACCCGCGCCTTCAAGGAAGAGGGCTTTGACAGGTTTCCGGTCGAACAAAACCTCGACCTGCACTACGTCACCTTCACCTCCTACGACGCGACCTTCACCAACGTTGAGGTGGCCTACCCGCCGCTCAATCTTCCCAATACAATGGGAGAGGTGATCAGCGGCGAGGGACTCAAACAGCTTCGTATTGCAGAAACCGAAAAATATCCCCACGTCACCTATTTCTTCAACGGCGGCGAAGAGACGCCCAACGAGGGCGAGGAGCGCATCCTGGTGCCCAGTCCCAAAGTGGCGACCTACGACCTGCAGCCCGAGATGAGCGCCGTCGAAGTGACCGACCGGCTGGTGGAGCAACTCGAAACGGAAAAATTCGAGTTC
>CAYQXO010000198.1:0-2641 GCA_964421495.1 uncultured Balneolaceae bacterium | reverse complement strand
ATATCATGGACATAGCGTCACACATAAATTTCTCTTGTGAGCTCAGAGCGAAGCGTTACCCACGAAGTGCACCGAGCGTCAGCGATTCCCGCGAAGCGCTCAGAGCGAAGCGTCACCCACGAAGTGAAATCCGGGCTAGGCTTATTACGTATTGCAAAACCATGCTACCGACACTGTTAACCCATTGATTGACTCCATTATATGAGTATTGAGTGGTTATTTATTCTGATTACCATTTTGTTAAGCGCTTTTTTTTCGGGGTCGGAAATTGCATTTGTGACGGCCAATCGACTGAAGCTTGAGATTGAAACCCGGCGCGATTCATTTCAAGCCAATTCCCTCAATTATTTTGTAAGAAATCCGGAAGCGTTCCTTACCACGACGCTGATCGGGAATAATATTGTCAATGTGCTCTATGCTACGTTGATGGCTCTTTTCCTGGTAGAACCGATTACAATGATCTTTGACCAGGTGGTCGGGCGATTGCCGTCGGAGTTTACCGTTTTGGTTATACAGACCATTATTGCCTCGGTTGTGATAATGATATTCGGTGAAATAATTCCCAAGGCGATCTTTCGTATTCAGGCCTCACGCATGATAACCATGCTGGCCGTTCCCCAGAAGATATGCAACTGGATTTTTAAACCGCTGATATTTTTTGCTAACAAGGCATCGAATATGGTTGTGCGGTTAATACAGCCGGACGCCGAGGCATCGGAACAGATTTTACGTCGCCAGGACGTTGAGATGATTTTCAAGGAAATACGTGATACGGGCGGGGGAGTGGACCTGGACAAGGAGGATTCGGAAATTCTGAGCAATGTACTCGAGCTTTCCAGCAAACGGGTGAAAGAGTCGATGATACCGCGTACCGATATCGTGGCGGTAGAGAAGAACACCAGCGTGAAGGAAGTTTTGAAAACGTTTATCGCCTCCGGGTATTCAAAATTGCCGGTTTATGAAGAGAATATAGATGATATCATCGGAGTGGTATTTGCCTATGATCTTTTTCATAATCCGGAGGAGTTGACCGAGGTTATACGTCCCATCAAGCTGGTACCCTATTCCCAGAAGTCGAAAGATTTGCTTTCTGAATTTCAGAAAACCAACCACTCGGTTGCCATCGTCATAGATGAATATGGGGGTACGGCCGGGATGGTTACGATAGAGGACCTGCTTGAAGAGGTAGTCGGTGATATACAGGATGAGTACGATACGGAAGAGGACTTTATCAAAAAGCTGAGTGCCGACACGTACATATTGAGCGGCAATGCCGAAATTGACGAACTGATGGATGAGTATCCGGAAATTGAATTGCCATTGGATGAGGGAGAATATGAAACGGTCGCCGGCTTTATCATCAGTAAATTGGGCAGAATACCCAAGGTGAATGAAGAGTTATTAATCGATGGATATAAGTTTATTATTAGCAAAGCCACATCGAGTAAAATTGAGACCGTTAAAATGGTCAGCCTCCACGAATAAAGCGAAATTTATGGCTTCAGGCTGCGGAATTCTCGTAATTGTACAGGCGGGCTAACTATTCATCATCAACCTGGATCTCACGATCAGACCATTGAAGCAAATGGGAGTACTCCCCGTTGAAGTGCTCACCTCGCTGAATCCATTTTCCTTTTTGAAAAACCCGGACAAAGCCCCTTTTTAAGGGCTCATTGGGATCTTTTTGGGTCAGGCGGTGAAACAGGTCGGTATGTTGTTCCCGGGCATTTCGAAGTTTGATATCACCAGCATGATCGAGCTGCTTTATCAATCCATTCAGACGGTCGGTATAAGAGGTCACCTGTTGTTGGATAATACGAAGAGCATGAGCTTTCAAAAGTTGTTCAATGCGGCGGTGGTGGTTTTCGATTTTCCGGCCGGCCGCCCGCTCCACTTTGCGGGTTATTTCATCAATTTTAAATTGTATTTCATTGGCATCGGGTGAAACAAGGAGTGCAGCCTGGGTGGGAGTGGCGGCACGCCGGTCGGCAACGAAATCCGTAATGCTGAAATCCACTTCATGTCCGACGGCACTAACGGTAGGCAGGGGACATCGGTACAGGGCTCTTGCTACCGACTCTTCGTTAAACGGCCAGAGATCCTCCAGGGAGCCGCCGCCTCTTCCGATTATCAGGAGATCAATATCTTGGCGATCGGAGAAATACTGAATCCCCTCAACGATTTCGGGTGCGGCGCGGTCTCCCTGGACGCTGGCATGATGAAGAAAGATGTCGGCGAGCGGCCACCGCTTTGCGAGTGTAGTGGTTATATCGTGAAAGGCGGCTCCCGTTTCGGAGGTGATGACACCGATCCGGCGCGGAAAAGGAGGGAGGGATTGCTTCGCCGACTCGTCGAACAGCCCCTCATTTTTTAGTTTCTGCTTGAGCTTTTCGAAGGCTTGTTGCAGAGCTCCCACTCCCGCCTTCTGAACAAAATTAACGATTAATTGATATTTACCATGGGGCGGATAGACCTCAATGTCTCCCCCTGCAACGATCTTTTTGCCGTCTTCGACATCTATTTTTTTGCGGCGGGCGACCGATTTCCAAAGTACACAGGGGAGCTGGGCGTTTTCATCTTTCAGGGTAAAGTAGGTATGTCCGCTGCGACTCGTATTGGCATTGCTGATTTCACCTTCAAC
>CAYQXO010000197.1:0-2650 GCA_964421495.1 uncultured Balneolaceae bacterium | reverse complement strand
GCAGCAATCCCACAGCTTTACATACGACACCCAATTCGGATTCGGGTACAACCTCACGCCCTCAATAAAAACGACCTTTCGGAGACAGACGGTTTTTGACCTTTCGCGGGCGGGCATTGAGCGATCCGGTTCGGGAAATCCCATGGCCGATTCAACACGTTTTTCGGTGCGCCCCAGTTTTGATGTGCTCCGGGATTTGGCGTTCGATACGCTCTCGTCCCGCCGCACTAATTACGAGGAATCTTATACCGCCGGCTGGCAGCCCCGTCTTAACAGGTGGGATGCGCTGAGCTGGGTAAATTATTCGGCAAACTACGGGGGCGGATATCAGTGGAGAAACAGTCCGCTGGGATCTGATCTGGGGGCTAACATTTCTAATAACTTTTCGCTCAACCAGACTCTCGATTTTGATATCCGAAGCCTGTTGAACGGTATGGAGTGGTATCGCAACCTGCAAAATGGCGATTCCGAGGCGGATCGTGGTGATGAACCGGCGGCTTCCGATACGACCGGAGGTTCCGGCTATTCGGAACAGCAGCTTGGGAAAGACCTGGCTAATATCGGCAAGAAGGGATTGGCCGCTTTGCTCAGTATTCAATCGCTGGATATTTCGTTTAACATTTCTAAAAGTTCACTGCAGGGCGGGTATGCGGGACAGTCGCAGCTATATCATATGTTCCGTGACGGCAGTGATGATTTTTCGCCGCCGTTTTCGTATCGCACCGGTTTAACGGATGAGATCGCACTGGATCGGCTTATTGATAATCCCAATGAGACCTCGTCTCTGCAGTTGCCGGCAAATCGGAATTTGACGGATGACATTACGGTGAGCTCCCGGTTGCAGCCGTTTGAAAATTTCACCATTGATCTCACATGGAACTCGAAATGGACGGAGACGACATCCCGGTCAATAACGATCGATCAGAATGACAATATCAATGTCATTCAATCTCAGAATGGATCTATTACTTCCAGTGCGTGGGTTTTTGGAAGTGGATACGAGTCGCTTTTCAAAAAACAACTGCGTACCGCTTTTGATGACATTACGCCGGGAAGTACCGCTATTTCGGATTCAACAGGCAATATGGATGGGCGTTCGGTTTTAGGCAAACGGTCGCTGCAAGCAGATTTTCGTCAGGCTTATCTGTCGTTAAGTACCGGAGCAATCGGCGACCGAAATTTTACGCCCTTTCCGCTACCGGGTTGGCGTGTAACATGGACAGGACTGAAAGATTTTATCCCCTATCTGGGTGATTATATGTCGCGCGCTTCTATTTCACACAGTTACAGCGGATCATATCGTCTGGGATGGATCTTCAATTCGGATCAAAGTCTGTTGTCGGACCTCTCGCTGGGAGCCTATACCATAAGTAATCGGCGGCCGGAGTTTGAACCCCGAAATATCAATATTGAAAAGAAATTTAGTCCGCTGCTGGGATTGAATATCACCTGGGAATCAAATTTGCGTACCAATATCCAATATGAGTACAGTACGGTTACGAGTCTGGCACTTTCAAATACGACAGTGATTGAACGGATGTCGAAAGGATTGAAGCTGACGTTGGCTTACACGCTCCGGGATTTTAAAATTCCGTTTTTCCCGCGCATCGAGAATGCCGTTGACTTTACCATAAATGGCAGTTATATCGAGGATGTCGAGCGCAAGTTTCAGCTCGATTCTGATCTTGATGAGGCCCTGAGTGCCGGGCCGGATGAAATTAATCGGGACCCGGATGATGCTGAGTTTTCAAGTACGCTCACCGGGGGGCAAACACGCATCAACGGATCGGCCGTCATCGGATACCAGTTTTCTCAAACGATTCAGGCCAATTTTGAGTACAACTACAGCAAACTTCTTCCCAAAACTTCGGGAGTGTACGGACGTACGGATCACGATATCCGGTTCAATATCGTGGTGTCTATCCGCTCGAATTAACAACGGATTTTCGGGATTGCAGGTAAGTGTATCCCATTCCGGAGACGGTTAAAATCAGCATGAATATGGGCAGCCAGTCTCCAAATCGGGCATAGAGAGTTCGGGATGTCAGGACCGGCACATCGTATCGGAATGCTGTTGATTCCCAGTACGGTGTTTCAATCTTGACGGAGCCATCGGGAGCAATGATCCCCGAAATACCGTTATTGGCACTCCGTACGATCCAGCGGTCAAATTCGATTGCCCGCAGCCGGGCGTACGCAAAGTGCTGTTCATGCCCGCTGGTATTGCCCCACCAGCCGTCATTCGTGATAATAGTCAAATAGCCTGCCCCATTGTTGACATATTTGCGTACCCAGCTCGGGAATACGGAATCATAGCAGATGAGAGCCGGTGTTTGCGTACCGGCCACTGAAAACTGGTTGGCCCGGTGTCCCTTGCCATATCCCTGAATATGATTCCAGTTCACCCAGTCGAATATGTCAATCGCATCCAGAAAATGCACAAACGGCACCCGTTCCACGATGGGAACCAGATTGTGTTTGCGATGCACCTCTAACGACTCGTCGGGGGTAAATCCCAGTGCGGCATTGTATGGCAGGTAGGCGCTTCTGTTTCCTTGGTAGGGCAGCGATGGCTCTTCGCCGTTGGAATAATACTGGTAATACGTAGCCCCGGCCAAGAGCGTGGCGTTCCACTCTTTGGCTTTGTTAC
>CAYQXO010000196.1:0-2691 GCA_964421495.1 uncultured Balneolaceae bacterium | reverse complement strand
AAAGAATGCGACGAGTATTTCTACAATGAGCACCGGGAAGAGGCGCGCGGGGTCGGGGGACTCTTTTTCGACTACCTGCGTTCCAACGACAAACGTTCGATCGAAGACTGGCATCAATTCACCACCTCGACGGGCAATGCATTCCTGGATTCCTACCTGCCGATCGTCCGCCGACGCCGCGAAGAACCCTACGATGATTCCCACCGCTACTGGCAGGAAATTCGCCGCGGCCGCTACGTGGAATTCAACCTCATCCACGACCGCGGCACCCTCTTCGGACTCAAAACAAAAGGCCGTACCGAATCAATACTCATGAGCCTGCCCCCGCGGGTCCGCTGGGACTACGATTATCAACCCGACCCCGGAAGTCGCGAAGAACGGTTGTTGGCAGTAATGAAAGAACCAAGAAATTGGATTAGATACTAATAGAGGTCTCCTTCAAAAACCCGGAGAGGGTTCTGAAGCACTTGGGTTGTTCGGCTTTAAGGTAAATAAGGTATTTTGCCTACATGCCGGTATCTAGGGCAAGTGCCCAATTGAAGCAAGGATCCGCCGAATTTCCCTGGCTGAAGAACCCTCTCCGGGTTTTTGAAAATCCGCTGAAAATTTTCCCGATTTCAATCAAAATAAATCGAATCATATTATTATATTGGCTACCTTAATTTCGGAGAATGAAATAATTCTTTATGTATTTATGCATTCAATGAATGAACGATGACTTATACCATTTGGGATTTTCTGCAACTGATTGGAGCCCTGGGAATCTTCATTTATGGGATGAAAGTTTTTAGCGAGGGGCTTCAGAAAATTGCAGGAAACAAGCTTCGATCTATTCTCAAGGGGATGACCAGTACGCGGTTACGGGGGCTGCTTACCGGATTTGCAACCACATCGATTACCCAGTCCTCCTCTACGACTACGGTTATGGTGGTGAGCTTTGTAAATGCCGGCTTGATTACCTTCATTGAGTCCACGGGCGTTATAATGGGAGCCAATGTCGGTACCACGGTTACGGCATGGATTATTTCTGTTTTTGGTTTTAAAATGGAGATCACTCCATTGGCGATGATGTTAATCGGGGTCTTCTTTCCCTTCATGTTTTTTGGGCGCGAGAAACTGAAAAACCTCGCCGAAGCCATGATCGGATTCGGTATCCTGTTCATTGGACTGGATTTTGTAAAAAACGGGGTGCCGAATATCGAGCAGAATCCGGAGATGTTCATGTTTCTTGACCAGTTTACGGAGTTCGGGTTTATCTCCATTTTAATCTTTGTGGTGGCCGGAACCGTATTGACCCTGGTTACCCAGTCATCCTCTGCAGCCATGGCCATAACCCTTGTAATGTTATTTGAAGGATGGATTGATTTCCCCATGGCGGCGGCGATGGTCCTCGGGGAGAATATCGGAACTACGGTAACCGCCAATATTGCGGCCGTTGTTGGGAATGTCTATGCGAAAAGGGCGGCCCGGTTTCACTTGGTGTTCAACGTTTTCGGGGTGGTATGGATGCTTTTCCTGATGCAGCCTTTTCTCATGGGAATCGATGCAACGATGAGCTATTTTTCGCCGGAGGTCGGTTCCATCCTTCACGCAACCGATGAACTCGGTCGGGCCAATGCAACGCTGGCCGTTTCCCTGTTCCATTCAACCTTTAATGTGATTAACGTGTTGGTACTCGTGGGATTTGTTCCGTATATCGTTCGGATTATAGAAAAATATCAGACGGACAAGGACGATACCCAGCATCGTTTGCAGTATATCTCATCGGGTTTAATGTCCTCCCCGGAACTGTCGATGTCACAGGCGCATAAGGAGATTGAGCTTTTCGCCAAGCTGGTTGAAAAAATGCACTTCAACATGCAGGGCCTGTTGCTTAACAAGCAGAACAGGCAAAAGAAGTTCCTGAAGAAAATTGAGAAAAGAGAACAGATCACCGACAATATTGAACTTGAGATAGCGGAATACCTGACTAAAATATCCAGCTTTAATCTCACGGAGAAGGCGACTCGTCGTATTCGAGGCATGCATAGCATGATCAACGACCTGGAACGGGTGGCGGATATATATTTTCAGATGTCAAAAACCTTCGAAAGGATGCAGTCGGAAAATCTGGAATTACCTGAAGAGGCGATAGAAAAGCTCGGCATGATGCTCGATAAAGTTCACGATGCTATCCGCAATGTCCGTGAGAACCTGGACCGGGAGAATGGAGACATCGACCTTGAAAAATCTCTGCATATTGAGAATCAGGTCGATTTATGCCGGGACGAATTGCTTGAGTTCCATTACGCTCAGCTCGAGGATAATAATTATTCAAACAAGGTGGGATTTATATTCCTCGATTACCTGAATCGCCTGGAAAAAATCGGAGATCATCTGTTTAATGTAAATGAGGCCATTGCCGGTATAAAACTGAAATCGGCCTACGAAAGAGTGGTCGAGGAAAGAGGCTGGTCCGGCAGTTGATTTAATTAAAAATACGGGAGAGACGGGCAAGAAATAGCAAGGTTCATCCGTTTGGAGTCCTGACTGCCATTAGAATAAAAAGATTTATGCAGAGCTTATTTGGGACCGTTTCCCTTGAAGGATGTAATTAATTTTAGCAAGGAGTCGGTCGGACTTTTCGGATCGTAGCGAAAAAAGTCCGGTTTGAGGTAGATTTTGGCCGATTTTGAGGTAAAATAGTGGATC
>CAYQXO010000195.1:0-2750 GCA_964421495.1 uncultured Balneolaceae bacterium | reverse complement strand
ATCTGAAATCCCAAGTAACTGAAGCGGGGTTCGAACGTTGCCGAGCCGCCGTCTAGAAAATATTTATCCACCAGGAAGCGTCCCAATGTATGTTGCGGGGCGCCGGGATGGCGGACGGTAACGGTATCTCCCCGTTCTCCCTTTAACTGCATCCGAGCCCAGCCCGTCAATTCACGACCAAAGTCCACCATTACCGTATCCGCGCGGGCGGAGATGCGCGCCGGTTTCAGCGTATCTGTTTTCTGTACGGGATGCAGCAACTGGGACTCCAGTTCGCCCTTCGGCGCGTCTACAGACCGGGCGCTCTGCCAGTCCGCATCGTCGTAGCCGGCCGACATCCATCCCGCCATCTTTTTCCGTGCGTCGTAGGTTTCCCCGCCGAGTACATCGTTAAAGCGAAGCGGTCCCTCCGTCGTAACCTGCCAGCTGGTATCGGTGGTGACCGTGCGGGTAGTGCCGTCTTCATAGGTAATCCTCAACTCCATCAGCAGTTTCGGCGGGGCGATATAGTCGGCTGCATAGTATCGCAGGGCGTGGGGGATCACCAGGTTATACCAGCCGTTTCCGAGGATCACCCCCAGGGCGTTCTCCCCGTTATTCAGCGCATCCGTCACTTCATAGGTGTTGTACAGGACCCGTTTCTCATAATCGGTATAGGCCGGATTCAGGTAATTACCTATCCTGTCTCCGTTGATATACAGCTCGTACAATCCCAGACCGCTGATTGAGACGTAGGCCCCCTTGACGGCCGAGTTCGAGGCGAATTCCTTGCGCAGGTATACGGCAGGAGCCGATTCCACCCCTTCGGTCATCTCGCGGATCCGTGAACTCCACTGCCAGATCTGCCGCCGCGGCACCCGTTCGAAATCCGCCAGGGCTCGCAGCGTATCCTGGTAGGGTTTGAGCTGCAGATCCGAACCAATCCACTGTCCCTCCCATTCCGATGGCTCCAGGAGACCCATCTTCCACCGTCCGGTTTCACTCCACCCCGACCTCTTTCCACGATCATCCCATACGCGTACTTTCCAGTAATAACGTTCGTACGAATCAAGCTCCGCTCCCTTATAGCGGACATTGACGTTTTGGTCGGACGCCACCTTGCCGCTGTTCCATAAATCCGCCTGCTCCGGGGAAAGTTTTTCCGGGGTGCTCGCCACGATAATTTGATACGCCCGCTGGGAGGTCCCTCGCCGGTTCGAAGTCAATTGCCAGCTTAAACGCGGGTTCGGCTGTTCAATACCCACCGGATTCTGCATATATTCCACCGTTAATCGATCAATCTTCACCGCATCCTCCATTGCCTCCGACGGGGCTGCAGTCACACTCAGCGTAACCGCCAAAATCGTTCGTAGAATATATCGCATGGTAATGCTTTTAAATTTATACAGACCAATCCTCCCCGGCCCTAAATAACCGGAAAAACAGTTTTAAATAATTGTGAATAAGGTCTTTGAATTGTACTTTTTGTTATCTTCACGTGCACATCTGCTTTAAATATTGCTCCTGCTTAATAAAACCAGAAAAAATGGCAGGGAAAACTTTTTTTAGATTAAACATACAAGATAGAACAGATTTTTCTTTTTTTTGAATAATTATGAAACATAAGACTCTTAAAAAACAACTGGGGCTCTGGGATGTCTTTGCTATCGCAACCGGCGCCATGTTCAGTTCGGGATTCTTTCTATTGCCCGGCCTGGCTGCAGCCGAAACGGGGGCTTCCGTCTTTTTAGCCTACTTTGTTTCCGGGCTGCTGGTATTACCCACCATGTTCAGTAAAGCCGAACTGGCCACTGCGCTTCCAAAGGCCGGAGGGACCTACTATATCATCGACCGCAGCCTCGGTCCCCTGATGGGCAGCATCGGCGGACTCGGTTCCTGGTTGTCCCTTACCTTCAAAAGCGCGTTCGCCCTGATAGGAATGGGCGCTTACATCTCGATTTTTTTCCAGGTTCCCATAACTCCCATAGCCCTTATTTTGACAATCGCTTTCGGCGGATTGAATATTGTCGGCGCCAAAGAAACCAGCACGTTGCAAAAGGGAATGGTGGTCGTTCTTATCTCCATCATGGCTTTCTACCTTGTCCAGGGATTCTCTCATCTTTTTTCGCTCGATTTTCTCGACGTGAATCGGAAGCAATTCACTCCCTTTTTCAAGAATGGAGCGAAGGGTTTTGTATCCACCGTCGGTATGGTCTTTGTCTCCTACGCCGGGCTAACAAAAGTGGCAAGTATATCGGAGGAAGTTGAAAACCCGGACCGCAATATTCCCTGGGGAATGTTCCTCTCGATTATCACCGCCCTTACGGTCTACGTCACCGGGGTGTACCTGATGACGGCGGTGCTCCCCCCGGAAGCGTTTCAGGAAGACCTGACGCCTGTAGCGACGGCCGGAGAAGTATTCCTGGACTGGCTGCCCGGTGATATCGGACTGATGTTAGTCGTTATAGCTGCCATAGCAGCCTTTGCCTCAACGGGAAATGCCGGCATTATGTCCTCCTCCCGCTTTCCGCTGGCCATGGCGAGGGATTCCCTGATTCACCCCGGATTTTCCAAGGTGGGCCGCTTTAATACCCCCACGAATTCCATCCTGATAACCGTGGGCATTATGCTTTTCATACTGCTCGTCTTCAATTTTTCCGAAGTGGCTAAACTGGCTAGTGCCTTTAAACTGCTGATCTTCGGTCTGCTGAATCTGTCGGTTATCGTCATGCGGGAGAGCCATATCGAGGAATACGATCCGGGCTTTACCT
>CAYQXO010000194.1:0-2858 GCA_964421495.1 uncultured Balneolaceae bacterium | reverse complement strand
ACAAACCAACCGTGCCACTTGAACTTGAGGACCTTCTGGTTTTCAAGGATATGGGCCGGTAACATGCTGTACACGTTGAACGGCTCATTCTCTGTCTCCATCGCAGCCCATGCCGCCCCGATTGCCGTCGTAAAGAACGGAGCCACGCTTTTTATGTCGTCATCCAGGACTACCTGATTCTCGTCGTATTTGAACTCATAAACTTTAGCGTCCGAAAATTTATCCCTCAGATAAGCCAGGGATTTCTCTTTCAAATCGTTATTCGCCACAATAAATCTGTCGATGTTGGGTAACTCTCCGGTATCAAGCTGAAATAATATCTTGCTGAATATGACCTGCATAATATCCCGTGATTTACTTTCAGCCTGTATTTTTGGAAGTACCTGGAATAGTTCCCCACCCTGCATGAAAAAGATGCGGCACTGTTGTTCACCAAGCTGAATTACCGCCGTTATTTCGTCCGACTTCAGTGGATAATTTTTCTTTATCATTGCCAATAAAATCGCCTCATCCGGCAAAAGCTGCTCGATACGTATCTTACCCGAATAAAGATTCCCCACACGCTGAATCAAGTCCAGCGCATACGGATTGTCATTATGGGAAGCCAACACCAAGGAACCGTCTTTTCTGGTATGAACTACATACCGATCCGAAGACGGAACATGATCATAAAGATCGACCAATTTCTCGCGCACAACCTGGTTCAACTCTTTCTTTTTCAGCTTTGCATAGTTCTTCTGCTTCAAGATCTGAAAATCTGTTGAGCCGGCCGGCAAGGTAACTCCTACGCGAATCTTGCGTTTCTTCATCTCCTCCAGGTAGCTTGCCAGCAAGATATCATTGGGCCTCCCCTGCTCGCCCATCCCATTCCCGCCGGCGGCGAGCATCTTAAGCTCGTCGATATCTTTTTGGTCGTCCGAATAATGCTGATTGATGCCAAAGGCATAGTCCTCCGAATACTCGCTAACCAACTGCTCCGAACGTTTTTTGTCGTGATTCAATTTCTTGTCCTGGCCGATTGTAATACGATCAAGGCCGGTCACGATCACCTGTTTCTTCATTTTATGGATCCGCGCGATTTTTAGCACATTACCATCCTGGGAAATACCTACATATTCTTTTGTCACCATGACATTACTCCTTGAGACTGTTTAGTTTACTTACTGTTGAAGGATTGAGGAGCTGATACATCCTCTTTTTATTATTACAATAGTTCATAGCCGTGTCGGCGGAAATTATTCCCCTGTTGCACAAACGAAACAGGTCCTGCTCCATGGTAAACATTCCCTTATTGCGTCCTTCCATGAGCATCTGATAGATTTCCCCTACGTTGTTATTCCGTATTGCAGCTTTAACCGACGGCGTAACCAGCAGCACTTCCTTGGCCAGGACGCGCTTGTCATCCAGACTTGGAACCAGCTTCTGACTAATGACACAAGTAAGAACATCCGCCAGTCGATTGCGTACTCTTTCCTGCTGGTCAACCTCGGTCTCACCGATGATTCGATCAATCGTTTCCATTGCGGATGACGTATGAAGTGTGCCAAAGGTTTTGTGTCCCGAATCCGTAATCTCCAGGGCGGCCATGATGGTTTCCGGATCACGCAACTCACCAATCATAATGATATCCGGATCCTGGCGCAAAGCCTGCACCACCCCCTCTTTGAAAGACCACACATCCCGACCTACTTCGCGGTGACGTATGATACACTGCATGGATTTATGGACCATTTCAATCGGCGAGGCGATAATGACAACATGCGCTTCCACACTGCGGTTATTGGCGTCAATGATGGTATCCAGCGTACTCGACTTGCCCGAACCGGTAATACCGGTAACAAGCGTCAGTCCATACTGATAATATCGCAGGCTCAACGCACGGGCTACTTCCGGATGCAACTCCAGATCCTTGAACGGGCGAATTACGTTTTCTATTCGCCGCATGTTCAATGCGAGGTGTTCCATTTCATAATAAACATCGGCACGATACCGCTGATCTTCCGGAACGTCATCCCGGGAGGTCTTGTAAGAAAAATCGAAATTGCGATTTTTGAATAACATTTCCCGCTGAAGAGGCATCAACAGGTTTAATAGCAGTAAATCCATCTCTTCGATATTCAATGCTTCGTTCATTTCTACAGCGGCCTTATTGCCGTGAATACGATACCAGATTTTCCCATTACTGCCCTCGGAACCCATATCAATATCAGAAGCTTCCAGCAATTCCATCTTTGTCAGGAAATATTCCAGCTGTTTCCGTAATTCCCGTCGCCATTCTTCGGTTTGTTGTTCCAGCAACTCATTCATAACCTGGTGTAACTCCACGCCCGACAACGTTTGCGGCAGTTTCCGGACCAGGGGTTGAAGCATCTCTGAAATGCGCCTCATGCGAGTTTGACTGTCGGCTAAATGTTTCATGTCGTTTATGACCTCATATAATTTGGTTTGTTTTTCGTTTATTTATTAAATGGATTACTCATAATATCGGACGATAGTATAGGTCGGCGGAACGTTGCTAAAGGCGGATTTTTTTGCATATCCCATCCCCTGGGTATCATAGAAAATCGACAAGTTTCCCCCTATACTCACATCAGTGGGAGGTACGGCATCCGGACTTCCAACCACCACCGTGCCATTGACGGTCACATTCCCCCGTCCCTTGAACTCCCACGTATTCTTGAATAACACCAGCCCGTTAAATACAAATGTACCGCCCACCGACATTTCGGAGGCAATCTCCAACTGGGCATCATTCTCCACCAGCAAGATGCCCCACCCTTCTATATTACCATTGATTTCTGCATATTTATCAACCCTGAACACGCCGGGCGACTCGGGGCTTCCCAGATTTCCGTAAC
>CAYQXO010000193.1:0-2858 GCA_964421495.1 uncultured Balneolaceae bacterium | reverse complement strand
CCAGGATTCACCTTTACTCCCTCTATTTTCATCGTGGCATAAGACAAGAAGGTGGCTTTTATATCATACGTGCCGGGAGCAAGTTCAGAAATGCGGTAACGACCCTCTACATTTGTAGCCGACCCCCTGCTGGTCCCTTGAATCACAACATTAACGCCAATCAGGGTTTCGCCGGTTTCAGCATCGACGACCGTACCGGCAATCGATCCTTTTTTATCGCTGGAATTCTTTTGAGTCGTTTGAGCCTGCAAAGTCATCGGACTAGCTCCCCATCCCAATAACAGTAAAAGAACAATGATCTTATGTAGCGTGATTTTCATGTTATTTGTGCTGATTTTGATTCAAATGTGCCGAATTTGGTTTGTAGATCATTCAAAGAGGTAGGAAAACATGCATCGGAACATCCGGTCCCTGTTTTGAGATCCGGTATGCTCGTACCACAAGCAGTGCTGATTTGTGGGAAGTGATATGTGCTTTCTGTGTCTAACATGACACTGAAAGGATAAGGCGTGGAGATGTACTCAGTATTAGGCGAGTTTTACGATATTGTTATTCCTGTGTTACGAGAATATTAAGGGGGGCGTATTCGAAGCACTACATACGGGAAGGGCAGTTGGCGCTACTTAGTTCTTCTGGACTTCGTCGGAATTTTCAATTCCGGCGTCTTTATCGGAGGCGGAAGCGTTGCCATTTGAATTATGACCGGGTTTATCGTCGTCAAATATACCGTGGGGATACTCTCCCTGGGGTCGTTCTCCGAGCAAATCTCTCAGGTCGTTATGATCCAGTATCTCACGATCGAGCAAGGTCTTGCCCATTTTTTCCAGCTTCTCTTTATGCTGCAAGAGGAGCTTCCGGGTTCGCTCGTAATTTTTGTTGATAATCCTGCGAACCGCCTTGTCGATCTCCAGGGACGTTTCATCGGAATATTTTTTATTAAACCCGTAGCTGTTCCCGGGCTGCTGCGAATCTTTTAGCGAAATATATCCCAACTCCTCGCTCATCCCGTACTCGGCAACCATGGCGAAGGCCATCTTGGTTATTCGCTCGAGGTCGTTCTGGGCCCCGGTGGATATGCGGCCAAACATAATCTCCTCCGCCACTCGACCGCCGAGCAGGGCGCAGATCTTGTCGTCGAGCTCTTCCGAGGTCATCAAAAACCGGTCTTCCAGCGGTGTTTGTATGGTATAGCCGAGGGCTGCGAGTCCGCGTGGGACGATACTGACTTTCAGGACGGGATCGGTATGTTCGAGGTACCATCCGACGATGGCGTGTCCCGACTCATGATAAGCTACGATTTCCCGTTCGTGGGGACTGATAAGCTTGTTTTTCTTTTCCAGTCCCCCGATCACGCGCTCAATGGCGTCCTGGAAATCCTTCATCTCCACCGCTTTCTTGTTTCGGCGGGCCGCCAGCAAGGCCGCCTCGTTGCACAGGTTTGCCAGTTCGGCCCCGGCGAATCCCGCGGTTTGCGAGGCGAGCAACTTCAGATCAATATTTTTTGCCAATTTCAACTTCTTGGTGTGGACTTTCAGTACTTCAATGCGGCCGAGGAGATCCGGTTTATCGATCAAAATCTGTCGATCGAACCGGCCCGGGCGCAGCAAGGCTGAATCCAATACATCCGGTCGATTGGTCGCCGCGATGATGATCACGCCCTTATCGCTGCTGAACCCGTCCATCTCATTCAGAAGCTGATTCAACGTATTCTCCCGCTCGTCGTTGGATCCCGTCATGGAACCTCGTCCCCTCGAGCGCCCGATAGCGTCAATCTCATCGATAAAAATGATACAGGGAGCCTTTTCCTTCGCCTGTTTAAACAGGTCGCGCACCCGTGCCGCACCGACGCCGACGAACATCTCGACAAAATCGGAGCCGCTGAGGCTGAAGAACGGTACATCGGCTTCGCCGGCCGTCGCTTTGGCCATCAGGGTTTTGCCGGTACCCGGCGGACCCACCAGCAGCACGCCTTTGGGCAGGGCGCCGCCCAGTTTCGTGAATTTCTTGGGGTTCTTCAAAAATTCCACCACCTCCTCCACCTCGGTCTTCGCTTCGTCCAGACCCGCTACATCCTTGAAAGTTACCAGATTCTCTTTCTGTTTTTCATAGAGCGAGGCCTTGTTCTTACCGATACTGAGGACCTGCTGGCCGGGATTCATACGGCGAAAGATATAGATCCAGAAGACAATCAGGAGTCCGATAGGTATCAGCCACGTAAGCAATCCGCTAAACCAGTCATCTTCAAACCGTACCTCGTACTCCACCCCGTGCTCATCCAGAACCGGCCGAAGCTCGTCCCCTTCCAGCATGACGGTATGGAAACCCATAGCGGTCTCGGAGGATCCGGTAAGCTGCCACTGCTCCTCATCCTTCTTCTCCGCGGCTTTTACGATCCCCTCCTTGAGCGCCTTCTCATTATATACACCCTCGATCGTCCTTCCGTTTTTTATCGTGACTTTCTTTACGTATCCCTCCTGTACGTGAGTCAGGAATTGACTGTAATCAATCCGATTGGAAGGCTGATCACTGAAATAGATAAATTGAATTCCGAGCAGTAAAACGAGCAGGACGACGTAGATCCAAATGGGAAACTTCGAGTTTTTTCCCTTACCACCCGGAAGCTTATCTTTCAGCTTATTGTTTTTACCGTTTTCCTTTTTTGACATTTAATTTTTGAATAAATAAGCGAGATGTTGCTAATCCTTGAATTTCCTGTTGTATAACGGTATCCGCAATCAATTATTTGAGTTGTTTGAAAAATAAAAGTTGCACTTTCAGTAAAATTACAGGGCACAGGGAAAACCGGCGGCGGGCACTCATCAGCCAGAAATATACAGCCGGCTCCATCTTTAAAACGA
>CAYQXO010000192.1:0-2995 GCA_964421495.1 uncultured Balneolaceae bacterium | reverse complement strand
TATCGGCATGATGCCGCTCCCTCCTTATATAGAGCGTGAACCGGAAGAGGAAGACAAGGAGGGATACCAGACGATCTTTGCCAAAGAAAGAGGGGCGGTGGCGGCGCCCTCGGCGGCCATGCACTTTACGGATGACCTGGTCGAAAAGCTGGAGGACAAAGGGGTGCAATTGTGTCCCATTACCCTCCATATCGGATGGGGTACGTTCCGGCCGGTTGAAGTGGAAGACCTGACCAAGCACCGGATGGATTCGGAAAACTATTTCATATCCCAGGAAACTTCCGATAAAATAAACGAGGCGCTGCAGAGCGAAGAGAACAAGGTTATCGCCTGCAGCAGCAGCTCGGTCCGCACGATCGAAACCAGTATTATGGCGAGCGGATACTCCAAGCCGGGGGTCGGGTGGACGGACAAATTTATTTATCCGCCGTATGAATTCCAGATTACCGAGTCGCTCATTACCAATTTCCATCGACCCGAATCAACGCTGCTGATGCTCGCGGCTGCCTTCGGAGGGTATGACTTTTTGATGGAAGCCTACGAAGAGGCGCTGGAAAAAGATTACCGCTTTTTTGCGTTTGGTGACGCGATGCTGATTCTGTAAAAACCATTGTATTGAACTCCCTGGGCATAATCATACCGGCAGCCGGATCCGGCCGACGTATGGGGACAAAAGTCCCCAAGCCTTTTATCCGCCTCGGCGGGACTCCTATCGTGGTGCATACGCTGCGCCGGTTGCTGGAGTATGAACCGGTCTGCGAAGTGGCGATTGCCTGTTCCGGTGACTGGATGGAACGGGTGGACGAACTGGTACGCCGGCCGTGCGAAGAAGCAAATGTGGAGTATCATATCGTTGAGGGCGGCGAGGAGCGCCAGGATTCGGTCAGCCGGGCGCTGCAGGCCCTGGGCGACCCCGACCTGGTTGCCGTCCACGACGCCGTGCGACCTTTCGTCGAGCCGATTCATATGCGTCAATGCTGCCGTAAAGCCGGTGAGAATGGGGCTGCCCTCCTGGCCGTTCCCGTCAGAGATACCCTGAAGGTGGTAAATTCCGATGGATGTATACGGGAAACGCCCGATCGCCGTAAATTCTGGAAGGCTCAGACTCCCCAGGTTTTTCGACCCGACCTGCTGAGGGAGGCCTTCCGAAAAGCGAGGGAACGGGGACGAACGGGAACGGACGACGCCTCGCTGGTGGAGTGGTTGGGTCATAAGGTCTGTGTGGTTGAAGGAAGCCGGAATAATTTTAAGATAACGTATCCGGAGGACCTGGAACGGGCGGCTCAACTGTTGAACAAAAAAGAGGAAAGCTGATGGACTTGCGGGCCGGTTACGGATATGATGTGCATGCCCTGGTGGCGGGAAATGAATTGGTATTGGGCGGGGTCCGCCTGGATTACCCGAAGGGACTCAGGGGACACTCCGATGCCGATGTTCTGCTGCATGCTGTCATGGACGCGTTGCTGGGAGCGGCCGGTCTTGGAGATATAGGTCGGCAATTTCCCGATACAGATGCTGCCTACGAGGGAGCGGATAGCCGGCAACTGCTGCGCGAGGTGGAATCGATGATTACGGAACGGAATTTTGCGATTAACAATGTTGATGCGACGCTGATTGCCGAGGCTCCGAAAATCCAACCGCATATAAAACGCATGGTGGGCAACATCGCCGACGATTTAAAACTCAAACCATCGCGGGTATCTGTCAAAGCCACGACATCCGAAAAACTGGGGTTTGTAGGCCGCGAAGAGGGAATGGCCGCGATGGCGGTGGCCATGCTGCTTAAACGAGGGGACGGAAGCTGACATTCATGATGGACCTATACATGGAACAATTTATTGAGTCCGTCGATACCCTCCCCCTCCTGTATATCTACCTGGTATTCTTCACGGTTGCCTATGTAGAAAATATAATACCACCGATTCCCGGCGACTTGCTGGTCGCTTTCGGGGGATACCTGGCCGCCCGTGATATTGTGAACCTCATTCCGATCCATCTGCTCACCACCGTTGCTTCCGTAATCGGATTTATGAGCGTGTATGCGCTGGGAAGTTACTGGGGAGGTCAAATCAATGAGAAGCGCGAGGAGTTCTGGATGTTTAGATGGGTAAAGATGGAATATATCCATAAAGTCCAGCAGTGGATGAGAAAATGGGGACAGGGGGTGATTTTGGCCAATCGCTTTCTCGCCGGTACGCGATCCGTCATTTCATTGACGGCCGGTATTAGTCACACGAACGGTAAACTCACCGTACTCAGCTCATTCGTCAGCTCTTTTTTGTGGAACGCTATTCTC
Source organism: uncultured Balneolaceae bacterium (assembly GCA_964421495.1). Classification (GTDB taxonomy): domain Bacteria; phylum Bacteroidota; class Rhodothermia; order Balneolales; family Balneolaceae; genus CAJXOW01. The sequence goes on along the minus strand of CAYQXO010000192.1, from coordinate 699 downwards.
CTGGGAATGGGGTGGATTGTGGAAAAAAACTGGAGAATTATAGGCCATTACCTCTCAGTGTACAGCCGTACCATATTAGGTATCATATTGGTGTTGATTGTTATCCGAATCGCATTGTATATTTACCGGCGGAAATTCAAGACTGAAAAAACGTCTTGATCTGAAAAATCCATCGAAAGATCCGGATTTTATACAGTTGAAAAAATAAGGAAGTTTTCTATTGACAGATTAGAAAATTGTTATTAGCTTTCGGGTCTTTCAGGAACGGCTGATAAAACCGTTTTTTTGACTGGTGAAGTTGCAATATGCCAGTGTAGCTCAGCGGTAGAGCAACGGTTTTGTAAACCGTCGGTCGTCGGTTCGATCCCGGCCACTGGCTCAACAGGTGCAACTTGTTGAATGGTTTGAAAGATGGTTAAGTCAGTCGATTATTGATATTTCCTTGACATTTTGTTTACCCACTGCGGGGGGATACCAAAGCGGCCAACTGGGGCAGACTGTAAATCTGCTGGCGCAAGCCTTCGCAGGTTCGAATCCTGCTCCCCCCACAGCGAGCCGGAAGCTCAGAGCTGAAGGTTGGAAACGCGGTTTCCGGGCGCTGAAGTGCCTGTAGGTACTTGGCGCAGAAGGACTTTCAGTCTTGACCTCTGAGCTTTCGGCATTTTAAAGCGGGCGTAACTCAATTGGTAGAGTGTCACC
>CAYQXO010000191.1:0-3043 GCA_964421495.1 uncultured Balneolaceae bacterium | reverse complement strand
AAGGAAATTATAAAATTGTTCTATGATAAGGAGTGGGCGCAAATAAAAATGGCTGTCGCCCGTCCAAACAAAAGCGCTACCGGGAAAGTGGCGATGGATGCGATATTAGCCTATAAAGACAAAAGGTATCTGTGGCTTCGTAGTATGGACAACAATCCACAATACAGGAAACTGGGACCGGGTAATGTATTGCTCTACACCAATCTGGAAGAAGCCATAAATAACAAGGCCAATTCATTTGATTTTTTACGCGGCAGGGAACAATTCAAATTACAATTGGCCGATAACGTTATACAAAACAAAAAAATCACCCTGTTTAACAGTTCAAGACCAAAAAGACTCCTGCCTGGCCTTACCAAGGGATTTATATTGCGTCTTAAACACGGGCGACTCGAACTGAAACAGGTCCGGTGTATAACGGCGGGGAAATCAATTAAAAACGGAATAAGAGATTACGTTCACTTTATAGCCGGTCGCTTCAGGCAAAAGATTAAGGCCTGACCATCATTTTTCTACCCATTGTTGAAGCCCTTTGTATCTGGGTAAACCTTGCTCTTGATTACGTTTTTGTCACTGGATGGACCCCTTTAACTGAAGTTTATTCACGAGTTCAAATGATTCTCACCGAACTTCTTCTTCCCATACGGTCACAAGCAGGTTCCCTGCCCCGCCTCAATCGGATAAATGCGATGCTTTTGAGCCATAAAATACCCCTTGACTTCTCCTTCCCGGTTTACAAACATATTTACACTGAACAATTCATCGTCCCCTCCTACTGCACAATCCTGTACTACTACGTGGGGATGAACAAGGTCGATTTTTGTTATGCTACAGGTTATCCCTCTTCGTTCTGATCCAGTCAACTTCTTTACCTTTCCCGAGGGCCTTTACATACACTTTCACTTTCCACATGATATACACCGGCAATCTAAGCAGGGATTTATAAAGACTTCGCTCGGCGCCTCCCACATAGAGTCCCAGGAATACATATAGTAAACCCGCGGCTCCCAGCGTACCCCACAACAAGAGTTGCAATATCGGCAAAAAGCCGAGGAAATAGAAAAGCATAACCGACGAGAATATCGTCATTATCACGAACATCACGTTCACAAAGGGGGGCGTGATCAAATCGATAAACACATCGAAATAGACCAGCGACCTTTTTTTGAATGTCTCAATCAAAAATTTTGACATATAGGCCCTGATAATCTGGAGTCGTCCAATCTCCCACCGGGAGCGTTGCGACTCGGCATTTGAAGCCTTAACGGGCATTCGGGCCCAAACGGTAGCTTCCGGTGCAAACTCAATTTTCTTTCCCTTTAGCATCAGTACCAGACCATACTCGACATCCTCCGTAAGCGACCATGCCTCCCAGGGAACCTCTTTCAGGATCCCCGTACTGAAACACATGCCGTTTCCCCTTAATCCCATGTTTAAATTCAGTAATTTCCTGCCCAGGGGTTTTACGTAATTGAACAGCAAAAAGCCAATACGCGTGGCCTCGATACTCCAATTTCCAGGCTGAGGCAATACCAGGTCACTGCTCTGAACCACCTCACTTCCCTGTTCCAGGTAATAATTCATCACCTCCAGGTAATTACCCGAGACCAGGCTATCCGCATCTACCACGATCAGGGCATCGTAATCATCGCGATGCGTTAAAATCCAGTCAAACGCCCAACGCAGAGCGTACCCTTTTCCTTTTTTTGTTTCATGGATACGCTCCAGAACGTTAACCCCGATCGAACGGGCAATTACCGCGGTCTCATCCGTGCAATTATCGGCTACAACATAAACATCGAATAATTTTTTGGGATAAATGAGTCCCGACAGACTGTATAAAGTTTGAGCGATAACTTTTTCTTCGTTATGAGCGGGAACGATAAAAGCGAATTTTCGCTGTTTATCCGTTTCAAACGAGGAACGTTTATGGGCAAAAAGCGCCAAAACACTGAGAAAGAGTTGATATATTAATAATGGAGCAATGCATATAAATAGAAAAAGAAATATAGTTTCCAGGACGTTCATTTAAGGATGGTACTCCGTTTCTTGGTAAGGGGAATTTCATTGGTTCGTTGTTCGGCCGGCAAGGAAAAATAACCCGTAACGTAAGCCAATATGGCCGTGTAATTAATAGCGGGCTCATTCACCAGGTAATTTTTAAAACGGTCTTCATAATTTTTGCCGGGGTAGTCGGATATTCGGACATCATTTAATAAAAGTTTGCTATTGGGTCCGCCGACCAACATGCCGGGTACCGGGGACGATACCCCGTCTTCTTCTGAAAGCTGATGGTATGGATGTTCCACGGAAACGGATCCCACCCCGGTAACCTGGGAATGGCCGAAGGGATTTCTGCCAAACACATAATGCAACTGATCGAGGGCCGCCCATTTGTATCTGGAACTGTCGGTGATGTTATACGCTTGAATCAAATTGAAAGCATAGGCCAACCCCACACTGTTCGAACCCCAGTAATATTCGGTATGATCGTTCAGATTCTTGTAATTGTTGTGGCTCTGCACGTCAAGTATAGCGTCGGCATGTTGAATGATTGCGTTTCGAACCTTTACTCTATGCGCGGTATATTGATTATCGGTATCGGAAGAAAGAAATGCCGATAACGCCAGACTTTTCGCATCTCGCCAGCTTATGGGTACGATATTTTTAAGATTTAATCGTGCGTAGTTTTTAATAAAATATTGAACAAATTCCTCGCGGCCCGTCAACCTGTAGAGTTCTGCGGAGGCCCAGAGGCGTTCGTCAAAATCTGAGCTATCTCCATACTCACCGCCGGATACGCCGGGAGGATTTGCAAATCCCCCTTCGGGCTGGTTGTCGGGGTGACTTTCAAGGTAATTCCAGGCCCTTTGGGCTGCCGAGAAGAGTCGTTGAGACAAGGAAGCATTATGCCCGTCCAGTAGTCGAGCTCCCAATGCAGTAGCTGCCGCGAAAGAAGCCGTAGCCGCGCTGCTTGTTTCAAATAAATAGCGAGTGGAGGGATCCTTATGGGGCAGGAACTCCCCGATCCATTTCTCCTGGG
>CAYQXO010000190.1:0-3090 GCA_964421495.1 uncultured Balneolaceae bacterium | reverse complement strand
CTCCCAGAGAAATCAGATTTAAGCTTTCAACTATCTTTTTAAAAATTTTGAACTTTTTTCTTGCTTTTAACTTTTGAAAGAGCTAATATCCTTTTCGCAAATATTGACTTGTTAACCTGCCAAGTATCGAAATACTTGCAGCAAGGGCCTGACGGGCCCGGCAACATATTGAATAGAATTCCCGGAACGGGAAAAAGAGAGGATAGCTACAGGCAAGGGGCAATCCCACCATTGTTTTTTGAGGGACACCTTTTTTCCAGCCCGGATACACTTATTCGAATTACAATTTGCGGGAGATGTAGGTCGCGGATTGGGAATTTAGCTAAAAGTCCCATCCCGACAGCTCTCGATAGAAAACTGCTTGGAGTTTGTAGATTGGGGTTTTCAGCTAAAGTCATTCATTGCCTAACTCTCTTGATGATGGAAAAGCGGAGCACATCCGACTTTCCATCTCTCTTTACTCAGGGAGCCCGGTTTGACCGCCGGGTTCCTTTTTTATTTCAGGGTCGGATGTCAGAGGTCGGATGACGGATTCCCGACAGCTGTCGGGATAAAGTCTATTATGGTCGGCAACTTTCACTGCTAAATTAACGCGACTCAGGCGGTTATCTTATTTTGCATCGCTTCGTAGAGCTTGCGGGCTACCGCATCCCAGTTGAGCATTTTCTCGACCCGTTTTCGACCCCTTTTTCCCATATTCACGGCGCGGTCGGGGTTGTCCAGCAGTTGCCGGATCGCCTCCACAAGTTGATCGATGTTTTTTTCGTCCACCAACAGGCCGTTTTCCCCGTTGACCACCGCATCGGGTATGCCCCCCGACGTACTCCCTATGACCGGCTTCCCGCATGCATTCGCCTCCAGGAAAACAATGCCGAATCCTTCCACATCCGGCTCCACGGTTTTGGCCGGCATCACAAACAGGTCGCATAGATTATAATAGGGAGCCAGATCTTTGTGATCCACTTCCCCTGTAAAGTAAACGTGCGATCCGAGCCGGCGGCGTCTGACCATCTCCCTCAACCCCTTTTCCTCGGGACCTTTTCCCACGATAACATAGGCGATATCGGGAAACTCGTCCCGGAGTCGATCCACCGCCCTGATCACGTCATCGATCCCTTTTCGTCGCACGAGGCGCGTGGTGGTCATCAATACCTTCCGGTTTTTCAATCCCAGTTCCCCCCTCAAGCTCCCCGCATCAAACGGGTGAAAGCGATCCGGGTCCGTCCCGTTGTGAATGACGGTGGTCCGCTCTGCCTCCACCCCAAGATCCACCAGCAAATCGCGCGTATACGAGCTGACCGGAAACCAGTGATCCACCCGCTGCAATATATGCGATTGATACCGGCGAAACAGGCCGGCCAGGCCGGTCCCCTCCAGGGGATTGTGAAGCAGTTCGCGGGCATGCGCCGCGGAAAAAATGCTCAGCGGCAATCCACTCACGCTGCGGGCCGCCACCGAAGACAGGACGGTCCCCCACTGGGCATGAAAGCTGACGTCAAGTTGTTGCCGGTAAACCTCGTAAGGCAAGCCCGGCAGCAGCGCGAAATTCAGCAGGGTGTTTTGCCGGCCGCGCCGCCTGACGGGAAACGGCAGGGAGCGGTCAATCAGTTCGCTGCCCGGTTTCAACGGGGCATATACGGTAAAGTAATCGCACCACCGGGAAAAACGCCGGGAAATTTCGTGGGAATAGGTTTCTATACCTCCGATTTCGGGAGGAAAATCCTGTGTAATCAAGGCAACGCGCATAAAGTTTTATTCAATCCGGTTATCAAAATCAAGAGAAGAAACCGGGAGGCCGCCGGACCATCGGAATCCGCTTGTAAAAAAATCCCGACGGCTGTCGGGAACCTCGCCGCGATCCGGAAAGTTCGAGGGCCACCCGGCATCAGAACGCCATCCGCCCCATATAAGATTTATTTCAACAAAAAATATACCTTATATTTGCGGTCTAATATAACAAAACTTGTCCACAGGTTTAAATGAATCTTCACTCCGTAAAGCAGACCATATCGAAGTTCGTCCGCTCCACGTGGGGGCAGCGGATCATGAAGTGGACGCAGCGGCTGTTCCTGGTCCTCGTGCTCGGGTGGCTGGTGTACGAGCTGACCGAAATCGGCTGGGGTAATGTCTGGCAATCCCTGCCCACCCATCCCGTTTTTTACATTCTTTTCGTAATCCTGTATCTGTCCCTGCCCATTTTCGAGGTATTTATTTACCGGCTCACGTGGGAGTACAACATGGTTAACGCCTTCCCGATCTTCCTGCTTAAAAAGATCTACAACAAGGATCTGCTGGGGTACTCCGGGGAGGTCTATTTCTACCTGTGGGCCCACAAGTTCCTGGGATTGAAAAACTCCCGGATCATGAAGACGATCAAAGACAACAATATCATATCGTCCGTCGCCTCCACGCTGGTCTCCATCGGACTGCTGGCTGGCTTCCTGTTTACGGGACAGATCAAGATCGTCGAGTGGCTCGGCAATCAAAATCAAATCTACTTGATCGGGGGCGTCCTCTTCACCGTCATCCTGATGGTGCTGTTTATCCGTTTCCGGCACTACGTGATATCGATGCCGATGAAAACCGCCCTCACCATCTTCGGCATTCAAAACTTCCGTCTGCTGCTCGGACAGACGATCAACCTGCTGCTCTACGTGGTCGTAATTCCGGCCACGCCCTTCTACGTGTGGTTCACCCTTATGGCGATCGAAATCATCTATTCCCGCATTCCCTTCATTCCCAACCGGGATTTGCTATTCGCGGGGACCGGCATCAGCCTCTCCTCCCGGCTCCAGGTGCCCGAAACCGAGCTCGCCGCCCTCCTGATCGTCAAGAGCGTCCTCAACAAGGTGGGTAATTTCGCCATATTCGGCCTCGTCAGCCTGCTCCGAAAAAGCGAGGCTGTGCCCATGCCCCATCCCGATGAGGAGGCGATCACCTACGAGGCGGAGGATTTGACGGAATAAGGGCTCGCGGAGCGAGCCCGTCTGATGGCGGAGGGGGAAAAAAGTCGGAAGTCGGAAGCCGGAAGACGGAAGGTTATACCAGCAAGTAACCAGGTAGTGTATATACACCATCCTGTTACCGATC
>CAYQXO010000189.1:0-3153 GCA_964421495.1 uncultured Balneolaceae bacterium | reverse complement strand
CGGACATTGATGCAAACCGAATGAATGGGCAAAAATAATGTTCAATCGATTATGCAGGCCGCTAAATTTTACCTTTTCCCGTGAGTTGACGTATCCCGGATCAAATTTCTTCATCTTGTAATCCGGCTTTAAAAAAGCATCCCAAATCTTCCAGACGCCGGCATCAAAGCCCCATCCCGGATACACCAGAATTTCAATATTTTTTCTGTTGCCACTCATAGAGCAGTTGCAAAAATTTGTTTAAATGTTTCTTTTCGTGGCGGCTGGATAAAGTAATTCGAACCCGGGATTTTCCTTTTTCGACCGTAGGTGGACGTATGGCCGTTGCCAGTATATCCTCATTTTCCAGATAACGTTGCAAGTCCAGGGTCTGTTCTTCCGCTCCTATGATTACCGGAATGATCTGGCTGGTTGACGTTCCGATGTCAAAATTATGTGCGGTTAATTCATTTCGCAGGTATTCGGTGTTCCGGTGAAGTTTATCTCGCTCTTCATTCAACTGCATACCAACCTCCAGGGCCGCTTGATTTGCGCCAATAACGGCAGGAGGAAGGGCGGTAGTGTATATAAAACCCGGACAGAAATTGATCAGGTAGTCTTTCAATCGGGATGAGCAAAGTACAAAGGATCCAAACGAACCGAAGGCCTTGCCAAACGTGCCCAAAACGAGGTCCACGTCAGGATTATGAAACGTCAATCCTCGTCCTCTGTCGCCCCAGACCCCCACAGCGTGGGCTTCATCAACGAACAGGAAAGCTCCATACGACCGTGCCATTTCTGTCATATGATCAAGCTCCGGCCGGTCTCCGTCCATACTGAAGACCGACTCCGTAATAATAAAAATGCGGTTAAATCCCTCTTCGTCAGCTTTCTCTAGCTGTTTTGCCAGGTCCGCCAAATCGTTATGGGCAAACCGGCGAAATTTTGCACGACTCAACAAGGCTCCCTGCAACAAGCTGTTGTGGCTTCTCTTGTCAGCCAATATCAAAGAGTTCCGGTTCGTTAACGTGGCAATTATCGAACTGTTTGCCTGGAAACCCGTATTAAAAACGAGCGCCGCTTCCCGCTCAAATGTTTCAGCCAGTTGCCGTTCAAGCTGCTGGTGAATGGAATAGGTGCCGCATATCAGGCGGGAAGCCGTAGAACCGGTTCCGTATTCCTTTATTTCAGCATGCGACTGCTCCTTCAATCGGACATGCCCGGATAAGCCCAGATAATCATTCGAACTGAAATTGATCCAGTGCCCCGTATCTGTTTCAACAAACGCTCCGTTACCATGCGAGGGATCCAGCGCTCTCAGGGATCGAAAACGGTGGTTTTCCCTTCTTTGATCAAGTGCCCGGTTAATGAAATCATATTTATCAGAATCAGCCAAGGCTAGTTCTCAATCATAATTTCAGAGTCTTCCGCTTCGGGAGGGGTTATTTTCCACGTGGAATCACTCTCAAAAGTCTGAGCCATGGCCATAAATTGGCGTACATAGCGACGTTTATCATATTTTGGGGCAAATTGCGCAAATTCTATCATAAACAGACGATTCGTCTTATCATCGTAAATCGTATAGTGGACAAACGGTCCACCCATAAAATCACCCGTCATTCGCCACGTACCGCGCGTTCGCCAGGCATAGTAACCATTCAAATTAACCACCCTGGTTTTCACGGGACGTCGATATTCCGTGGTCACATAGGAACTGTCGCGGGTTCCGCGAACATGCCGTTCCATCAGCGAGTCGCGCATATTGTTGATCCAGGTTGAATCCACAAAATCCAGGTCCGTAACCCCGTCACGCCACCACGCCCAGATCCATCGATCATTTTCAGGCAAAAAACGGCGCAAGGTCACAAAATTCGTAGTATCCACATTAAGCTGGTAATCGTGTTGAACTCCGATTTTCCAACCGTGTTTCTGCCACAAGCTATCCGAAATTGCAATCTGCTCGCCACGATCGTAAACCTCCTCCTGCCATCTCTCGACTTCCAGGTCCACCAGATTTTTGACATACTGGTCGCCTTGCGAGCTTATCCTGGCGGCGAGCGAATCATGGCTGTTAGCTGTCAAAAACAGCGTCCATTGATTCCTGTACCATTTATCCCTGAGCACAAACCCGAAGCTTTCCCCGTTTCGAACCTGTTGCTTTAACTCTTCACTTAAAATGTTACGGATGAAATCTCCCACATTGGTCTGCTCATCCAGGGGAGCGGCAAAAATAACATTCTTCATTTTTTTGAGCTGATCCAGCTTCGATTGCGTCGCAAAATCGACGAACTTGAGATCGAATTTTTCTTCCGGCTGCGGAAGCGTCATGATATATTCACCAAAGGTCATGCGCAAAGAGTCAGCCACGGGACTATCCCATTTGCTGGAGTCCATTACAACAATAAGTTCGCCGAAGGATCCATTCGCCTTCTCTCGAAAATCTCCGCTGCAACTGCTGAACAGTATAGTTACCGACGCCGTCAATAATATTATAAAAAGATATTTAGTGTTCATTTGCACAATTATGTAGTTAGCATTTCGCTTTTTGCCGGCAACTCACTTTACCGGACCCTGGAAAACCGCTCAGGACCCATACTTTAGTGTATGAACGAATTCAAATACTTTTTCTTTCCATCCATTCTCGGGATAATGTTCACGAATGGTGTCAATCAGGGCGCTGCCGACTATAAAACCCTCCACCTTTTCCGCAATTAATTTGGCGTCCCGGTGACTCTTGATACCGAAACCGACCATCTTCGGATTGCGGGTGATATTCTGATTGACCCGGTCGATAAAACGATTCACCGATCGCGCCACTTCATCACCTTCCCGGGCTCCCGTCACCCCGGTTACGGACACGCAATACACAAAACCCTCCGATTTTTTATCTATCGCCCTCATTCGCTCATCAGAGGTGTTCGGGGCCACAAGGTAGATAAGCGGTATTCCGCAGGCTTTCCGTGCTTCTTCGATCAAGTGGGACTCCTCGATGGGCAGATCTGGTAATATCAGCCCATCCACTCCCACTTCCGATGCCCGCTCCATAAAATCATCCGCTCCATAATGGAGTAAAGGATTTATGTATCCCATAAGTATAATCGGGATATCCGATTGTTCCCGGATTTGCCGACAATTGTCAAATATTCGATCAATGGTGATTCCATTTGCGATGGC
>CAYQXO010000188.1:0-3231 GCA_964421495.1 uncultured Balneolaceae bacterium | reverse complement strand
CTTTCGATTGAAAATTTTTACTTGCGGTTTTGCCTGTCATCGTTAGTAATTAGTAAATTCATACTACTCTGCCTTTACCGGGATCTGTTCGAAAAATTTTTAGTTCTCTGAACGGGTGTCCGCCCCGGCTGCCCCATGCAACCTCCTCTTTACACAAGTTTCAGACTCCTGGCCCGGATTTCACTACGCGGGAATCGCTAACGCTCTGTGCTCACCAGGAAATCCGGGCTAGTGGCTTGGAGGCTCGTACGGACTGACCAGGATGCTGTCGGCCACTTTTCGGCCGATGACCTGTTCCTGGTCCTCCACCTGTACCGTCAGCGGACCGTCATAGGGGGCCTGTTTCTTTATGTTGACTTTGACGCCCGGTATCAACCCGATATCGTCCAGGTGGCGGAGCAGTTCGGGATCCTGGTTGGTAACTCTGCGTACTATCAAGTCTGTATTTTTCTCTGCATCTATAAGACGCTGTGCTTCGGCGGTGGGCATATCACCCTCTTTACTGGGAATCGGATCGCCGTGCGGGTCGTGGGTTGGTTCATCCAGCATTTCCGCTATGCGGTCTTCGAATCGTTCCGAAATGTGGTGCTCCAATTTTTCTGCTTCTTCATGCACCTCATCCCAGGAATAGCCCAGCATTTCCTTGAGATAGAGTTCAAGCAGCCGGTGGTGCCGTATAACCTCCAGGGCAATTTTCCGACCTGATTCGGTAAGTTCCACCCCCTGATAGGAGGCATATTCCAGCAGTCCCATATCGGCCAGCCGCTTCATCATATTCGTCACCGAGGCCGAGGATACCTCCATTTCAGACGCTATTTTACTGGTGGTGGCGCGCCCGTCTTCCTGGATCTTGAAAATCGTTTTTAAATAATCTTCAACGGTTTGACTAAGAATCATAATTCGTTATAATATTTCTGCGGAGCATCCCGTGACATCATTTCGGCCTATTCTCATTCCTTTTTAATCACAATCATCGTCATATCATCATGTTGTTCGCTGTGCCCGGTAAACTGATCAATCCGGTCCGTGGTATGAGTAATTATTTCTTCGGCACTCCTATCATTTTCACTTTTGAATGTATCTAAAAATCGGGCATTACCAAAAAATTCCCGGCGGTGATTTACCGCCTCAACCATTCCGTCCGTATACAGGATCAGCAGGTCGCCCGCCTCGAAGGTTACTTCCTGCTCCTCGATGGTCCGGTCAAACGTATCTCCCTGGTCCATTCCCAGTCCGATTCCCGAAGGTCTTAGCATGCGGAAATCGGGATTTTTGGCAGATTTGTACAGAACCGGATTATGTCCCGCTCGCGCAAAGTGAAACCGGTTTTGATCCAGGTCGAAAATGCCATACACCAGGGAGATAAACGTTCCCCTTGGAGCATTCTTATAAAACAGGCGATTGGCATTTTGTAACACCTGTGACGGAGAATTGATCTCTCCCGCCAGACTGTGCAGCACTCCTTTGACGAAGGTCATATAAAAAGCCGCCTTTATCCCCTTTCCACTGACATCCCCTATGGCCACACCTATTCGATGCTCGTCTATCCGGATGAAGTCATAGTAGTCGCCCCCCGTCTCATAGGCCGGCTTGCAAACCGCTGCAATCTGCCAGCCGTCAATCGTCGGTGTTTCGAGAGGGAGAAAATCCTGCTGCACCTGCTTGGCAATGTCCAATTCCTGTTTCATGCGCTCTTCCCGGGCCAATTCCGCGACATAATCAGGAACGTAATCCGGCAATTGTTTTTCGTTTTGTCCCCGAATCAGTGCCAGGACTCCAAATCCAACAAAAATTCCAAATCCTGCGACCATAAAGAATAAAAGGTAGCGATCGGGAGATAGAGCGGGCAGCCAGGCGCTATCCATATGAAGCAAAAGCAAAAACAGGAACAGGGTTAAAAGGGCTGTAACGGCCTCCCGATACAGGAAAGTTACGGCTATACCGAGTCCGATTATAAAAGTGGCAATAATTTCCACATAAGGGGGATTCAGAGTGATCGGAACCAACGGCATCAGCGCTACCGTTCCGGCCATCGCCAGCATCGACAACCAGATCCGTTGCGACCAATTGTACACCACACTACCTATCGTTGCACAAGCAAGTAACAGGGTAAGCAGGCTGATCCATCCCATTTTACCCAGAAGATACAGGGGAGGCAGGGTAACAAATTCTTCGTAAAAAACACGTTGGAATCCGTTATCCCCCAGTTCAATTGCAGCCGACGGCACTATTTGAAGAAAAAGGGTCCACACGGCAGCCAGCACTAAAGAGAATAGAGCCGCATTCAGGATAGCGTATCCCACCGGTTTATTCAGAAAAAACCCTTGCCGTACCAGGTTATACACCTCCAGTTTGCGAGGCCACGCCTGCCGGGTGAGTGACTCGCTGACCCCGGTAAGAACAAAGAATGTCAGTACAGCCAAAGCTCCGGCCACCCCCACCATAATCACAAATACCATAACATATTCCCACAGAGAGGGTACCTCGGCTCTATTTATTTGCCCGTATATAAACAACCCGCTTTGCAGGGGCAGCAAAAGTCCCCCGACCAGCGCCACGACCAAAGCCGATTTGGTATCCACCACACGAATTTTCAGTCGTCGATAAAACAGGACCAGGACAAATATTGCTATCAACACCATGCATCCGGATCGAAAAACCTGCCAAAAACTGGATGGTCCGCCGTCAGCAGTTTCCGTTTCGACCTCCCTGTAGGAAGCATTTAAACCGAATAACGACCCGGTCGGCGCCAGATCCATTTCAAGGTGAATGCGGTGGTTTTGCACCGAATCGCGGTGGTGCATTTCGACCCGGACGCCCTCAATGGAATTAAAACTTTGGGCATACATTGAATCAACTTCGAATGTCTGTGCAGACCAATAAAACCGTTTCAATTGGGCCCGGGCCATCCGCTCAATCCAGTATTCATCAAGCGACACCTTTTTTCCGCGGTCCAACAGGTTGCGAAGTGAATCGGCGCGAGGCCTATCTTTATCTACCTGCTCCTCCTGGCTCGAGGGGGTCAATGAAAAATATAAAAGCCGCTGAAGTACCGAATCTCTCAAAGCCGTTTGGGACGAGGAGGAAGGAAAAATCTTCATTTGCTGCAGGATCGGTCGGTCCACGGTGCGGGACGGAGCTATTTTCTCCTCATTATAAAATCCTATTAATTCTCCGTTCTGGGAAAACTTGAAGTGGAAATCATTTCCGTCCACCCTGTCGTCTGACTCC
>CAYQXO010000187.1:0-3237 GCA_964421495.1 uncultured Balneolaceae bacterium | reverse complement strand
AAGCACAGCTCAAAGGAGGGGATGCTGACTATAATGCCGATATAATTCGCAACATCACCGAAGACAGGGCCGAACCGGCACAGCGGAATATCGCCCTTCTGAATGCCACCTTTGCCATCCATGCAGCCGGGGAGGCGGACACGCTGAAAGAAGCCAGGCAGATGGCGGTGGACAGTATTACCTCGGGCGGGGCAAAGAAAGCCCTGGATCGTTTTGTAGAAGCAACGCAGGAGCATTCACCCTAACGGGATTATATGGAAGGAATACTAGAGAAAATAGTGAAAACGACCCGTGAAAACCTGGTGAAACGTCGCAAAGAGGTATCGCGGACAGACTTCCAGAGTTTTGAGGGATATGAAACGCCGCGGAAGTCTATGGTGGATGCCCTTTCTTCGGGTGACCGCGTGTCCGTTATCGCTGAAATAAAAAAAGCTTCTCCGTCAAAGGGGGTTATCCGCCAGGATTTTGATCCGACGCTCCTGTCTCTTCAGTACACGGAAGGGAGTGCCTCAGCTATTTCCGTATTGACGGAAAAGTCCTATTTCCAGGGAAGTATCGATTACCTGAGGTCTGTACGGCAGGAAACGAATCTTCCCCTCCTTCGAAAAGACTTTATCATCGATCCGTACCAGATTGAAGAGGCCCGGGCTTACGGAGCGGATGCTGTGTTGCTTATTGCCACCGTGCTTGAAGGGAGTCAATTGCAGGAGTTACAGCATGCTGCCGAGGAAGCAGGTTTGCAAGCATTGGTGGAGTGTTATCATGCTGACGAAACAGCACGAATAGATCACGAACGACTTGAAATTGTCGGCGTCAATAATCGAGATCTGACCGACTTCTCGGTTGATTTGCACCGGGGAGTCAATATCCTGAAAACGGTGGATGAGGAGGTAGTCAAAGTGTCAGAAAGCGGCCTCAGTTCAGCAGATGACCTGGTGTATTTAGATCAGAATCATATTGATGCAGCGCTTATCGGCGAACACTTCATGCGACAATCCCATCCGGGGCGGGCCGTTAAACAGTTGCTGGAGCAATACCGGCGACGGTTGTCGGAAACGGAAGTCAATGAGCATTAAAATTGAACTGTCTAGAATGTTTGCAGAAGAAGAGCAGCGCGTACGAGTGAAAATTTGTGGATTGACTACCTTGAACGACGCCCGCTTCGTGGCCGGGGAGGGAGCGGAGTATATGGGATTTATCTTTTATGAAGACAGCAAGCGGTATATAAAGCCGGCCGAAGCCGGGGCCATTATCAATTGGGTGGAGGGACCGGAATGCGTCGGGGTATTTGTGAATCACCCGCTGGACGAGGTTAACCGCATCGCACGTCAAACCGGCGTTGACTTTATTCAATTACACGGCAATGAATCCCCCGAATATTGCGATCTGCTTGAAAAACCCGTGATAAAGACTTTCCATATTGATGATCAGACGAATCCGGAGGCATTGCAAAAAGAGATTGAATCCTATCGATCTCATATAGAGTATGTCTTATTCGATACGAAAGTCTCCAATGCCTGGGGAGGGACGGGAAAGCAATTTGACTGGTCGCTTGTCCGCGAATTGACCGATGAATGGGATTGTTTTCTGTCGGGCGGCATTAATGAGGATAATGTACTGGAAGCGTGTGACCGGGTCAAGCCCTTTGCTGTTGATCTGGCCAGCGGCGTCGAAATGGAACCGGGTGTGAAAGACTATGAGGCCGTGGAGAAATTTTTCCGCACCATCCGGAAACTGGAAGATAATGTGTAAGTTTATCGCTCGATTTGTGTGTATCGATAATAAATTGACGTATAGCAGACTTTTGTGGATATGAATTAACAGATCCAGCTGATAACTTCTGCAGGAGCTGGGTTTTCAGAGCATGATATTTAATAAATCGGAGGAAGTGGATTAATCATGAAATATGAAGCACCGACCAAGCAGGGATACTACGGTGAGTTTGGAGGCAAATTTGTCCCCGAAATACTGATTCCCGCCATAGAAGAGTTGGAGGATTCCTATTTGGATGCCCGGGAGGATACGGAATTCCAGAAGGAGTACCGGGACCTACTGCGCGAATACGTGGGCCGGCCCACCCAGCTAACGTATGCGCCGCGGTTGACGGATCATTATGGCAAGGCGCGAATATATCTCAAACGAGAGGACCTTTGTCATACGGGAGCCCATAAAATCAATAATGCGCTTGGACAGATATTAATGGCGCGGCGTATGGGCAAGGAGCGTATTATCGCTGAAACCGGCGCCGGCCAACACGGGGTGGCCACCGCTACCGTCTGTGCCCGATTCGGTATGGCCTGTACCATTTACATGGGCGCGGAAGATATGAAGCGACAAAAACTCAATGTTGATCGTATGCGCCTGCTGGGTGCGGAGGTCCTGCCGGTGGAGAGTGGTTCGCAAACGTTAAAGGATGCCACGAACGAGGCCATTCGTGACTGGGTGACTCACGTCGATGAAACCTTCTATATTATTGGATCTGTGATTGGACCCCATCCCTATCCCATGATGGTCCGGGATTTTCAGGCGGTAATCGGCGATGAAGTTAAAGAACAGCTACAGGAACGAGAGGGACGACTGCCGGATTATCTTCTGGCCTGCGTGGGAGGGGGATCCAATGCCATCGGCATATTTTATCCATTCCTGGAATACAACGATATTCGAATGATAGGCATTGAGGCGTCCGGACTGGGGGCCGATACTCAAAAAACTGCCGCCACCCTGACCAAGGGGACGCCCGGTGTATTGCATGGAACGCGCAGTTTCCTGCTGCAAAACAACGACGGACAAATTCAGCTTGCGCACTCTATCAGTGCCGGGCTGGACTATCCCGGGATTGGACCCGAACATGCCAACTTGTTTTCGAACGGCAGGGTCGAATACTACGGAATAACCGATGATGAGGCGTTGCGAGGAGTTCAGCTCCTGTCGGAAAAAGAGGGCATTATTCCCGCCCTGGAAACGGCTCATGCCATTGCGTATTTGGATACTCTAATGCCTGAAACCCGCGAGGATCAAATACTGGTATTGAACCTGTCGGGAAGAGGAGATAAAGATATGACCACTATTTCAAAAGAAATTGTTCGATGATAGCCACTACCAATCGTATTTATCAATTATTTGAGCGACAACGCAAAAAAGAGAATCCTGACAAGCTGATGAGTTTATTTCTCACGGCCGGCTTTCCCGATTTGGAGTCGACCGTAGACCTGGTATTGGGGATGGAGGAAAACGGAG
>CAYQXO010000186.1:0-3297 GCA_964421495.1 uncultured Balneolaceae bacterium | reverse complement strand
TGTAGAGGTCGATGTAAATACGGAATCCTATGAAGAGGGACATATTCCCGGAGCCGTGGGTTGGAACTGGAAAACGCAACTGCAGGACCAGACCCAGCGTACCATTGCCAGGAAACAGGATTTTGAACAACTACTTGGTGCCTCCGGAATCGATCCGGATACCACCGTCGTGCTATACGGAGATAATAACAACTGGTTTGCCGCATGGGCTTACTGGTTGCTGAAGTACTATGGGCACGAGAAAGCTTATCTGATAGACGGCGGCAGGGTAAAGTGGATTCAAGAAGATCGGCCGTTGACCCGGGAGGAGCCCGAGGTCACTGAAACAGATTATACGATTCAGGCCGTAAATGAGGAATTCCGTGCATTCCGACGGGATGTGCGGGAAAGGCTCGAGAAAAGCGCCGACTTTGGACTCGTGGACGTGCGATCACCGGAAGAGTTTTCCGGGGAGAAATTGGCTCCCGAGGGACTCAACGAAACGTGCCAGCGCGGTGGACATATTCCGGGGGCCAGTAATATATCCTGGTCCGAGGCCGTGAATGAAGACGGTACCTTTAAAAGTACCGACGAGCTGAAAAAAATATATGAACAGCAAGGCATCACTCCGGATAAAGAGATCATTACGTATTGCCGCATCGGCGAGCGCTCCGCACATAGCTGGTTCGTTCTTCACGAACTGCTTGGTTATTCCGAAGTGCGTAATTACGACGGATCCTGGACCGAATGGGGGAATCTCGTCGAAGCACCCATTGAGACCGGCAACTAGCCCGAATTTCTCCCACAAAGTGCACTTAATGGAGCGATTATCGCGTTAGCGTTCAGAGCGCAGCGTTACCCACGAAGTGCACCGAGCGTCAACGGTTCCCGCGAAGCGCTCAGAACAAAGCGAAATGCAGGCCGGGAGCCGGCTCTATATTTAATATAAATCCGGATCGTCTTCATCAGGCGATCCGGATTTTTCATTATCCCTCGAGGATTGCTCAATTCTTTTTCGAAGAACAGAGCGTCGTATTTTACCAACACCGGTTTTGGGTAACCGGGACTGGTTAACCACTTGTTTGGGAATCTTATAGGATTCCAGTCGATTTTGCAGATATCGTTTGACATCTTCAACCGTCGGTTTGGGATAACCGGAAGCGGTGATAATGACCGCCGTTACTTTTTCGCCCCATTCGGCATCTGGAATTCCGATGACGGCTACATCCCGGATTCGTTCCCACATTTTTAATTCCGCTTCAACTTCATGCGGGTTGACGTTCTTACCGCCGCTGACGATGAGGTCGGTTCTTCGCATTTTTATATACAAATGCCCCGATGAATCCAACTGACCGTAATCCCCGGTATTAAACCATCCGTCTTTGTCGAAATGTCGTTTATTCTGAGTAGGCGACAGATATCCGTCAAAGATTTGTTCCCCTTTCAGCCAGATAAGACCCGTTTTTTCAGATCCCAATTCGTGGCCGTTTTCCGAACGTATTTGAAGCCTGTTGGGAGCGAAAATTTTACCGACACTATCGAGAGGTTGGGATTCCGCATTGTCGGGATCAATTAAATTGGAGGTTATCTGGGCACAGGTCTCGGTCATTCCATAGCTGTTTATAACCGGTATATTGCGTTGAACCGCCCATTCTATCAGTGAGGAATCGATCGGCCCGCCTCCAAGCAGGATGGCCCGGAAATTGTGATGCACCTGAAACGATTTCTGTTGTAGCAGACGGCGGAGCATAGTGGGGACCAGGGAAGCACACTGGATAGAGGTTCGGGTTGATAATAATTTACGGATTCGTTCCACCTCGAAGCGGGGTTGTAGAAAGATACCGGTTCCGAGACCTAGTGATCTAAGAATGACAGCGGTTCCCCCGATGTGATAGGGGGGAAGACAGAGCAGCCAGCTGTGATCGGGTTCCGGTTTTAGGTCCCGTGCCGAGGCGTTGAGGCTGTAATGCAACTGGCGTCTTTTCAGGGGGATTAGTTTTGGAAAGCCGCCGGTTCCGGAGGAATAAAAAATTCCGAACAGGTCGTCCGGTTTGGTCGTTTCCCCGGAAATGTCCGGCGGGGTATCATCCTTCGCTTTCCGGGTTATTCGGTCGATAAACTGTTCGTTAAAAACGGATGCAGGAGAGGGAGCCATTTTTTCATAACCGGGGGCGACGAATGTATGGGAAGGAGACAGTTCCCGGATGTCTTCGAGCGAATATTCCAATTGTTGCGGGGAAAGGGGGATGAATGGTATCCGTAAATGCCAACAGGCCGCAATCGCAAACACCAGGGAGGAGGATAAACCGGAAACGAGCAAAAGCGGATCTTTTTTCTGTATGCCCCGATTTTTTAAATAAGTTTTTAGTCCCGATTCAAATCGGTAGAGATCGCCGTATGAATACGTATCCTGCCCCGTTTCTAAAAACAGGTGATCGGCGTCTGGTGATTTTTTTACCGGGGAAGTAGGTCCCATACCGCGTAGCTTAGAATTTTGATAAGCTTGTAATCAAAAGTTGGGATGGCATTATAAAAGAAAACCGGCTTTTATGGAAGTGCAGTGAGGGGACCTCGGTTAAGACGGTTTAACAATGCAAAAAGATCCCGGGAGGTGGCCGGCAAGTGCATTTTTCCCCCGTCAATAAAGGAGGTATGACGCAAGAGGTCTTCTTCGAACAAATGTCCGGTGGCCAATCCGTGTGCCGTGTTTCGGTCGGACAGCCCCGAAGCGAGCACACCGTGAGCCAGACGAGCAACTCCTGATTCCAACAGAGAAGAAAAAACGATTTTTATGCCGTTCTCCCGTGCCTTTTGACATAGATCTATAAGAGGTAAATAGGCCCCGAAGCGCATAGGTTTTATGATAAAATAGGAAGTTATTTGATCTTCTATGGCTTTTTCGAGTAAAGACAAGTCAGCAAGTGATTCGTCGGCTGCTATCGGAATGGAACAGGTGCTGGACAAGTCGATTAACTCCTCCCATGCATCGGCAGCAACCGGTTGTTCGCAATACTCGATATTCAGCGATGCCAGTTTTTTGAGATGGATGGCGGCCTCTTCGTGGGACCACTGGCCGTTGGCATCGATACGTAATGTAAGTTCTGGATACTTTTCCCGAATAATACGTAGCATGCTGAGATCCCTGTCAAAATTTTTACCCACCTTACATTTTACCGTGCGGTATCCCTGCTCCCACAATTGGGAAGCCTGTTCTTCAACTTGCGTTCCATTTGTCAATCCTATGGTACCGTTCAGATGGATGTTTGATAAGGGATTATTATACAGTATTTCCGCCATGGAATGGTTGTCAATAAAGGC
>CAYQXO010000185.1:0-3320 GCA_964421495.1 uncultured Balneolaceae bacterium | reverse complement strand
GTTCGCACTATCCTGAAGACGCTAGATGGAAAGCAAAATATTCATCCGGCCTGGAAAGGAGTCGATTTTCGGGATCGTGTTGCCGAAATGCTTCGATTATACGAACAGAATATAAAATACGAACCGCTGCTGGACATGCATTGCAGAAGCTGTCCTTTCCGGGTTTCGGAGAAGCACCTGTCGACCGGTCAAAAAAGCGGGTTCCGGGAGTGCTGGTCCGAGCAAGTGCCCGGCGAAAAACTGCAAAAGGGACAGCATATTTTTGAGCTGACCGGCCATGGTACGGAATCCCTGTTGCGCCAGCATATTTTTACACTCGATCAGGTACCCCTGCCGGATGAATGGCGGCACAGTGAGCAGATTGTAGATAGCAACAGTCCGATTTCGTTTGAACAGCGTCAGGCCCTGCAGTTGCTAAAGGCGCGGGGCGGGGAAATACCCCGGGAATTTGTAAAGAGCGAACTTTTCGAGGAGATGGACTCATGGACCTATCCCCTGTTTTTCCTGGATTTCGAGGCCGCCAATTTCGCGGTTCCCTTTCGGAAGGTAAGCCGGCCCTATGAGTCACTGGTTTTTCAGTTTTCCTGCCATGTCTTGCAAAAAGACGGTTCGCTGGATCACTTTGACTGGATACAGGATCAGCCGGGCCACTATCCGAATTATGAGTTATTTCGAAATTTGAAGCGTATTCCCTCATTCGGTGAGGGAACTATTTTGCAATATTCACCTTTTGAGAAGCAGATGTTCAAGGAAGTTCGACGCATATTGAAAAGGGATACAGAATATGAAGAGGATCCGGTCGATCGGCGGGAGTTAAAACAGTGGCTTGACCGCGTGCTGGACGGCAAACCGCAAGAGGGGGTAAAACCGGCGAATTTTGTAGATATGAGCAGACTGGTGCGGGATTACTATTTTAACCGGCGTATGAACGGCTCCTTTGGACTCAAAGACGTGGTGGCGGCAATATTTGAGACGAGTGAAATACTACGTGCCCGCTATTCTGCCCCCTATAACAGCAGTAATTTTTCGCAGGTTCGTTGGTGGCAGCGGTCGGGAGACGGAAACGGCGTCAGAGATCCGTATGATATCATCGAGGAGCAGGGAACGGGAATCAGCAGCGGCGATGAGGCCCTGATGGCGTTTGTGCGACTTCAACGCAGGGATATGGATGAGGAGAATCGCAGACAATTGACAGATGCCCTGCTGAAATATTGTGAACTGGATACCCTGGCCATGGTGATGCTGTTTGAGCACTGGCGGGAGATGGGTAACTAGCCCGGCTTAACGCAAGTATTTGATACCCGGCCGGCGGTTTATCGATTGATTTAGACAGTTGACAAGTTAACGCCGGACTTAAGCGACTGTTATTCATTTTATGTATTATTTGGGGATATAGTTAAGTTTGAAGTCGTCTGGCCGTGGCCGGTGTAAGTTAGTCTCCAGAAATGTATTATCATAGGTACCTTTAAATTAAAATGGTATTAAGAAATGATTGATCGATATTCACGCGAAGGAATGAACAAAATTTGGTCCGAGCAAAATAAGTTTCAATCCTGGCTCGACGTGGAACTGGCCGCTTGCTGGGCGTGGAGTAAATTGGGGAAGATACCCGGGGAAGATGTTGACACGTTATATGAAAAAGCCACGTTTGACGTAGATCGTATTAAGGAAATAGAGAAGGAGACAAGACATGATGTAGTGGCATTTACACGGTCCGTTTCAGAATCGCTCGGCGAGGAGAAAAAATGGGTGCACTACGGCCTTACCTCGACCGATGTGGTGGATACGGCCCTGGGATATCGACTCAAGCAGGCGAATAATATCCTCCGCGAGGAACTTGATCATTTTATCGATGTTCTGGCCCAAAAGGCACGTGAGCATAAACATACCGTGATGATGGGTAGAACTCACGGAGTCCACGCCGAGCCCACTACGTTCGGGTTGAAGTGTGCACTTTGGTATGCGGAGATGAAACGAAATCGCGACCGGTTTGAAAAAGCGGCACGTGAGGTGGAATTTGGCAAGATGTCGGGCGCCGTGGGTACGTTTGCCAATATACCTCCCGAAGTGGAAAAATATGTCTGCGAGCGACTGGAAATATCGCCGGCTCCTATTTCCACCCAGACGCTGCAGCGCGATCGTCATGCGCATTACATAGCAACCATTGCGCTTATCGGTTCCACTATGGAAAAAATGGCCGTCGAAGTACGTCACCTGCAACGCACGGAAGTCCGGGAAGCCGAGGAATTTTTCGGGAAGGGACAAAAAGGGTCTTCGGCGATGCCCCATAAGCGTAACCCGGTAAGTTCGGAAAATATCACCGGGTGTGCCCGAATGCTGCGCGGATTCATAACACCTGCCTATGAGAACATTCCTCTTTGGCATGAACGGGATATTTCCCATTCGTCGGTCGAACGGGTTATCTTACCGGATGCTACTACTTTGCTCGATTATATGCTCAAACGGTTTTCCGGGGTGATTGAAAAGCTGGTTGTGTATGAAGACCGGATGAAAGAGAATATTTATTCCACGCACGGACTTATATTCTCGCAGCGACTTTTACTGGCTTTAATTGACCAGGGACTCTCGCGCGAAGAGGCCTACGATACGGTTCAACCGCTCGCTATGAAAGCCTGGGAGGAAAATCGTTCTTTTCGGGAACTGGCAGAGCAAGATACCACAATACGGGAGACACTTTCAGAGGATGCACTCGACGAAGCGTTTAACCTGGAACATCATACCCGGAATATTGAGCGAATTTTTGAAAGAGTGGGACTTTCCTGAAGGAAGGGAATTATAGCCAGTTGACAATTAGTCAGGGAAATGATATCATAGGAAATCAGAAATAGTTTTACGAAAATTAATCTTTTATGGTACTCAAAAGCTTCCTCTACTGTTGTTGTAATATGCAGTGTCGCTGTGCCGATATTAAACGGCCATACCGGAGGAAGTGGATGCCTTTTATGTGATCTAGTCTGGATAACATAATTTTGATTTCAAGGCCCGCTGCCTCCGGCAGCGGGCCTTTTTTGTTGGGAGATATAGTCTCCCGAATATCATTCAGAAATCATTTTATCGTTGAATAAATCTAACTACTTATAACCTAAATCAATTATAAAATCATGGCTGCACCTGATAAAAACGAAGTTTTGGTATCCACGGAATGGGCTGAAAATCACCTTGATGATTCCGATCTGCAATTTGTAGAGGTCGATGTAAATACGGAATCCTATGAAGAGGGACATATTCCCGGAGCTGTGGGGTGGAACTGGAAGACCCAACTGCAGGATAAGACCCAACGAACCATTGCCAAGAAAGAA
>CAYQXO010000184.1:0-3377 GCA_964421495.1 uncultured Balneolaceae bacterium | reverse complement strand
CCCGACTTATGGGGAAAATATGTCCTTGACTTTCTTTTCCATACAAGAAATCCGGTTAATCCATGTGAAAGACTTCCTTTAAGGGTTTTTCTACGGGCGAATTATCGGGATTGGTTTCCATTATATCTGCCATATAATCCCACCATTTTCGTACGATTGGATGAGAGGAAACTTCGGAGCCGTCGAAATCGTCCTCCAGTTTTTGGACGGCAAACAGTGTCAGCGTTTCTTCATCCAGGAAAATAGAATAATCATGAATCCCGGCTTCAGAAAGAACTTTTTTGAGTTCTGTCCAGATCTCATCGTGGCGTTTTTTGTACTCCTCCTCGTAGCCCGGTTTGAGTTTCATTTTAAAAGCATTTCGTCTCATAAATTTTTATTGTAATAAGCCAATTTTCGAATTAACAAATACAACCCCTCTTGCATCTCCCCTTAAAAAGGGGAGAATTTTTCTTACTTGCTTCAAATATCTCCTCCTTTTTAAAAGGAAGGTGCAGTGCACAAAGGTTATCATAAATTATTCCCATAAAATTAAATTTCTCGTTCCCAATGCCTGCTCTTCGTAGCCTCGGCGTAGTAGAGCTCTGTGTTAGGACCAGAGCTTCGGACATCTGTTCATCTCGTATGTAGGCATGCTATCATCTCGGAATCGGTTAACATTAATTAACTCTTCGAGATCCCGGATCAAACCCACCTCGATGTCCATCGAGGGTCCGGGATGACGTCTACTTTAATTCAACTTCAATTTCGCGGTCTGATTCTCCGGGATACACCTTCAGCAGGTTTTGCTCTGCATCGTAATACCAACCGGAGTTGGCACTGGATTCCCGGAAGCTGTTTTCATCGGAAAAAGACTCAACACTCGCTCCTCCGGCAGAAACTGATTCTGGTATTTCATTAATGCGTAGTTCATAAATATAGGAACGATCCGGCACGTCGTAATCTCCCTCCGGTTGTCCGACATTCACATGAATCGAGCTATTGCTTTTTTCACTAGTGATCTCTGTTAAGGCATATTCGCCATTCTCGTAGT
The DNA here is from genome assembly GCA_964421495.1 of uncultured Balneolaceae bacterium. Lineage (GTDB taxonomy): Bacteria > Bacteroidota > Rhodothermia > Balneolales > Balneolaceae > CAJXOW01. The sequence continues at coordinate 2,344 of CAYQXO010000184.1, read as the reverse complement.
CCCTGCTTATTCCGTCATCATCGTATACCTGGTAGGATGAACTGCCTTTGGGAAAAATTTCGAGCGTCAGGGTATCGGCCGGCATTTCACCTACGGATTCAATTCGGTTGCGCTTTGGAATAATACCACCCGCCTTGACAAATATGGGCAGTTCCTCCAGCGGCGTAACAATATTGTAATACTTTTTTCCAGTGTACTCTTCGCCGCTCCAGTAGTCGTACCATTTCCCTTCGGGCAGGTAGACGGTTCGTGTCTGGGCACCCTTGGTAGTGACCGGGGCAATCAGCAGGTTGTCGCCAAACATATACTGGTCGTCAATATCATAGGTATTTTCATCGTCTTGGTGTTCCAGTACCAAAGCCCGCATCATCGGAGTGGCTGTGTTGTGCATCTTCCAGGCCTCGCTGTAAATGTAGGGAAGCATGCGGTAGCGCATCCGGTCGTACTTTTTGAATATGCGCTGTGCCTCATCTCCATAGCTCCACGGCTCTTTATACCCAGGATGATCCATCCCAAACAGGTGTGCCATCGGACTAAACATCCCGAACTGAGACCATCGAATGTAAAGCTCCGGGTCCGGCTTGTGCTCAAATCCACCCATATTATGCGACCAGTAGCCCACGCCGGAAAGTCCCATATTCAGACCCGCCCGGATGACCGGCTTAAAATATTGCCACTCACTCGGCCAGTCGCCCGCCCACAAATACGGATAGCGCTGGATACCGGCATAGCCCTCACGTGTGAGATTGAAGCCCCGCATATCATTCTCTTCCTGGAAGTGCATAAACGGAACCTTGGTGTAAGCGATCGGGAAAAGATTGTGCAGTCGCTCGGCCTCTTTGCCCTGGGGACCTACTTTATTGCTCTCATTGGCCTTGTGACCAAACGCACTGCCTTCATCCGTTTTGAAAAACATCGCTCCCTGGTCTACCACTTTTTGAACGCCGTTTTCCCACCACCAATCTACAGCCGCGGAATCAAAGACGTTGACGAACTCACCTTTTCCGTCGGGTTCGGGGTAGACGACACCGGCCTCCCGGGCGCGATCGAGCAGATTGTATTTTTCGCCGTTATCATAACGCGGTCGAACATGAACTCCAACCATATCAAAGTTCATGGCATAGAGACTGTCGAACATTGCGGTTGGGTTGTCAAAAGTATCGCGCCATTCGAATGTGGTGGATCCGTGGCCGTTGGGGCCGAAAATGCGCCATGTCGAATCGAGGTGAAGTATATCGGCCGGGATACCTTTTTCTTTGAACTTGCGGCCAAGATTTACCACGTATTCATCGGAGGTATGCTCTTCGTGTCCCCACGTACCCCCGCTATAGGTGCCCACATGCAGTCCATGAGTAGGTTTCGGTAGCAAAGGCGACTTGCCGGTCAGCGAGGTGTATTGATCCAACAGTGATGGAAATTCCGGCCCGTACATAAAGTAGTAATCAATTTCTCCCCCGGCTGCGGCAAAGCTGTATTTTTGGGGATTTGTGTGCCCCATATCCCACTCCGATGCATAAGGAGTGTGAAAAAAGATGCCGTAGCCTCTTGTGCTCATGAAAAACGGAACGGGCACGTAGTTGGCTTCCAGTATGTTGTATGCCCCAATGATATGGGGACGACCGGTGCCGCGACCTACATTCAGCTCCACCTTTTTACCCCGCTGATCGATAAAATCCATTCGTTCGCCGAATCCGAAGAAGTGCTCGTCGGCAAAAAGCTTTTTCTGGACGGATACGGTATCTCCGCTTTTTTGTATTGATGTCTGATCTGTGGCCACCCCGGAAGACAAAAGCTTTCCATCCTGATTTAGGATCCGAATTGAATAGGGTGCTTTTTGAATCTTCAGGATCAGTTTGTCGGTTTCAATTTGAAATTGGTCCTCGTTTTCTGCGGTCTCGAAATCGACGGCAGGCCAATCGTATTTTGTTACCATCCACTGCTCATTTTCGTCGAACTCCCGATCCCAGCTTGCACGGATACGGACCATGCCGGCAGTGCAAAATTCCAGCCTCAAATCCGCATTTGAGTATGAAAAATTAATCGTATTCCCATCTTCCTGAAAGCCTGATTGGTAATTCCCGACAGATTGGGCCGATGCTTCGAAATAGCCTACTATTAAAAAACAGATGGCTAACAAAAATTTTAGTGCCTTCATCTATGTTCTTGATCTTACTGTAATTAGAAATTCATGCAATCGTTTGCAGGCTAGATAATAGAAGAAACGATAGGCTAAAATGCAACCGTTGTAGTGCCTTTGTCCCGTTCATTTTTTCAATCAAGAATCCCGAAGTGTCGGGACCAGACAAGCTGGGAACAAAAATTGACCGGTACAACTACGCTAAAG
>CAYQXO010000183.1:0-3443 GCA_964421495.1 uncultured Balneolaceae bacterium | reverse complement strand
CGTACTTCCCACTTTTTTTATCTTCAGATATTGATGGGCAAACTCTTCGCTGCCTATGGTAAATGGAAAGCCCCGTCCGGGATACATAGCTTTCATAATTCTCCAACCCGAAAGGATGAAATCCCCTCCTACATCCATATAGTCGCCGAGTGCCTCCCTGTGAAATGCCACACGGTGTGCCTTTGAGGAGGTGCCGTACCAATTGTCGGCATGCCAGAAAACGGCATCGTACCGGCTCAATACATCCCGCGGAGGAAGGCCATCGGCTTTTACATCCCAGTGGGATACTTTTCTGGGGTTAACCCAGCTTTCGTATAACGAGTCCACGTAGGCATCGGTTAGGTAGTCGAGTTTTTCAACTCTTCTAATCTCCTCCTCGTCGGTTCCGTCGACCAACAGTATGCCTTGATCCAGGGTAGGCTCAATCAATTTGACGCTTACCGTGTCCGGTGAGGCGAACAAACTATCATCATCGCGGGCAGAAACCCGGATGGTGAACGTTCCCGCCGACCCAAATTCGTGGTTAGGTATCGTAACGGCGGTATCCGAGGTCCAGGTGTAGGATTCACTACCGACGGCCCAGCCGTATTCCTCGATTTGTCCGTCTTTGTCGCTGCCCGCAATATGCAGTTCTATCCCCTGATACCAGTCATTCGTATGTTCCAGGTAGTAACGTACGGAGGAGTCGGCCGGCGAAACAATATCAACAGAGGGTTTCATTACAACGGGCGTCGGAGTCGTTTGGTTGTCGTATCGAAATACGCCGTCGGACGTCCCGAAATAAACCGTTTCAGGGGAAGTCCCCGCCCACAGGGCCAGGCTGGTGATATCGGAAACGGTTGCCTCCGTATCTTGTATGACGCCCCAGTTATCGCCCGTATCGGTGCTCTTGTACAGTTTGAGCGTTGAGTTCTGATCCATACCGGCCGCGTAGGTGTTTTGGACCCTATTTGAACTGACGACGATATCCTTGAATGTATAGTTATCGATATATAATTCCGTCTGCCAGAAATCCGGCGGCCAGTAGGTAGTTCCGTCGTTGCTTTTCTTTATTTCATTTCCCCCGCCCACAAAGGCGATATCCGGATTGGCGGGATGGATGTCTAAAGCGTTAAATCGTAGAATATCGCGATCGCCAAAAGCACTCCAGGAGTCTCCGGCGTCCGTCGAACGAAAGGTGACAGCCGACCCAAAGGAACCTTGTCCGCCGACATAAACCAATGGTTCTTCCTGAAAATCAGCGGCGACAAACTGAAAGGGACTATTAATGCTGTTCTGTTTACGCTGGGCATACTCTTCATTGAAGACAACAAAGGTCGAGAAATCCTGCTTTTGCCAGTTGAGTCCCTTGTCGGACGAGATATACAGCTCGTTGTTGTTGATCCCGTACAGAGTATCGTTTTGCGGGGAAGCCCGATCGAGGCCGACGACACTCCGGGAGGTGGTGTCAGAGCCAAATCCGTTCTGGGAATCGGTCCAGGATTGCCCCCCGTCCGAGGTCGAATAAAGATACACCGAATCCTGTTCCTCCTGCTCATAAGTTCCGACAAGAAGCGAATCGGAGGAATAGATCAAAAAGCTTGTGATCGTGCTATCCTCTAATCCAACTAAATTCCAGGAAGAAGAGGAGGTGGATAGATCCTTGACAAACAATCCCGCATCGGTACCGGCGTAGAGGTGGTTTTCAAATACTTTTAACTCATGAATATATTTTCCTTCCAGCCCTGTCCGGTCGAACTGAGCATAGCCGACCGAGGCAGAGACCGTGAACAGTACCAGCAGAAAGATGCATTTCAGTGATTTCATAATGGTCCCTCTCTGTGATTGAAAGTTATATTTTAGTTTAGCGAGATTTTTGTGGATACTCAAATTACAGATTCACCCCTTCGCAAAGTGAGGCCGAGTTAGTTGTATTTAATAGGATTTCTTGGTTTGTTGCCTTATTTCAACAGTAACATCTTTCGTGACTTACTAAACCCGTCTGCCTTGAGACGGTAGATATAGACGCCACTTGAGAGATTGTTGGCATCAAAGGACACAGAATGCTTTCCGCCCTGTCGTTTGCCGTCCACAAGCGTTGCCACCCGACGTCCCAACACATCATAGACGATGAGATTCACATCGGACGCTTGCGGCAAGCTGAACTCGATCTGCGTAGTCGGATTGAAGGGATTGGGATAGTTGTCTCCCAGCGTTATCCGATTTGGCAGATCGGTCGGGTCTTCAATCGATGTCTGCTTCAGAGAATCCGGCAGATAACGGTCCGGCACGTGGTTCATAATTCGGATATCGTCGATGCGCCCGTCGAAGTACGGGAAATCGGTGGCATCGCCCATCCCGCCGATCTTCAGCGAGGCCGTATTTGGGTGGGCTCCACTTTCGGTTCTGTGAATGCGCTCGGCGAGCGTGTCAAGAGTCGCATTATGTATTAGCCGCGAGAAGATCGCGCCGGTATCTGATGCGGTGGCTTCCGGGCTGCGAATGCCGAAGTGGACCCGGTACCATGTATCGGCTTCGATCGGATGGTCGGTCAATTTCAGGCAACTGCCGGTAAAGGAACCACATGGATTAAAGTCGTTATCAGAAGCATAAACGGCGGGCTTTGCCTTTCCGTCTTCCATGTACACCTGAAAATTACTCATGTAGGGAGCCGAAGCTTTTCCCTTCGCCAACACGCGCGTGGCTTCCGGGGGCACTGAATCGCGGGCAAAGAATTTGAAGTCCACTACAAAACTCGTAAGCTGGTGAAATACAGAAGAGGTTTCCAACCAGGTCTTGTCCTTAGAATCAAAGACCATAGCCAGGTCGTCGGTATTGGGGTGATCCCCTTCCGCATAGGTGGCTGATTGTGCCGTCCCGTGCAGGGTCAGTTCAGCTCCGATCTCCGACTGGTCACGGGGCACGTCGTCGCCCTGGTCAAAATCCAGATCAAGAACCGTCATATGTTCTTCCCATACTCCGAACGAATAAAAACTCGAATCCTGTGTGGTCCCTCTCGGGTCGATAGAACGCCGTCCATCCTCAGACCTGGCTTCGACCCAGTACTCCACGGTGGTTCCGACCGGCTGGGACGGGATCGTTACTCCGTATCGGTTTTCGCCGCTCTCTACCATCGGTTCCTGTTTCCAACCGTTGCCATCCGCCTGGTAGTGGAGTGTGGCGGAGGCGACTTCCTGATCCCCCAGCGTCTGAATAGAGGCCTCGATTTCGTAAGTTTCTGTTGTGGATTGTTTTCCCAGCTCGGTGACATTGGTTATGAGAGGAGGAATCTGAAAAGAGCGGACCGTATTGCTTATGCGAATTTCGTCGAGTTGTCCGTCAAGGCTATGAGATGCGGTATCATTTTGCGGAGAACTGCCTATAAACAAGGGTTGGTCGCTGACCTGCGGCGAACCGCCCTCGCCCGCTTGTCCGTAATTGTAGGCTTCCAGATGTAACAGCTC
>CAYQXO010000182.1:0-3562 GCA_964421495.1 uncultured Balneolaceae bacterium | reverse complement strand
AAGAAGAGCCTGGATATAGCGCACGAATTGCAAGAGAAGGAACCCGAAGCTGCAGACGGGTATCGGCTCGAAGCGATGATCATGCAAAAACAGAATCAATGGGAAAACAGCGAGGAAGCCCTGAACAAGGCTATCGAGTGTGAAGACGACAAGTCCAATTTATATAATCTCCGGGGATTTGCGCGATTGAACCAGGAAAAACTGGACGAGGCCGAGGAAGACTTCAACAAGGCCATCGAAATCGACGACTCGGCCGCCGCCCACCGAAACCTGGTGCTGCATAAAATCATGAACAACGACACCAACGAGGGATTGAATTACTTGCTGCAGCGCATCAAGGAAGAACCCCAGGATATTGAAAACTGGATTCTCATGGGCGATCTGATGCAGCGGGCCGGTCAGTCCGACAAAGCCAAATCCTACTACGAGCAGGCCAAAAAGATGGATCCCGAAAACGAATACGTCAAAAAGCAGATTGAAAACCTGAACGAGGCGTAAAAGCAGGTCGTTGACGGGGGACTTTCACACATAATTAATCCGCAAGCGACAGGACTCCGCCTGGTAGGTAAGCTGCCAGCGCGGGTCGGCTGCTTCCGTATTCTTTTCCGGAATATAGGGAGTGGAAAAAGAGAGTTGGCTCTCCGGGTCAAATCGCGTGAGGTACTGCGCCCAACAGGCTTCGGCAGCCTCCAGCGGAATCTGTCGAATCCAGTCGAGCGGCACTTCATCGGGCGGCAGGGCCGCCAGGTGTGACGTCATCAGCTCCATCAGCTCATACTGATAGATAAATTGCAGGGTGTGTTCCTCGTCCACTGAAAGCAAGACAGTAGTTCCATTTTCCGGGCGCGACCCCGTCCGTATCTGCCGGCCATGCTCATCCACATCCGGCAACAGAAAAAACATGCGGGCCATCACGTCATTGACGACCTCCAGGAATTGATCTTTATCCACGACCATAAGCTCCCATGCGCTTGACTTTATAAAAGAGTTCCTCCGGAGTAAAAGGTTTATACAACAGATCCGTTATATTCAGTCGGTTCGCCGACTCCACCATCTCCTCTCGTCCGTCGGAAATGAGCGTCAGCGTCGGTATCTCATGCATCACCTCATCCGATGCCAGCCATTCCACCAGTCGCGTCTCCTGGTCGATCCGGGCCTCCCACTCGGCGATAATACCGTCCACCCATTCCTCATCCATCACCTCCATAGCCTCATCGCCCCCCTTTGCCTCCAGGATGCGATTCACCTGCAGCGATCCCATACGCAGCGTACGGTGAATCATACGTCGCAATGCCGGCGAGTTGTCAACTACCAGGAAATCAAGTGCCATAGGCGGTGCGACCTTTTTTGCGATTCGTGACAAAGACCGTTTCCTCGCTCATATTCAGCTCCACCGATCGCGGGGTATCCCCGCCAAAATCGTGTTCATACAACAAAACCCCCTCCTGCCACAGGGTACGCCGCAGGGCAACGATATTACGGTACCCCAGCTTTATATCGGTATCGTCCGGAATCAAATCGGCACCCCCGATCGCAAAAAGCAGCAGGGATTGATGCGAGGCTCCCATATCAAACACATGTCGCAGGTAAAGGGAGACCCCAGTGGTGATATACTTATACGGATTAAACGCAAGGGAATCCGCCGAAAAAGGATCGATCCGCGCATCCGGCAGCAGCGCATGCAGCAAAGCCCCCACCCTGTTCTGCGGATCCAGGGCCGCCAGGGTCATGCAGGAACCTATATTTCGTGCCCGCAGAACGTCATGTCGGTCCGTCGAATATTCCGCATCAGCAACAGGAACCGAAATAATATTCTTTTCCATACGTCAGGAGTTTGGAGACTCTCAATTGAATACAGTAATTATTTAAATGCACCCCGCAAGGCGCCGTTACTCAGTATATGGAAGTCTACAATATATTGGCTGGAGGGGCAAGCAGGACCGGGAAGAAACAGTCACATAAAATCAAGCGAGAAATATTAAATAGTCCGCCCGGAAAATCCGGAATTACCCATGAGGCCCCCATGTTGAGAAGAATGACCATTAATTCAAGAAAATCAAATTCGGAATTGCATAGAGCCGGGTAAAAGTTCTATATTTGAACTCGATATGCAAGAAGCATTGAATTACTGAACACCTGCACACAGCAGGAAGCCCACCCATTTATTTAGTAAGATGCCCTGGTGGCGGAATTGGTAGACGCGCAGGCTTGAGGGGTCTGTGGCCGTTAGGCCGTGCTGGTTCGATTCCAGTCCAGGGCACCATTTTATAGACAAAACTCCTCTATAACCCTTATTTGTAGGGGTTTTAGTTTTAATAGTTTATTTATGTGCAGAACAGATGCAGAACTTAATGTAGCATAAGTCTAAAAGTACCCCCCGTTACCCCCCTATTAAAAATCAACATAATCCTCAAAATTTTTTTTTCTGAGCGTTACATTTCCTGCATTTGTTACATGGAAAATATTAATAAAACGATCAATCAGAGTATTATAAGGCAAAAGCTATGCGCATTGAATCATTTTGTCTATGTGCTAATTTCAGAAATGGAATGTGTATTAATATCTTATTATTCTAATTCTGAATAGAAATAAGGAGGGCGGGGAGAGGGAAATTATTGGCATAAAGAAATATATAAGTGGAGGGGGTAAAAACCGGTTTCAAATTTTTAATTAGAGCGGAGATCTCGACCTCCTTAATGGTTATGGTCGAAGGTTATATCGTATTCTTTGCATCGATGGAAAAAGGTTCGAATAGTGATGCCTCTCCCTTTGTGATTCAAACACCTCGAATACTGCTTGTCACATTCTCCTGGTGAGTAATTCGGATAGAACTGTGAGATGGCGTGAAAATACTGTCTTCCCTCTTCTCCAAACTCCGATTCCAAGGCAAACCCCAAATTGCGCCAATTTTGATATCCTTCCGTAATATCGATGCGCTGCTTTTTAATTTTTTTTATAAGAGCTTCAACTTGGAATCTTATATCATATTGATCTCTCCTATCACAACTTTTTTTCAAAGAATAACTATTATCGTGAATTGAGCTATCCTTTTCACCAGGGAGACGATCGTAAATAGTGAATTTTGTAGTTAATTTAGCATCGGGGTCATAAGAATAAAACCTGGCATCATTGGGATTTTTCCCCTTCGAACTATCCAGAATAATTCCCCGGGATTCAAAATCCCTTTGTAATTGCTGGAAATACTCTTTTTGTCTTCCTGGATCCTTCACCTTTACCAGCGCCCAGACCCCTTTTCCGGATACGGAAAGTGCAGAAAAAGCTACATAGCGTATTTTGGCCACCGTATCTCTTACCAGCTCCCAGTTCGCTAAATGCGGGTTCCCCTTTGCATCTATATCTAATGCGATCCAACCGGTCCGCTCAACAACGTTTTCTCGCGACCTCCCACCTTTGCATACCCCACTAATAGTAGCTAAAGGGAGCTGTTTTTTTATGGTATCATCTCCCGTTTTGCGGTACTCCAGTACTTTATCAACCCCTCTTCCTTTTTTCATCGTACTTTCCAGGAATCGCCATAAAGGTTTATTGTCAGGAACTTTAT
>CAYQXO010000181.1:0-3603 GCA_964421495.1 uncultured Balneolaceae bacterium | reverse complement strand
AAATATTATTAACATTGCATGGAATAAAAGAACCGGCAACCAGCTATTCAAATGGGTTGGACAGCTACTACTCAGCACTTTTGTTCTGGCCGGCCTTTGGCTTGGAGCACCGATAGCCAATGTGGCCCAGGCTCAAGCACAGGAAGAAGTTCCTCCGCTCATTGATCTCGAAAAATTCTTTGGGGACCCGCAGTATTCAAACGCTCAGATTTCGCCCGACGGAGAGTATATCTCGTTTCACCAAACGTACAAAGGTGAGATGAATGTTTGGGTAAAACAGGCGGATGATTCCTTCGAAGAGGCATGGCCGGTTACTGCCGACACTACTCGTCCCATACCCGGTCACTTTTGGACACAGGATGGTGAGGAAATTTTGTTTGTACAAGATAAAGGCGGTAATGAAAATTACCACGTTTATGCCGTTGATCCCGGCGCTGAGGCCAATTCTAAAACCGGTGTACCGACGGCCCGCGATCTGACACCTTATGACAGTACACGAGCACAGATTATTTCTGTACCGGAAGCCACCCCTGATAAAATTATTGTGGGGATGAACGACCGAGATCCAAGTGTCTTTGATCCCTACAGCGTTAACATTGAAACCGGTAATCGTGAAATGATTCTTAAGAATGATCAAAGCATAGCAGGCTGGCAGGCCGACCTTGATGGGAATTTGCGACTGGCAATAAAACAAACGAATGATGGAGGTACCGACATCCTTCAGGTCACAGAAAACGGATTGGGAGAAGTCGTATATTCGTGCAGTTTTGAAGAAAGCTGTAGTCCGTTACGTTTTCATAAAGACGGTGAGCGTGTTTACATGTCTACAAATAAGGGGCCCGAGGCAGATCTTTCACGACTGGTTCTTTTTAATCCCGAAACCAAAGAAACCGAACTCATAGAATCCGACCCTGAAAATGAAGTTGATTTCGGCGGAGCGGAATTCTCTGATGTAACGGATGAACTTGTAGCAACTTATTATGTCGGAGATCGGCTTCGATATTATCCCAAAACCGAACAGTTAAAAGAAGATTTTAAGATCCTTCGGGCAGAGTTGGGAGATGGTGAAATCAGGCTTGGCTCTTCTACCGAGGACGAATCACGCCATATAGTAAACGTAGGTTCAGACGTAGACCCGGGATCGACCTATCTTTATAATCGTGAAAGTGGTAATACAGAACGTCTTTACCGCTCACGACCGGATCTGCCCAGCGAGCATCTCTCATCAATGGAAGCCATTCGTTACGAGGCTCGCGACGGCACGGAAATTCCCGCCTATCTCACGCTACCAAAAGGCTATGAAGCCAAAGACCTTCCGGTAGTCATCCATCCTCACGGCGGTCCCTGGTCACGGGATACATGGGGGTACAGTCCTTACGTTCAATTTATGGCAAATCGTGGATATGCTGTACTTCAACCGAACTTCAGGGGATCAACCGGCTACGGACAGGAATTTTTGAATGCTGGGAATAACGAGTGGGGTACCGGGATAATGCAACACGATCTCACCGACGGCGTCAAGTATCTTATTGAACAGGGTATTGCTGATCCTGAACGTATAGGTATATTTGGTGGTTCTTACGGCGGTTATGCCACTCTGGCCGGATTGGCTTTTACTCCTGATCTCTATGCGGCAGGTATTTCTTATGTGGGACCCTCAAATATTATTACACTCCTGAATTCAATTCCTCCCTATTGGGGACCGATAAAAAAGACTTTTACCATGCGTGTGGGTAATCCTGAAGATACCGAGGAACGAAAACGTCTCCGCCGCCAGTCGCCGTTGTTTTCTGCAGATCAGATTGTGGCACCGCTTATGGTTATCCAGGGGGCTAACGATCCACGGGTAAAGAAACAAGAAAGTGATCAGATTGTAGTGGCCTTGCGAGACCGTAACTATCCTGTTAGTTATCTTGTGGCTGAAAATGAAGGGCATGGCTTCCGCAGCCGTGAGAACCGGCTTGCTGTAGCTGCTGCAATGGAAGATTTTCTGGCCGAGCACCTGGACGGACGCAGTACCGAAGAAACTGACCCAGAGATTCATCAAACGGTCCAAAATCTGACTGTAGACCCCGCAAGTGTTACACTTCCGGATTCCCTGGCTAAAGCCCAGGCGAAAGCTGCACGCACAGCCCCGCTGCCAGAAGCAAACGGAACAGCATTGGACACCGGCAGTATGCAATACACCACTACCCTGGAAATGCAGGGGCGTGAAATCAATGTGGACATTACGCGGAAGGTTGAGCAAGCAACATTTGAAGATCAATCCGTCTGGCGTATCGCCGATCAAGCTCAGACTTCTATGGGTTCTTCTACTGATACTGTTTTAGTGGATCGAGAGAATCTGGTCACGAAATTTCGCAGTGCTTCTCAGGGAGGCGGCACCATGCGGGTTCGTTACTCCAATGAAATGGTGACAGGTCAAATACAGGCTCGCGGTCAAAGCATTGATATTAACAAGAAATTGGAGGCTCCGGTATTGAGCGATGGTGCCGGGTTGGATATTTTCGTAACCGGTCTGCCGCTGGAAACAGGCTATGAGGCAACGTTACGTACTTTTAATTCACAGCAGCAACAGGCTGTACCGATGACACTCGAAGTAACAGGAACCGAAACTATTGATGTTCCGGCGGGGACATTTGATACATTTGTAGTAGAAATCACTCCTGTAGAAGAGGGAAATAAGCGTACGCTTTACGTTAGCCAGGAGGCTGCACACACTATGGTACGTAAGCAACGATCGCTCCCTGCACAAATGGGCGGCGGCACTGCTACTACCGAGCTGACTTCGATGGAATAAAAAAGCTAAACCCTTATATCACTTAACGGGGGCTTTGCAAAACCACCCCGTCCGGTCGCTGGATTTGCGATCGGACGGGTTTATATGTTATCAATCCATCCGCCGGACGGCAAACCCAGCCGCCCGACGGGTTATTCAAAGCCCTCTTAACATAACTCAGAAACACGTGGTATGGGCGTATATTTCCAATTTTCTGAGATGAAAAATCCGGTTACATTATCTGTCTATGAACTTCAATAAATTGCCGGACATTTCGCCTGAAGATCTGCACCAGGAACCGATCGAACGGGCCGAGACGATACCTTCGAGCTGGTACCACTCTCAGAAAATACTTGAATTCGAAAAGGAGGTGTTGTTTTCATCTTATTGGCAATATGCTTGTCACGAAAACGAACTTTCAGAGCCCGGGGATATGCACACGCTGGAAGTAGCGGAAAACCCTTTGCTCCTGGTGCGGGATAATGATGGAATCAACGCTTTTTATAATGTATGCAGGCATCGTGGTGGACCGGTAGCTGTAAAAAAGGGAACGACTTCCGTCCTGCAGTGCCGGTATCACGGGTGGACCTATCTGTTGGATGGCTCCCTCCGAGGGGTTCCACAATTCCGGAAAGTAGATCTGTTTGATAAAAAGGATTTCGGTCTGAAACCGGTGAAGATGCAAAACTGGGAAGGCTTGCTTTTTGTTTCGCGTAAGGATGACATCCGGCCCGTTGCCGAATTCCTGGATGGAATTGCGGGCCAAATTTCACCCATCAAGCTCTCAGAGTTCGAAATTGCGGAGATACAATCCTACATCATCG
>CAYQXO010000180.1:0-3614 GCA_964421495.1 uncultured Balneolaceae bacterium | reverse complement strand
ACTCATGCATCCGAAGTATTTTTAGTTGTAGTTGGACTTCGGGAGGGCACAGGCGCGTTTGATTTCCCATACAATCGAGTAGAAATACAGGGGGAGCAGCATGACGAGATACTCCCCCGAGAAATAAGATCTTGAGGCACCGATTGCATCCGGGGGATCAAGCCGTAACGAAGTCATAGAGAGGAAACTGGTCGCAGAGATCGTTAACCTCCTCGGCCACCTGTTGCTTCACGTCTTCGTCATCCGGAGATTGCAATACGCGGTCGATCATTTCGGCCACCTTTTCAAACTCGTCCTCCCCGAATCCACGGCTGGTCATCGCCGGCGTACCTATACGGATGCCGGAGGTGACGAAGGGACTCTCGTCGTCGAAGGGGACCATGTTTTTGTTGAGGGTGATGCTGGCCTCCTCGAGGGCCTGCTCCGCCTTTTTGCCGGTCAGATTCTTGTTGCGTAGATCGACCAGGATCAGGTGGTTGTCCGTCCCCCCGCTCACCAGTTTGTATCCTTTTTCCTTTAACGTCTTGCCGAGCGCTTTCGCGTTGTCCTGTATTTGTTGTTGATAAGCGGCAAAATCATCCTGCAGGGCTTCGCCAAAAGCAACCGCTTTGGCTGCTATTACGTGCATCAGGGGACCCCCTTGCTGGCCGGGAAATACCGCCGAATCGATGAGTTCGCTCCAGTTTTTGGTCCGACCGGACTTCCGGGCGACTTTGCCGAGGGTGTTTTCCGCATCGTTGCCCAGCAAAATCATGCCGCCCCGGGGACCTCGCAGGGTTTTATGCGTGGTTGTGGTCACTACGTCGCAATAGGGCAGGGGATCATTCAAAATGCCCGCGGCAATCAGGCCGGCGGTGTGGGCCATGTCCATCCAGAGAAACGCCCCCACTTCATCCGCTATATCGCGGAACGCTTCATAGTCCAGGTCACGCGGATACGCCGAGGCGCCGATCGAAATCATCTTGGGCTGGACCTCTTTGGCCTGGTCCCGGACCTTATTCATGTCGATCAGCCCGGTATCCTCTTCGACGCCGTAAAACTTGGAATCATAAAGGATGCCCGAAAAATTCACCGGCGACCCGTGGGTTAAGTGTCCCCCGTGCGACAGATCCAGTCCCAGCAGCGTTTCGCCAGTGTTCATATACGTCAGATAGACCGCGGCGTTGGCCTGGGCGCCCGAGTGGGGCTGGACATTCACATATTCGGCCCCGAAAAGTTTTTTAGCCCGCTCGCGGGCCAGCTCCTCCGCCTGGTCGACAAACTCGCATCCCCCGTAATAGCGCTTGCCGGGATAGCCCTCGGCGTATTTATTGGTAAGGGCCGTTCCCATGGCTTCAATCGTGGCACGGGAAGCGAAGTTTTCAGATGCGATGAGTTCGAGGTTATAATTTTGTCGATCCGTTTCCTTCTCGATCACCTGGTAAACTTCAGGGTCCTGAACCTTAAGATTTTTCATGAGAAAATCGCGAATTTCTTAATTTTGAGTTAACGAATGAATTTTGTTGACGCGTCGCTCGTGCCGGCCGCCCTCAAATTTCGACTCCAGCCAGGTATGTACGATTTCCCGGAGCTGATCGCCGTCCAGCTCCCGACCCGGCAGGCACAGCAAGTTGGCATTATTGTGTTTGCGGCTCATTTCGGCCGAGTGGGTGTTGTACACCAGCGCACCGCGGACGTTCGGGTATTTATTCGCCGTCATACACATGCCCTGTCCGCTGCCGCATATCAGGATGCCAAGCTCATGCTCCCCCTGGTTGATATCGCGAGCCACCTGTACGGCAAACTCCGGGTAGTCGACGGAATCCTCCGAATGGGTGCCAAAATCGACCGGCATATGGTCCGATTCTTCCAATATTTTTTTGACTTTTTCTTTAGCCTCGAACCCGGCGTGGTCGCTGGCGATGGGAATGATCATAATGGAGTCTGTTTTTGAATTAAATACCTGCCGCAGAGATTACATAAAAATGCAGTTAAAACTGCTCATTATCCAATTTATTTGATCCATTAACCCAGACAATATCTGGAAAAAAAAGCTCTCAAGAAAATCATTTCCGGGGGATTGGCCGGTTTGGGAAAAGTGTGATCTATATAATGATCTATATAATGATAGAACGGTCGAGGGATTTCCAGGTTTAACTTTTGGCGGCAGAGTTAAAAAATATCGGAAGACGTTGAGAAACAGGGGGGATGCTATTGTGGCTCAACGGTGGTTGGTAAGGGCATATATTAGAATGTTGCCCCCCATTTGGAGCGCTTTTTCGCGGACTTCCGGCGGATCGTTGTGGACGTCGGGATTGGCCCATCCATCCGACAGATTGGTTTCATACGTATAGAAAAGTACCATTCGTCCCTCGCGAAAAATGGCAAATCCCTGCGGTGGTTTGCCGTCATGCTTGTGAATTTTGGGCAGTCCGTCCGGAAAATCGTACAACTGGTGATAGATGGGATGCGAAAACGGCACTTCAACGAGCTCCTCGTCGGGATAGACCTGCTGGATCATGTTCCGGAAATGTTCATCCAGACCGTAATCGTCGTCCACGTAGAGAAATCCCCCGTTATCCAGGTAATTGCGAAGATTCCGGGCCTCCGCCTCGTTGATCGAAATATTGCCGTGCCCCGTCATGAAAGCAAACGGGTACTGATAAAGATCCTGGCTGCCCAGCGATACGTCGTCATAGTCAGACTGAATGGTAAGGGGAGCATTTTCGCGGGTAAAGCTGATCAGGTTCTTCAGCGAGGAGGGATTATTATACCAATCGCCGCCACCCCGGTATTTGATGCGGGCCAGGGAAAAAGCGCCATCGTTTTGTGCCTGAAGATCGGGTGCGGCGAGTGCCAATATGAGAAAAGCCAGCAGAAAACGAGTCATTAGTAACAATTCGTGATTAAATCTTAATAGTCAATGAGAGACCGAACGAGTATATTAACGGATAAATCGGGGCGAGCTGTATATACGAATTTTACAGTGTACGGAATATGAAATGTAATTCAAATTGGACTCTGTTGGAAAAATGACTATACCACGGATTTGCGGGTTCCGGGCGGGCGGTTCTGAAGCATTTGAATTATGCAGCCAAAAGCAAAATGCTTATGTTAGCGACAAGTAAGGTATAGGATGATTAACCATGCAAAGCGTCGAACGGCTGGATATTTCCAGCTTCAGAACCGCCCGCCCGGAACCCGCAAATCCGTGGTATGGGAAGCATAAAATAAACCGAGGTCAGGTCGCGTTTATAGTAGGCGAATTGAGACAGTTCTATGAAAATTGGGGATGCATTGGATTCGACGGAGTGGTACGAGTCTAAAGCTGCATGTCGAGTTTGCCATTCGGCACTCGTTAAACAACGAATGGAAACCGTAATTGGCAACAATTACAATTACCGTATGGCTGCATAGTCAGCCGTACCGTTCTGACGGGATTTGCCTGTCGGTCCCGTTGGAGCGTCGACTCAAGGCAGGATAGCATGTGACGTCGGCCGGGCGTCACGTGCGAGACCCAATTCCGGTCTAGTCGGGTGACGCCGTTCACAGGGCAAACCACCGGGCGAATAAAAGAAACTGTGAATAAACATGTAGATGCTTTCAGGTTCCCCACTCCGGACCCGGGTTCGATT
>CAYQXO010000179.1:0-3623 GCA_964421495.1 uncultured Balneolaceae bacterium | reverse complement strand
CGCGGGGAGGGGTCTGAAGCACTTGGGTTGTTCGGCATAATGGCAAATATATAACAACACCAAAAAGCCGTTATTTTAGATCCATACCCAGGTAAAGCAGTCAACAGCCGAATTTCCCTTCCCGACAGCTGTCGGGATCTCCCCGCGTTTTTCCAGGCGCTCTCGCAATTCGATGTTTTTTATAAAATCAATTGCTGGACACACCATTATGGATCGTAAAGATTTTCTACGCAAAGCGGGGATAGGCACGGCCGGTATAGTGGGTACTTCGATGATTGGAAATCCTGCCCTGGCCTGCTCTCGAAGCTTCCAACAGGAAGACCGCCCCAATATTCTTCTGATTATGGCCGACGATATGGGATTTTCCGATTTGGGATCATTCGGGTCTTTGATCAACACCCCCAACATAGATGAGCTGGCTCGCCGGGGATTGACTTTTACCCAGTTTTATAATAATGCTCGTTGTTGTCCATCCCGCGCCTCCCTTCTAACCGGGTTATATCCGCACCAGACGGGAGTGGGACTTATGACCGGCGATTTCGGTATTGACGGATACCGCGGAGAATTGAACAATCGATGTGTAACCATGGCTGAAGCGCTGGAACAGCGGGGCTACCGGTCGGCCGCGGCTGGAAAATGGCATCTCTCCCACTTCCGCAATGTCGACACCCTGGAAGAAAAGCACTCCTGGCCGTTGCAGCGGGGGTTTGACGACTTTTACGGCATGATCAACGGGGCCGGCTCCTATTACGATCCCGCTTTCCTTCACGAAGGCAACGACCCCGTATCGATCAGCCAAGATCCGTACTACTTTACCGATGTCATTACCCGACGCGGCATCGATTATATAGACAGCTATCTCGAACAGGACCATCCCTTCTTTCTATACATGGCCTACACCGCCCCGCACTGGCCCCTGCACGCCCTGGAGGAGGACATCGAAAAATACAAGGGCGTTTTCTCGGAAGGCTGGGATCAATTGCGAGAACAGCGGTACCGGAGATTGATGGACCAGGGCATTATCGATTCGGACTGGCCGCTTACGCCCCGGGATCCGCGGGTGGATGCCTGGAAGCAGGCCGACCATAAAGACTGGGAAGCCCGACGCATGGCCGTTTATGCCGCCCAGATGGATCGGATGGATCAGAATATCGGCAAAATTCTCGACTACCTCGAAGAAAACGGGGAGCGGGACAACACGATGGTGATTTTCCTGGCCGACAACGGCGGCAGTGCCGAGGGATTGTCCGAACGATGGAGCTATCTTCCCGCCATACCGACCGAAACGCGGGACGGACGGAAGGTCCACGTCGGCAATAAACCGGAACACATGCCGGGTCCGGAAACCACGTATCAAAGTTACGGCGTGCCGTGGGCCAATGTAAGCAATACGCCGTTTCGACTGTATAAACACTGGATTCACGAGGGGGGCATATCCACCCCTCTTATCATATCGTGGCCCGGCCGGGTGGCCAATGAAGGAGGCATGACCGACGAAGTGGGTCATATAAGCGACCTCATGGCCACCTGCCTGGACGCCGCCGGCGCCACCTATCCCAGTCAGTACCGGGGCAATGATATTCACCCCCTCGAGGGGAAAAGCCTGATGCCTCTCCTGGAAGGATCCTCCCGCGAGGGACACGATCATATCGGGTGGGAGCATCACGGCAACCGGGCCATACGTAAAGATGGATTAAAGCTGGTATTCCGGGACGAGTCGCAATGGGAAATCGAACCCGGCACTCCCGGTAAGTGGGAGCTCTACAACATGGCCGAAGACCGCACCGAAATGAACAACCTGGCCTCTCAATACCCCGAAAAAACCGAACAATTAAAATCACTCTACCGGAGCTGGGCCGACCGTACCGGCGTCATTCCGGAGGAGAAACTGCAGGAAATGCGGGACAACAATTAGGTTCACTCCCTTTTTCGATCTACCGTTTACCTGGAATTTTTTTATTATCTGTTTATACGTGCAATCGGAATTCAATGGAATACCAATCTGAGTCGACACCTTGATCTCCGGTTACTTATCAAAGCTTCGCACATTCTTCACGTAACGTCATATATTCAAAAATCTGACAGACTTTCGGCGCAAGTCCACATTGACTCGCCGGACATTTCTGACTATTGTTGCCAAAATGGTTTATTTTAATTCTTATTAATGACAGGCTATAACTTGCAGGCTGATCAATCTTTTAAACAATCAATACGATCCACCATCCATGAGCTCACAATCATCCGATAAAACCGACAAAAGCTGGAATCGCCGATCATTTCTAAAATCAATTCCCCTGGCCCTGGGATTTCCCTATATACTCACCTCTTCCGGCCAGGCACATTCGACCGGCCAACGTAAAAGTAAGCTTCCCCTTGACGAAAAACCGATTTCAGCCGAAAAGCTACTCGAAAAAGTGCCCCGGCCGGTCCTGCCCTCCCGGCCCGACCTGGTGAACATGTACGACAAGTGCTGGGTCCTGGGACTGGAAAACTCGGACCTGGGTACCGAGGAAAACGGCTTCGTGGACTGGTTTATCGATGAAGGTTTTGACGAACGTATTTTTCAGTGGGATACCTGCTTTGCCCTGGCCTGGGCCAAATACTCCCAGGGAGGGCTTCCCAATATTGAAAGCCTGGACAATTTCTATAATGCCCAGAATCCCGACGGCGCCATCGACGGGGTGATCGGGGCCGGCGGAGAGAACACCCATTCCAAGGACGCCATCAATTTCACCCGGAATCCCCTGTTCGCCTGGAGCGAGTATGAATACTACCAGGTGACCGGCGACGATTCGCGCATTGAACGCGTACTTCCCATTCTAAAAAATTACTCGCGCTGGGTCCGCAAACATCGACGCCGGCGCAACGGACATTTTTACTGGTCCGGTTTGAGCAGCGGCATGGACAATTCGCCGCGGACCAAAGCGCGGGGCTTTTATCCACCGTGGGGATTCGTGGATTACAACGGTAACATGGCCTTGTCGGCCTGGTATATGATCCGCCTTGCCCGCCTGACTGGCGATCGGGAGACCGAGCAAGAATTCCAGCAGTTGCATGACGAATTAAAGACGCTGGTCAACCGGGATATGTGGAGCGAAGAAGATCAGATCTACTGGGATATTGACCGGGACGGTTCTTTCCTGAAAACCAAGACCGTAGCCAGCTTCTGGCCCTTATGGGGAAGAATTGCCGAACCCCGGCATGTAGAGGGACTGGTCAGGCACCTCAACGATCCGCGTTCTTTCAACCGCCCGCACCGGATTCCGACGACCGCCGCCGACGAGGATGCCTATCATCCGGAGGGATATTACTGGCAGGGCAGCGTATGGGCGCCCACCAACCATATGATTGTCAAAGGGCTTGAAGCCAACGGAGAGCACAAGCTGGCCCGCGAGATTGTGCAGAATCACATCAACAATCAATCCATCGTATTCCGGGATCAGGAAACCGTTTATGAAAATTACAGTCCCGAATACGTGCGACCCGGACAGCCCTGGTCGCGCTCCGATTTTGTAGGCTGGAGTGCCGACGGACCGATTGCCCAGCTGATCGAACACTATATTGGGATCAAACCGGACGTCCCAAACAACAAGGTGCGGTGGGATCTGTTAACGATCGAGGAA
>CAYQXO010000178.1:0-3624 GCA_964421495.1 uncultured Balneolaceae bacterium | reverse complement strand
CTGAGTTGTCATTGGATTCCCGGATAGATTATTCAATTTATACCGGAGAAAACATGCTTGCCGATATAGCGGACCGACTTACGGAGCGTTTCGGCAATGATCGCCTGGCCGTGGTCATCGATCATAACGTTTATCTGCATCATGGAGATCGTATTAAGGTTGAGCTGGTAGACGGATTCGAGAACGTCAACTGGTATGTGGTGCCCGAGGGAGAGCAGAGCAAGAGTGTGACCCAGTGGCGGCAGATCTGCGATCAGATGTTGGATCAGAAAGTGCGGCGCGGTACGCCCTTGCTGGCGATTGGCGGGGGGGTTACGGGTGACCTGGCCGGTTTTGCGGCTGCCACGCTGCTCCGGGGGATACCGCTGGTTCATATGCCCACCACCCTGCTGGCCATGGTGGATAGCTCGATCGGGGGAAAGACGGGAATCAACCATGCTACGGGCAAAAATTTGATTGGAAGTTTTTATCAGCCGGAGGCGGTATTTGGAGACCTGTCATTTTTAACAACACTCGATGATAAAGAGTGGGTGAATGGATTAAGTGAGATATTGAAGTACGCGGCCATAGCGGATCGGGAAATTTTTGAGGAATGCGAGCAACTGACGAGCCAAAAAACCTTCAATAAACCGTCCGAGTGGCGCGGTATCATCAGTAAAAGTATGAGGATAAAAGCCGACATCGTTGAACAGGACGAACGGGAATCCGGTATACGAGCCTATCTGAATTTTGGACATACCTTTGGACATGCCCTGGAGAGCCTGACCGATTATGGTCGATTTTCCCACGGCGAGGCGGTATTCCTCGGAATGCACGCCGCCCTGTATACTTCTCATGAAGCGGGAGCTGACCTCGACTATAAACGGCTGCAAACATTTAATAGTTTGTACGATCTGGATACCTCCGGGATTGAGTCGCGGATTGATGAGCTGATTGATCGCATGTATTTCGATAAGAAAATTCGCAGAAATACGATGCGGCTGGTTTTATTACAAGATTGGGAGCACCCTTACGTTACCGATTGGGAAGATCACAGTAAATTACGTGAAGCCTGGCAATACGCATTAGAACAGTTTCAGTGATTTCGTAGAGATCGTTGAGGAATAAGGATGCAATTTTTAACCCATAACACCTGATTTGAATGTTACACTGGGTTTATAAAACCTGGATTTATTTCTGGCGCACTTTCCTGGTGCTGCTCGGCTTGATTCTCCTGGTGGGGGGAGGAGCTTTTGGCCTCCTTCAACTGGAATCGACGCAGAAATACATTGCGAATCGATTGCAGGATGAATTTAATCAAGAATTCCGGGGAGCATTGGAGATTACTGAGCTTGAGGGACTGCTTCCCTTCAATTTTCGGTTCAACGGCGTTACCCTTCATGCTCCCGACTCTTCAAACTCGCAGGAAACCCCGACCCCTCCGGTTCGGGTGGATACCGTATCGGTGCAACTGGATCTGACCGAGCTTTTTCGGCGAAACCTGGTTGTTAATCAACTGGATATTATGAGACCGCGCATTCATTTGATAAACAGCGATACGGCAGGGTACACCATCCAGGATGTACTCACAAAAAGGCGGCAGAACAAGTCGAAAGTTCGGGACAATTTGTTTTCAAGAATAAGTGTGGTCGCTCCTTATTTAAATGTTAAAGGGGGGCGTCTCACTATTGATCGGTTTCAGGGGGAGAAACCTAACGTCTGGAATTTGCCCCGGCCGTTAATTGCTGACTCGATAAACTTGTCCTTATACGTTGAACTTACCGGGGAGCAACAATTCCTGGATATTGAGCATTTCAGCACTTTATTACCTTCTTCTATAGGTCGCGTTACCTCTTCGGGACAACTGTTTATGGAGGATTCCTTGCTGGAATTAAACGGATTTGAGGTCCAAACGGATAAGTCGACCCTGCGTTTAACCGGAAGCTTAAAGGATATTCAACTATGGGAGGGTAACGCCTTTACCAGCCTTCAACAGGCGCAGTATAATATGAATGTTGATACCGCTATGGTTAATCTCAAGGAGTGGGGGGATCTGTTACAAGCGGAAGAAATACAGGAAGTGGATGAAAGTATCGGGTTGCGGGGGAGTATAAACGGCGATCACGATTCATTACAGCTCCAGAAGTTTGATCTGTCTCTGAATGACACCCGTGTTTCATTAAAGGGCCATTTACATAATCTGTATGATAAAACCTCCTTTACGTATCGAGTAGCAATGGATACCATGGTCGTCGTCCGAAAGGATCTGATGCGACTGATCGGTGACGGAAACCCCTGGACGGATGGTGAATGGAAATATATAGAGGGGAATGGAAAAGCAAGCGGATCAACGGATTCGCTGAGGGCCCAACTGGCGCTGGTCTCGGATAATGGTCGTTTATCCGGAAATTGGAGTACATCATTGCAACCTCCCTATTCGTATCAGGGAAATGTGAGCGTCGACTCGTTGAATATGGCCGGTTGGTCTGGTCGAAGGGACCTGCCTTCCAGTAATTTGAGTTTTGATGTTTCGGCGAATGGAATGGGTGTACAATGGGATGACGCTGTATGGAACCTGGAGGGTTCGTTGACCAATAGTTCCGTGAGGGGATTACCCCTCGAGGAGATTCGTTTTCAGGTTAATTATATAGATGGATTTCTGGAACCTTCCTTTACCCTGAAAAATCCGCGGGGAGAGCGTATCCGGGGAGAGGGGTGGCTGGATATGAAGCGCACTCCCGCCAAGTTGCAATATCAGGGATCGGCGCGGAATCTTAATCTGCGGCATTTCATAAAGGATACCGTGGTTGCGCCTACAAAATTGAATCTGGAATATAATCTCGAACTAGCGGGTCGGTCGCTTGCCGGCCTATATGGACAAGCCAGTATAGATATCGGTACCTCGACTATCAAGGGCGACACGATTCAACCCCATGCGTTTTATGCGGACCTCGACGAGCCCGGTACGGGAAACAGGTTATTTCGTCTTACCAGTACGCTGGTCGATCTCGAAATTGCCGGTGACGTGGCTCCCGGACCCATATCAGACCTCTATAAACATTGGAAACCTTATCTTGTTGAAAAATTTAGCACCCGTATTCTGATGGATTCTTCCAGGCGGGAGTTGGATATCGATGCCCCATCCACTGCCATTAATCCCGTGAATCTGACCGCAGATGTTCAAATGAAAGATATCGGGTTGATTAACCGGTACATCGAGGATTTACCGGCTTTGGAGAGCCATTCTTCGTTTAATGCCAAAATCACGGCGGATTCCAGCAAAATGCTGATACGGGGAACTCTTCGGGATCGTCAAATGAAAATAGGAGATTTGGTATTGGATAACCCGATATTGAAGCTGACAAGTAATTTTGTGTACGGACGTTCTTTGAGTGATTTCGGTAGTTTTAATACGGAAGCCGAGTTTGGCGGACTTTCCTACCAAAATACGCATTTGCAGAACTATCGGGGGGAATTTCAGTTGGCGGGAGATTCAATTCATTACAACCACCGCGTGGAACAGGATGAAGGAGATGTCGTATTTGATCTGAATACCTATACTCAAATTGGTGACTCCGCTCTGGTCGCCCATATTGATCAATTTCGTCTGGGTAATGACCAGTATGCATGGCAGCAGGAAGGCGT
>CAYQXO010000177.1:0-3637 GCA_964421495.1 uncultured Balneolaceae bacterium | reverse complement strand
TGCTCCCCATTTTCCAGTTTGAGCGTGGCCACGACCAGCGATTCGGTATCGGGACTGAGCATTTCGACTTTGTGGTCTGTAATTTCCAGCGGAAGCAGGGCATCACTTTTGGATTTTACGGCCGATAAAACGGCGTCGAGCGGACCTACTCCCTGCGCGATGCTCTCCTGTTCCACGCCGTCAACCTCCATTTTGACCTCGGCTTTTACCAGTCCGTGCATATGCATCGTCAATTTGTAGTCGGTAACCCTGACGGGATACTTGAGGCCCGTTTCTTCTCCGTAAACGAGTGATTGGAGCGTTTCGGTTTCTTCACGGGTGAGCGTTTTGCCTTTTTGATGAATTCGGCTCAGGTAATGATTGTAGAGTTTCTCGTGCTCCGGATCCATTTTAAGGTTGGCAACCAGCGTTTCGCGCGACTCGCCCCAGGCGCGTTTTTGCATCGACAAGTATCCCGATTCAACAAAATGCTGAACCTGTTCCAGGTCAGGAGGTAGCACCGGTGAGGCCAGGGAGTGTTTGGTTACCACACGGGTATCCTTGAGGCCGGTTCCCGTTAATGCAAACAGACACTTGCTGTTTTCAAAAGCCTCCCGCTGTTTTTTGAAGGCTGCCAGCGGCAGGGCACTCGCCGGCTCGGTGAAGTGTCCCTCGACCACCGCCATTTCGCGCAAGGCGGAAAGAATTTCATTTTCCGTCACCGTGACAGCCAGTCCGTCGGATTCCTCCTTGGCCTCCAGCACTTTCTGAAAATCCACCGGGTCCGGTACGGCGGCGGACGTAGCCATCGTATTGACTTTTTCGGCAATCACTTTTTTACGCTTGTTAATACCTTCCACGACCGGGGAACAGTGTTCAGCCTGGACCGCCACCAGTCGGGGAAGTTTATCAATGAGTCCGCCGCCCTGCATCTCCTTGAATCCCTTCCAGATAGCGGCATAGTTGGTCCCGCATCCAATGGGTATGAAGATGTAATCGTAGTGAGGATCGCCCTGTTCGTGGAGCTCATAGGAAAAGACTTTTTGTCCCTCTCCCCGAAACACATAATCGCCCGCCAGGTAATAATCGTTGTGGCGGGAGAACTTGTGACAAATATTTTCGCAGATGGAAAAATCCCCTTTGATACGGATAATGTTGGCATCGTAAATCATGGCTTGGGCCAGTTTGGCCTCCTCGGTTTTTTCGGGAACAAAGATGAAGCAGGGAAGGTCAAAAAAACAGGCATAGGCCGATACAGAAGCGGCCATATTTCCGGTCGAGGCTACACAGATTGCTTCCTTTTCCATTTCCAGGGCCTTTTGGACCTCGATATAGCTGCCCCGGTCCTTAAAACAGCCGGTGGGATGATAAAAATCCAGTTTGGCATGTAAGTCAGCCTGGTACTCCCGGGAAAGACCCGGCAAGGAAACCAGGGGAGAGAGTGTTGATTTCAGCGGATCGGCGTCGGCTTGGTCGATAGGATATTGAATGTGGGGATGCGCCTCCGGGTAGCGGATCGTCAACACACTCCCGCATTCCGTACAGTAGGTGGTCGTCTCGCGTTCATCATTCAATGCATTGCAGGCAATACATCTCAATTCATACTTACGGGTGCCGACACGCTTCATGATAATGGAAATTTTGTTAGTGCCAGAAAAAGCAAATTACGAATTGAGTTTGGAACCTGAAATTCGGATTGTTTGATCCTCTTGTTTCTCGATTGAGGTATTCGAGTTAAGGCAGACAAGTTTGCGGTGGATTTACCGATAGGGCAATAACAGCACTTCATCCAGGTCCAGGTCCAACTCCTCCAGAACCGGGTTGGCCGCTTCCTCGATTTCATCCTCATTCAGCGTTTCCAGTCCCCCGATTTCCACGTAGAGCGTATTCTCCTCATCGTTAAAGTAATAGCGTGATTTTTCGGCCCCGAAAACTTTGCGTAACGTATCGACCAATATTTCCAGATCTTCGTAGAAAGCTTCGTAGTCGGATTCGTTAAGTTCGCTCATCTTTTGTATGATATGTATTACAGGATCATGTTGGCAGCAAAATACCCGAAAGATTGGGAGATTCATAACATGAATGAGAAGCTCAGATCGCTGCGGGAGATTGCTGAACGCAGCGAGAAAATGATGGTAGGCTTAATGGCGGGTACTTCGTGCGATGGCCTTGATGTGGCCCTGTGCAGGGTGGAGGGAGTTGGTTTTGACACCACGGCGCGGGTGGAGAGATTTAAGACGATATCCTATCCAGGCTCGTATCGCCGTCGCCTGGACAAGGTGGCGTTCCGCCGGAAAATCGATCAACAGGAGCTCGCTGAACTTCACCGCGATCTCGGTCGGTGGTACGGGGAGCAAACCGGGGAACTTTTGGAGGAATGGGAGATACCGGCGAATGAAGTAGATCTGATTGCCAGTCACGGACAAACTGTATTTCATGAGCCGTCAACCGAAGCGAGCTGTGCCGCCACGTTGCAGATCGGGGACGGGGACCAAATTGCCCGATCGGCCGGGGTGATAACGATCAGCGATTTTCGACAAAAAATGATCGCCGCCGGCGGGGAAGGGGCGCCGCTAACCCCGTTTGTGGACCGCCTGCTGTTCAGTTCGCCGATTGAGGCACGCTTTCTGTTGAATATCGGGGGTATTGCGAATTTTACGTGGCTCGGGAAACGGGAGCCCCCCCCGGAGCAAAACGCATTTGGTTATAGTGACACGGGACCCGGAAATACGCTGATCGACGCGGCGGTGCGATATTATTTTCCGAAGCGGGATTATGATGATTCCGGAGAAATAGCTGAGGAAGGGGACGTACAAGAAGCATTACTCGATCGACTCCTGGACCATCCGTTTTTCGGATGTCCCATGCCCAAGTCGACCGGGCCGGAAGCATTCAGCCTGCAATGGGTCTTCAAACAGATGCGGGAGATCAACCGGGAAGATATGGATGGCAAAGATGTTATAGCCACCCTGACCCGTTTTACGGTGGAGTCGATCGTACGGACGCTGAAAACATACGGGAGCGATGACCTGGATAACGCCTCCCTCTATGTCAGTGGAGGCGGCCTTCATAACCGGACCCTTATGCGTGGGTTGACGGACCGAATCGGCACTCGGTCCGTCCACTCGTTTGAAACCCTGGGAGTCGATCCGCACGCCCGGGAGGCCCTCTCTTTTGCGGTGCTGGCCAATCAATCGATCAGCGGTCGCGGTATACCGGTTGAAAGCGACCGTATTTCTGAGTTCGTTAAGCCGGGAAAAATTTCAATGCTATAATTTTTACATTTACATAAAATATAAAAAGAACACATTCCAAAAAAGTAATATTAATATTATCGAAACAATAAATATTTTACCAATGATAGCTGGACCTTTGAAGTAAACTTCTTCGATATTTAATTTTTCGCACAATTCAATCCCTCTATTTATTAGTTTATTAAAATATATTTGACCTACGATTGATATTGCTAAGACGGATACATGTATTATATTTCCGAAAATGTTTATGAATAGTTTGTCTTTAAAAGAACTTGCTTTAGTTAGGTAAGCTAATACTATTCCTATTATGCCGATATATATGTAAGAAAATGTAATAAAATAGCCAAAGTAATTATTGGATATCTTCAATATTTTATCAAATTCTTCTTTTTCGTTCATTT
>CAYQXO010000176.1:0-3686 GCA_964421495.1 uncultured Balneolaceae bacterium | reverse complement strand
GGATGAGTTCGCCGTCTAAATTCGATATATCGTATTCGTACGGCTGACGCACATCTATCAGCTGAAAATCATCGCCATTGTTAAACTTTTCTTTAAGTTGTTGGACGGTGATCTCCGGAATTTCGTCTTCTTCCTCATCTTCACCGGGAACACCACAGTATTCTTGATAATCGATGAGTTCGGTAATGGTGGGATTATCGCCGGTTACCGGATTTTTCGGGTTTTTCTTGACGTTGACGGTCCGCGATTCAAACGTGAGGGCGTCAAACAGGAACAGGCGACCCACCAGCGGTTCTCCGATGCCGGTAAGGACCTTGATGACTTCGTTGGCTTGCAGACTCCCGATAATGCCCGGAAGTACACCTAATACGCCGGCTTCTGCACAATTGGGAACCAGGCCCGGCGGCGGGGGGGTGGGAAAGAGATCGCGATAGTTGGGACCGGTTTCGCCGTCCTCGTCGGTATAGTTGAACACCGATACCTGTCCCTCAAACTGGAAAATGGAACCGTACACGTTGGGGATCCCCAGGAAAATGGAGGCATCGTTGACCAGGTAGCGGGTGGGGAAATTGTCGGTCCCGTCGGCCACCACGTCATAGCCGCCCAATATGTCACGGGCGTTTTCGGAGGTCAACCGCGTTTCATGGACTTCGATGTTGATGTGCGGATTGATATCGAGTAGTTTTTCGCGGGCCACTTTTACCTTGGATTTACCCACGTCCGACTCGCCGAACAGCACCTGGCGCTGCAGATTGCTGGACTCGATGACATCGAAGTCGATGATGCCAATTGTTCCGACGCCGGCAGCCGCCAGGTATTGAAGCATGGGACTCCCGAGTCCGCCGGTTCCAATCGCCAATACCCTGGATGCTTTCAGTTTCTTCTGCGCCTCCATGCCAAACTCCGGTATAGTCAGGTGCCGGGCATAGCGAGGTAGTTCATTTTTTTCAAATTCAATTTCATTCGTAGACATAATGGTTATAATCTCGTTGGTTTAGTTTTTTATAAAAAGTCATGTTACAGCTCCGAGGCATATCAGATCTATAAACAATGACCGCCTCCGGCGATGGCCGGTACGATGCTTATCACGGTATCCTCTTCAACCGGCGTTTCTCCATTCTGGAGCTCGCCTATTTCATCGTCTCCAATGTAGATACGCACATAGGAACGGACCTCCCCGTTCTCATCCAACAGATTTTCCTCCAATTCGGGATACGCTTCGGTAAGTTTGACGAGCGACTCTTTCACCGTGGAGGCGTCGGTTTCGTATTCCCTTTGCTGATCCGTGAATTTTCGCAGTGGAGTCGGTATGACAATTTTAGCCATGATTATAAATATTATTTGATTTATGGGTTTGTAATGGTTTCCAATATTTTTTCTTCCTGAAACTCTTCGCTATCAGCAATTCTCCAGGAGGTGGTTTCTTTGGCCACCCCGTTTTGGACACTGATAATAATATACGAAAAAACCGGCAATGCCTGTTTCAAGTCATGATCCGAGGGACGGGCCGGGTGATCCGGGTGCGAATGATAAACGCCTACAAGATCCAAATCTTGTTGCACCGCATATTGCTCGGCTTTTTGATAATCCCTGGGATCAATTTGAAAGCGTTTACTTTTATCCCCCGTTTTGGCGTTGGTTACCGGTCGAATTTCTGTCACCTTGCGACTCTCATCGTCGATAAATTTACCGTACAAAAATCCGCAGCATTCGTCCGGGTAATCGTGCTCGGCATGCTTGTGCATTTGTCGAAAGACTTCCTTGCCTATCTTTAATTTCCAGTCGCTCATGCGATATCGTTTAACGTTGTGGATTTTCCCGGTTAAAACAGTTGTTCCATAATTTCTCGATACTTGGAGGCGTCATCGGGGAATACGGTGACGACGATGCCTTCCTCGATTTCATTCGCTACCTCCACGGCCCCGGCCAGGTTGGCGGCGGAGGAGGGACTTAGAAGCAATCCCTCTTCACGGGCCGCTTTTTTCACGTATTCATACGCTTTTTCCGTACTGACAGACCTGTGTTCATCAGCTAATTGAGCATCATAAATTTCAGGGGTGTTGGCCGTTTCCATGTGTTTCCAGCCTTCCAGTCCGTGCATGGCGAGGTCGGGTTGCAGTCCGACGAGGGATATATGCTCGTTATATGAGCGAAGACGACGTCCGGTACCCATAAAGGTCCCGGTCGTACCCAGACCAGCTACAAAATGGGTGACCTCCCCGTCGGTTTGCTGGATGACTTCCGGTCCGGTCGTCTCAAAATGGGCGCGCCAATTGCTTTCGTTGCCGTATTGATCGGCATAGTAATATTTACCGGGCTCTGAAGCCGCGAGTTCCCGGGCTTTTTCCTGCGCCTCGTCGGTCCCGCCGGAACGCGAAGTGTAGCAGATTTCGACGCCCAGGGCTTTTAATCGCTTTTTACGTTCCTCCGACGCGTTTTCGGGCAGACAAAGGGTGATGGGCAGATCCAGGGCGGCGGCCATGTGGGCGTAAGCGATGCCGGTATTTCCGCTGGTGGCGTCAAGCAGATGTTCCGATCCGGTCAGGGAGCCTTCGCGAATAGCATCTCGTACGATACCGTAAGCCGGCCGCGCCTTGACACTTCCCCCGAATTGCTGCCACTCAACCTTGGCAAATATCTTGACCCCCTCACTCTGGTGCAGTTTACGTACAGGATAGAGCGGCGTATTACCAATATAGGAACCGAGTCGCTCGACCTCGGAAAGAAGTGATTTGTGATGGATGGTTGTATGAGACATGATTAAATAATGAGAGTTTCAAAGCGGGAACGCCTTTCGACCTGTATCCAACGGATATAAGCCGTTGACTGATGTAAGGATGTGTGAGGGATTCGGTCGTAAGGGAAGAGATCAGACCGACACAGCTGTTATAGACAGCAACAACAACAGCAGCAACATACCGGGGAGGGAGCGGATGCATGCCTGGAAACACGTCGTAAATCGATATTGTTTGCTGTTGCTTTCATAGCTTTTACGATAATGTGACTGAATTAGTCATTAACTGCATAAAGGATATAACGGGATATATGGCAAAGTCTGTCGGGATTTCACAATAGTTGTGTATAAACATGACAGACTTCCAACCAACCTATCCATTCCTTATAACGTTAAACTAAAAAAATATTATTCCACGTGCATTAAAAATATAAATTATCTGCCTTGGCCGCCCATATAAAGTCGTTTTCCGACAGCCCGTCAATGGCATGGGTATAAATGGTAACCTCGACTTTTCCCCAGCTTAGTTGAATATGGGGATGGTGGTTTTCTTCCTCCGACATGGTTCCGATCTCATAGGTGAATTCCAGGGCGTCCCGGAAATTGTCGAATGAGTACTTCCGGTGCAGGTGATGTTCGTCGACAAGTTCCCATTCGTCATCCAGTTGTTGGTAGTAGGCCTCCAGCTCCGATCCGGTCAATACCGGGGTATCGCCGCTGCAGGGTGTGCATTTTTTCCGATGAAGATTCCTCGAGTTCTTGGCCATGGGGAACGGGTTTATTGTTTTTTGAGAGCCCTTTGAAAGACCGGGGCAAACGGCCGCTCTTTCGATTGAAAATTTTTTCTCGCGGCTTTGCCGGATCCTCCTTAGTCACTAGCAAATTCATGCATTCTTGCATTTACTCTGATCCGTTCGAAAAATTTTTAGTTCTCAGAGCGGCCGTTTGCCCC
>CAYQXO010000175.1:0-3689 GCA_964421495.1 uncultured Balneolaceae bacterium | reverse complement strand
GTGGAAGGCAGCCCTGCTGCAAAAGCCGGAATAAAAGGCGGAGACGTCATAACGACTATCAATAATCAAGAGGTCAACTACTGGCAACAGGTAGTGGAAAAGATCACCCAGTCCCAGGATTCACTTACCGTAATGGTTAACAGGGGAGGACAAGAGCGGCAGTTTACGCTCATTCCCGACAGTGATAACAAGATTGGTATTTACTCCCCCAATCCGACATCCGTTTTTGAAATCGAGCAGTTCAATTATGGTGTTCTTGAATCGGTTAATGTAGGGGTTCAAAAAACAACGGCTACCCTGATGGCTATTACCCAGGGATTTGGAAAAATGTTTTCCGGGGATATTTCTGTCCGTGAAAATCTTGGGGGACCGGTGGCTATTGCCAATGTAACAAAGCAGGCCACCGATACAGGCGGAGCTGTTGGATTCTGGAATATAACAGCTTTCCTGAGTATTACGCTTGCCATTGTGAATATTCTGCCGATCCCGGTGCTCGACAGGGGGCATCTGATGTTTTTGATTTATGAAGGAGTTACCCGCCGTGAACCTTCTCCGAAGGTGCGTATGGTCCTTCAGCAGATCGGCTTTCTCATCATTATTGGGCTCTTCATTTTCGTAACTTTTAACGATATTCTCAGACAGTTCGGCTAAAAGAAATTATCATATGTTTGCACGCGACGGATATACCACCATATTCGTAACTATCATTTTTGCGCTTATTGTCAGTGGTATCGCTCGCTACATCGAGCCTCACTGGACGGCCTATATCCTTTACACGGCGATGGCGCTGCTGGTTGCGTTTATTCTCTTTTTCTTTCGGGATCCGGATCGGGATATTACCGAGGGCGACAACTACGTTCTTTCTCCGGCCGACGGGAATATTGTGCAGATCAAAGAGGTGGAAGAAGATCGGTACATTAAAGGTCCGGCCACGCAGATCAGTATTTTTCTTTCTCCTATGGATGTCCATGTCAACCGCCTGCCAGTAACGGGCACCCTGGAGTATCTGGAATATGTGCCGGGTATTTTCCTGGTTGCGTTCGATCACCGGGCTTCGGAAATGAATGAACGAGCCGATTTTGGGGTAAAGCATCCCTCCGGGAAGAAAATATTCTTCCGGCAAATTACGGGATTTTTAGCACGCCGTATCGTCTATCACCTGGAGGTAGGGGATGAGCTGAAAGCAGGCGAACGATTTGGAATGATGAAGTTTGGCTCAAGAATGGATATACTTATTCCGGTGGATGTTGAGATAAATGTTTCGGAAGGAGAAAAAGCCGTGGCCGGAGAAACAATTTTAGCTACGATTAACGGATGACATGAAATACCCCATACAAAAATGGAAACGCTTTCGCCGTCGAAGGAAACAAAAAAAGAAGCAAAACGGACGTAAGCGGAAACAAATTCCCCGCACAATTATTCCCAGTTTCTTTACGCTGATGAATCTTTTCTGCGGCTTTTTGGCTATCATCAGCATAGCCGAAGGACGGCTCTTTTTTGGAGCGTGGCTTATTGTTTTCGCCGGGCTGTTTGATGCCCTGGACGGTTTTATGGCACGTCTTTCCAATGCAACCAGCCAGTTCGGTATTGAGCTCGACTCCATCAGTGATGTCGTCTCATTTGGTGTTGCGCCGGGTTTTCTGTTATATACTTTTGGATTGGGGGGCATGCCGTTTGTAGGTATTATCCTCAGCGCGCTTCCGCCCATCTGCGGCGCGGTGCGGCTGGCCCGCTATAATGTGGATGTGCAGGAAACGCGAAGTGACTTTTTTAAAGGACTTCCCATTCCCGGTCAGGCGCTGATGATTGCCGCTTTTTATCTTACGTTTTACAATCAGCTCGAAATTTTCGAAGGGTTCGAGTACGGACTGAATACAGTTTTGGTTCCTCTTATTGTTCTGCTCTCGTTTTTGATGGTCAGTACCATTCCATTTGACAAGATTCCGAGTTTTGACCGCGAATCCATCCAAAAGAACAAGGGCAAGTTGGCCCTGTTCATATTTTACGGTATTCTGATTCTCTTTTTCCAGGAGGTCGGACTCATGATCGTATTCTCGGCCTTTATCCTGAAAGGAGTACTGATCGGAGCTATTGTTTTCTGGAAAGAAGCATTTGGCGAACTCGATGAGTTGCCCGAAGACGAGGTGTAACCCACTATTTTGATCTCCTTCCAGCGCTCTGCTCTGGAAGGAAGTACTAGATTAGGAAGTGAAACTAAGCTCCGCTTTGGAGTGGATAAGCAGAGCAATGGCATGCATATTTGGCCAACTGGCACACATTCTTCAAAACTGGTAATTTAGCCCGATCGAATGCGCGGTTCCAAATCCCGTCTCAAAGGGTACGAGAGCATAATTTACGGATATTGAGCTTACCGTTATTCCAGCTCCCGCGCTCCAATGCCGGACCGTATCGCCCGTTTTATATCCGGTTCGCAGGACAATAGTATTTGCGATATCAAACTCTGCAGCAATATTGGTATACAGCTCATCGGTTGCATCACCCTGCGTTGTTCCACTGCTCGACTGAATAGGGATAACCCAATCATTTTTCAGGTTAAGGGTGATCGGCAGATCCTCATTTTCAGGAGCAGTAAATGTAAGCAGTTCGATGTCAAACCCGGCCCGGAAAGTAGTGGGCAGTGGCGTATCTTCATTTCGGAGCTCACTCATTTCTCCCAGGTTGAGCAGGCTGGTCCCAATATGGAGGTTGTTGTTCAACAAGCGAGCACTTAGTCCAACGCTGGCCGCATATCCCGAAGCGTCGTAAATGTAGTATTCTTCCCGCAAATACTGCAGTGTTCCTCCCATCGCAACCGGTCCGAACCGGTAAGCATATCCACCGCTGAGTGAGAACGTGCTGACGGTGAAGGAGCCATCCGGCGGGCCGGGCTGATTACCTCTCAGAGGGATGTCATCGACCCGGGAGCCGAGAAAGCCGAATGCCAGGGCCCGATCTCCTTTGCGGAGGTTGACACCGGCATGGGTATGGGTAAGATCTCCGATCCACAGGGTATAGGCGGCGTTCAGACTTGAGCTTGGTTCAAATGCCAAATTTGCGGGATTGGTGTATAAACTGGACGCTCCCATTAATTCTGCGGTGACCGTTTCGTTGAGCCCCAGCGCTTTCGTGTTGGGGCCGATTGTCAACAGATCCAGTCCCGTCTGCTGGGAAAAGACAGCAGAGGTCAGGCACAGGGATATGAAACAAGTTACAATGAAAAATCTGGGATTGGTCATATATTCAGCCGCAGTCCGAATGTGTGCATGTAAGAAATATTGTTTCCTTCTTCAATAAACGCATAATCAACCGAAGGTGACAATATATCAAATGGCAGGTGGATGGATAACCCGACGCTGCCGTCGTTGCTCCTCTTTGGTGATGAAAGGTCATTGATTTGCCAGCCTGCCCGGACAGTTATGCGCTTGTGCAGATCATACGCACTGCCGATCCGCAGGTTGTTTGTAGATCCGTTTTCGTGAGTCGTACGTCCGCTTTCTAAACTCAGCAGCCAGTCGGGCGTTAGCTGAAATGACGTTCCGATCCGAAATTGAGTGGGAAAATCATCCGTTCGACCGGAACTGTCATCGTTATAAAGCCCCCCGGAATTCCACGTGTATGCCGCCAGCAGATCCCGGGCGGTAACTCCGATCTGCCATCGATCTGAAATCCAGTATAATATTCCCACATCC
>CAYQXO010000174.1:0-3757 GCA_964421495.1 uncultured Balneolaceae bacterium | reverse complement strand
GGTGCCTCCCCTGCGACGACAAACAAAGTAGTGCTCGATAGCGTGATAAGGGGGTTGGATAAACTCGTGTATATAGGCCAATCTATCGGTTTCAACCTGCAAGCCGGTCTCTTCCCCAACTTCCCGTTTAAGAGCCTGACTCATGGTCTCTCCAACTTCAACTTCACCACCGTGAGGCATCCAGATCGGGTAATTTCGGGTTGTAGGTTCAAGTTTTACCAGCAACAGCTTTTCCCCCTCCACAAGCAAGCCTGCTACCCGGGAACGAACCCTGTGAGCCACGGAATCCATATCTTAAATGTTCCTTTCTTACGCCATTGTTTTTTCTTGCCCGGCATAGGTCAAATCGTGCTCTTTGCCATACTTCAAGCTTTCTTTGACGAAATCCACAAAAAGAGCCTGGGGATGATTTACCGTACTACCGAATTCGGGGTGAAACTGCACGCCCACGAACCATGGATGATCCTGCAGCTCAATAATCTCAACCAAATCGCGTTCCGGATTAAAGCCGGACAATACCATCCCGTGTTCCGTCAGCTTGTAGCGCAGGTTGTTGTTTACCTCATACCGGTGGCGATGACGCTCGGTAATCATTTTTTCGCCATACGCTTTATAAGCCAGGGACCCTTTTTTCAACTCGCATTTATAGTGTCCCAGCCGCATGGTTCCCCCCAACTCATCCAGGTTGCGCTGATCGTGCATCAAGTCGATCACCGGATGGGGACTGTCTTCATCAAATTCCGTGCTATTGGCTTTTTTCCAACCGCACACATTGCGAGCAAACTCGATAACGGCGCATTGCATGCCGAGGCAAATGCCCAAAAAGGGTACTTTATTCTCCCGGGCATACTTCACGGCCTGCAGCTTGCCGTTGATGCCTCTTCCTCCAAAACCCGGCGCCACCAGAACACCGGAGACATCCGCCATCTTTTCCGCTACATTTTTACGAGTTATATCGTCTGACTGCATCCATTTTATCTTCACCCGGCAATCGTTGACGGCCCCACCATGGACAAAAGCCTCAATAATTGATTTGTAGGCGTCATGATATTCAACATATTTACCGACCAGTGCAACTTTTATTTCATTCGAGGGATTTTTTACCGCCTCCACGAACCCCATCCATTGATCCAGATCCGGCTCTCCATTATCGATGTTCAGTTTTTGGACCACCCGGTCATCGAGTCCCTCTTCCCGCATCAACATGGGAACCTCATAAATACTTTGGGCATCCAGCGAAGCTATAACGTCCTCATACTCAACATTGCAAAACTGGGCAATCTTTTCTCGAATTGACTCATCCAACTGCATCGATGCCCGGGCCACGATAACATCCGGCTGGACCCCGCTTTCGGAAAGCGTTTTTACCGAATGCTGGGTGGGCTTTGTTTTAAGCTCTTTTGCCGCTTCCAGGTAAGGGACCAGCGTCAGGTGAATAGACAGCGTGTTTTTCCGACCCAGATCATGGCGCAGTTGTCGTACCGCCTCAATATAGGGCAGGCTTTCGATATCACCGACCGTTCCCCCGATTTCAACGATAACCACATCATAATCCCCCTCTTCCTCCAACAAGGTAACTTTATGCTTGATTTCATCCGTTATATGAGGAATAACCTGGACCGTTTTACCGAGATACTCTCCCTGACGTTCCTTACTGATCACATCATGATATACTCGTCCGGTCGTCACATTATTGACCTGTGAAGTTCGAATATCCAGGAAGCGCTCGTAATGCCCCAAATCCAGGTCGGTCTCCGCCCCATCGTCGGTTACATAGACCTCGCCGTGCTCGTAGGGATTCATGGTGCCCGGATCCACATTGATATAGGGATACAGTTTCTGGACCGTAACTTTCAAAACCCGAGCAACAAGCAGTCGTCCAAGCGAGGCACAAATAATTCCTTTTCCCAACGAGGAGGTTACCCCACCGGTCACAAATATATATTGCGTAGGCATACAGTTTACCCGTCTTTTGGATCATTGCAATGGTTAGACCGACTGACAATGTAATATCTTCCTCAAGCCGGACGCTTAAATATAAAATAAAAGTTTTGAAAAAATAATTAACCTTCCATCGGCGTGGTATTCACCGCGTCAGCGGTTCAATCACTTCTTTAAGTAGTGCCGGCTTATTGGTGAATATGCCGCGGGCTCCCTGTTGATAGATCCTTTTCATCGCCCGTTTGCGATTCACCGTATATACAAGAAAGGGAATATCCCGGCTATTCAGGTTTTGGATCCACCGCCGGTTTAACTCTTCCTTGGAACAATGAAATGCATCGACCCCATAGCGCACTACCAATTCAGAAGGGAGTAAATTGCCCGATTTTCGCCAATTATACAAGAGGCCGGTAGAGATCTCCGGATTCATTATGCGAATATGCTTGATAGCATCATAATAAAAACTGGAAAAAAACACCTGGTCTTCCATTTCAAACTGCTTAACCAAATTCACTGATTTTTCCTCCAATCCACCGTGTACGGCGACTCGCCCAGACAACGG
Source organism: uncultured Balneolaceae bacterium (assembly GCA_964421495.1). GTDB lineage: Bacteria > Bacteroidota > Rhodothermia > Balneolales > Balneolaceae > CAJXOW01. Next base: position 1,254 of record CAYQXO010000174.1, on the reverse strand, counting down.
TTTCAGCTCGATATTCAATGGAATTTGATTATCAGCCCACTCCAAGACTTCTTCGAGGGTCGGAATGCTGACATGAGCAAACCGTTTCGCAAACCAGGATCCCGCATCCAGCTTTTTCAAGTCATCCACATTCATTTGCGACACCTCGCCCCGGCCGTTCGTCGTCCGCCCCACTTTCCGATCATGGATAACAACAGGAATCCCGTCTTTTGACAAGCGAACATCGAGTTCAATCATATCAGCCCCCGCCTCCAAGGCTCCTTTAAAAGCCGGCATTGTATTTTCCGGATAGTCCGACTTTGCTCCACGGTGAGCAATGACGTAGAAATCTTTCGGACGGTCGAACAGGGTATTTACCCGGTCATCGGAAGAAGTGCGGGATAGATGTTCAAACAGACCTGTGGATTCTGGATCTTTTATAAACAGGGTAACTGCCACTGTCAAGGCTATGAGAAAAATAAATACTGCCAACAATACCCAATGTCCGGCCGAGAACGTGTCCATATATTATTCGTTGAGAGTTTGATGCAGTATGCGATAAAAACTTTGCAGGCTCGCGCGATTTAACTCAAGAGTCGAGGGCATTATTCCGTATGTCTCACAAGTAAAGTTGTTATGATGTATCATGACATTGAAGTTCAATCACTTATCGTCAGGTATCGATATTAGATGTTGTAACAGTCTGCAAATGCTGCACACCGAACGAAGCGATTCCCACGAAGTGCACCGAGCGTCAGCGATTCCCACGTTAGTGAAATCCGGGTTAGTGCTTGTTATAATATGGTACATACCCATAATACCGGTCGGATTAACGTTCACGCCTTTGGTCTCCGGTTTTTATTCAAATATTATCGAGTTCCGATTGCATATGTTCTTTCAATAATCTTATCTGCTTTTTCTGGTAAAAGATAAGTACCGTGTTGATAATGAAAACCGCAATCAAAACATAAAGAAATGTATTACTCAACCGGGTAATATCGAAGTAATAAGAGTAACCAAAGAACAAAATAGCCAAAATATTGACCAGAAGCTGAATCCATTTATTACGGTCTCTTTTATGGAGTGCCTGGAGTTGTTGTTCCACGGGTTGTTCGATCTCCTCGTGTTTGAGGTGGATGCGCTTATAGCGTTCGAACCGCTCTAAATCTTCCTCCGGATAATTCATATATTGGAGTATTAATGGATTTGTTGAAATTACAAAAGTCGTTGTATCGTGGATATGTTGCCAAGCGGGGCGAACACCCGTTCTGAGAA
>CAYQXO010000173.1:0-3818 GCA_964421495.1 uncultured Balneolaceae bacterium | reverse complement strand
CGCCACGAACCTGCGCAATCTGCTGATGCAGCCGCCGCTCGACAACCAGGTGGTGATGGGTCTCGATCCCGCCTACCAGTCGGGCTGCACGGTTGCCGTAGTCAACGAAACCGGCAAATCCCTCGAGGGTACCACCACCTATCCCACACCCCCGCACAACCAGACTGAAAAGGCGACCGAAACTATCAATAAGTTGATCGACCGACACGAAGTGGACCTGATTGCCATCGGTAACGGCACGGCCAGCCGGGAAACCGAACAGTTTGTCGCCTCACTCATCCAGGACCGGCAGGACGAGCATCCCGACGAGGGCCTTCACTACCTGATCGCGGACGAGGCCGGCGCCTCGGTATATTCGGCTTCCAAGATTGCCCGCGAGGAGTTCCCCGACCTGGAGGCCGCCCAGCGCGGCAATATCTCGATCGCCCGGCGCGTGCAGGATCCGCTGGCCGAGCTGGTCAAAATTGATCCGAAGTCGATCGGCGTGGGACTCTACCAGCATGACGTCAATCAAAAACGGCTGGCCGAGAAACTCGACGACGTGGTCGAAAGCTGCGTAAACAAGGTCGGCGTAAAGCTCAACACCGCCAGCGCGCCGCTGTTGACGTACGTATCCGGATTCAGCAAGCGGGTGGCCCGCCACATCGTCGACCAGCGCGAAGAGGACGGAATATTCACCAGCCGACGAGAGCTCAGGGACGTCAAAGGCATCGGACCGCATCGCTTCCAGCAAGCCGCCGGATTCCTGCGTATCCCCGAATCGGAAAATCCCCTGGACAACACCGCCATTCACCCCGAAAGCTATGAGGTAGCCCGACAGATTTGCGATCATCTGGACATCGACATAGCAAAACTTTCCGGGCAGGATCAACAAGAGCAGATCTCAAAGAAGATAAAATCGGTCGATCCCGAACAACTGGCGGAGCAATACGACGTGGGTCGCCCCACCCTGGAGCTCATTCTCGAAAATCTGCAGAAGCCCGGTCGTGATCCGCGTGAGTCACTTCCCAAGCCACAACTGCGCCAGGATGTGTTGAAAATGGAGGATTTGAGCGTGGGACAGGAACTCGAGGGCACCGTCCGCAACGTCGTCGATTTCGGCGCCTTCGTCGACATCGGCGTCAAGGAAGACGGACTGCTGCACATCTCCAACATGAAACCCGGCGGTGGATACGTCAAGGATCCCCACGACATCGTCTCTGTGGGCGATATCGTGAAACTCAAGATCGAATCCCTCGACCTGGAACGTGGACGAATTGGCTTGGCGCTGGTGGAATAAATAGGGCTCGCTTCGCTCGCCCTGCCGGAAGGCGGAAGCCGGAGGCCGGAAGCTTATTCCAGCAAGTTACTTTGTAGTGTATATACACCACCTGGGAACTAGCTGGAATAGGCATCAGACTTCCGCCATCCGACGGGCGAACAAAGAGAGCCCTACCCTCTACGTCGTTACATATAGTATTAGCAGGCCCGTCAACGCCCAGAACACGACGCTTAGCACGAGAGAAGGGGAGCTGATAAACAGTTTGATGGGATCTTGTCCCTTCTCATACTGACCGGCAAGATATTGATAGCGAAAGATCCCGTAAATTACGAAGGGCACCGTTAATAACATCCAGTCAGATCGCGGACCTTCCAGAGCCCATAAAATATATACAACCAGAGCGGAGGAGGTCACCACGGGTTTCATCTGATCAAGCAGATTTTTTGTATAGTGTTTTAGCACGAAGCGCGACTTTCCGGTGGGAAGAAGGGTAAGCTCCGATTTCCGTTTTTCAATACCCAAAAAAAGCGCCAGCAATCCCACGGCGAGCAAGAGCCAGCTTGAAGCATAGGTCCCGGACGTAATCGTGCCCGACAACACCCGTAATACAAATCCCAGGGCAATGACCAATAAGTCGATTATGGGAAGATGCTTAAACCAAACACTATATAACTGTTGAAGAACAATATAGCCGAGCAAAATACCCCCCAGTACGAGGTCGTACCAAAATCCGGCTGACAGGCTGATTATAAACAAGATTACCGCGACGCTTATTGCAGATACGACTGACAATTCACCGGAGGCAATGGGCCGGTCTTGTTTCATGGGATTTTTACGATCAACGTCGCGATCCAGCACATCATTAATTATATAAACCCCGCTTGCCGTCATGCAAAACAGCAAAAAAGCCAATCCCGTATGTAAGAGGGTCTGAAAATCCAATACAAAACCAAACAGCGGCACAGCGAATACAACAATATTTTTTATCCAATGGGATGGACGACTGGTTATCCAAATTAGTAGTAGGAAGGATCTTCGGTTTGAGGAGCTAGACATTGCCGTAGAGGTTTTCATGGGTACCGGGATGAGCTGGCTTGACTTGTTGTAACAACAAGAGAAAAGTCGGAATAAGCATCAGGTACTGCCGAAGTTCATTAATCAAACCGAACAGCCAGATCGACAAAATCATCCCGGTTATGAGTAGTGAGGCTTTGATCGCCGTTTCGTCCATTTTCCGTACATTCCTGACTATGAATATCAATATAATAGCAGCGAATACCGTCCCCACAACATCCAACTGCAGGTAGACGATATTTTCGAGAAAGGCTTCCAGATTGGCAGGCAAATTCCAATGATTACTTACCATAGCGTGATCCATGTCCCTGCCCACGTGTTGGGCATGAGATTCAATAAACAGAGTCTGCCGTATCCACCATGTATAAATCACCCCGCCAATCATACTCAGCATGCCCGCCCACCCTTTACGAAGATTCCATCCCGTGATTTTGATCTCGCGAATATCGACTTTGATACTGTCGATAATCAACCAGAGAGAGATGAAAAGGGCGGATTCCCTGTTGGTAATACCAACTATGAAAAGCAGGATAAAATACTTCCATCCCTTTCTTTTAAATATCCCGTAAAACAAAAAAAGAAAAACGGCCACATCGATAAAATCCCATGCCAGCAACCAACGTTGATCCTGCAATACCAGGAATAAAAAAGCAAACGCTCCCAGAAGTATACTCTTGCGATGTTTCGGGATCTCAAGTTTATCAAATAATAGATAAGCGCTTACGAAGATAAATGTAAGCATACCGAGGCTAAACAGCTTAAAAGCCGCAAGTAAGGGGATGTTCAAAATCTTCGAAATTCCCTGCAACGCGGCGGCCCCCAACAACCTGTTTTGAAACGCCCGCCAGTACGGATGTCCCGTAATAGGCTGGTAGCTTACATTCGCCAGACTTTCCAGGTGGGGAAGATGCAAGAAATGCAGTACACGATAGGTAAACAATGCCAGCAACAGAACGGCAAGAATACCCGTAAAGTGTTGCGATTTAAAAGCGTTTTGTAATCTGTTCCCCATATAAATTAGTTCCCTATCACAACGCTAGTAAAATGTAAGTAGCATTTCAACTGAAGAATGTATATCGGTTTCATTCCCAACAAGCAAGGCTAAAAGGTTAATAGATTTAATAATTCACCTCGTTAATGAAGTCGTAAAGAAAGCTATTTTCAATTCTCTCCCTTCCAACTCAATTAATCTCCCTGCTAATTTAAATAAATACCTTTCCAATTAAATTTAACTCCTTCGTAATCTTCTGCACTTCCCCGGTAATTTAAATACCTTCCTCACTATTTTAATTACCTTCCCTTCTATTTAAATTAATCTCCTTCCTATTCTCATTGGGAAGAAGCCAGAGGTACCGAATTTTATTGAACTTACGCGAAATTTGACCGATTATTAAGAGGAATTGTGACGTTAAAAATTTACACAGAAAAAGGGGGGCGAACCCTCCGCAATAGAATTTCATTTTCATTTCTGCGGTACCATATT
>CAYQXO010000172.1:0-3824 GCA_964421495.1 uncultured Balneolaceae bacterium | reverse complement strand
GGGGAAAGGGTATCGGAAGCCGATTGATGGAAAAAACGATCGAACAGACCGACGGGGATATCGCGTTGCATGTGGAGCCGGAAAATCCAGCGAGATCCCTCTACGAGAAATACGGGTTTACGAACAAGTATCTCGAAATGAGATTGGAAAAATAGCGTTATGGCCTACCTTAAATTATACCGGGATAAGCTGCATCACAATTACAACTACCTGGATAAACTGTTGAAGAAAAACGATATCCGGTGGGGGATCACCACGAAATTGTTATGCGGGAACGAGGATTACCTGGGAGAAGTGATCGACCTGGGGATCGGGGAAATCCTCGATTCGCGGGTCAGTAATTTGAAAAAGGTCAAGGAAATTGATTCCGGGGTGCGGACCATCTATATAAAACCGCCTCCCCAGGATATCATTGAGTCGGTGGTTCGATATGCAGATGTAAGCCTCAATACCGAACTGGCCACGATGCACCGGCTGTCAGAAGAGGCTCGCCGGCAGGAGAAGGTCCACCGGGTGATTATCATGATCGAAATGGGCGATCTGCGGGAGGGCGTGATGCGGGAGGATTTGATGGATTTTTACGAGAAGGTCTTTGAACTTCCGAATATCAAGGTTATAGGGCTGGGGACCAATCTCAATTGTCTGCACGGGGTGTTGCCCGACCAGGATAAATTGATTCAGCTCTCCCTTTACAAGCAGATTATTGAGTTGCGGTTTAAAAAAGATATCCCGTTGGTTTCCGGCGGTACGACGGTCACCATACCCTTGCTCTTGCGCGATCAATTGCCGGAGGGGGTTAATCACTTCAGGGTGGGAGAAGCGCTGTATTTCGGCAATAACCTCTACAGCGGCGGAGTGATTGAGGGCATGGACCCGGGCGTGTTTGAACTTTATTCGCAAATTATCGAGGTCTCGGAAAAGCCGGTGGTGCCGAGCGGGGAAATGGGGACGAACCCGCAGGGCGAAAAGATGGAAATTGATGAGGAGGAAATTGGCAAAACCCATTATCGCGCCATCCTGGATATAGGATACCTCGATATAAACCCCGATTACCTGATCAATGTCCATGATGACGTCGAGGTGGTGGACGCCAGCTCCGACATGCTGGTCCTGGATGTCGGCAAAAACGAGGCGAATTACGAAGTGGGCGATTTTATCAGGTTTCGCATGAAATATATGGGTGCCCTCAGCATCATGAATTCCAACTATATCGAGAAACGGGTTGAGTGATTTTTGACCACCAGGGCAGGCGGACGTTCCTTCGATTGAAAATTATTTCTCGCGGTTGTGCCGGCTCACTGTTAGTTGCCGGCAAATTCATACTTTTAACGGGTTAACAAGATCTGTTCGAAAAATTTTTAGTTCTCGGAACGCCCGCCCTTGTGGTCAAAAATCGCCGGGAATCTGTCGGGTTTTTCTGATCGTAGCGTCACCCACGAAGTGAAATCCGGGCTAATATCCTATAAAAAACAGTTTTATTCATGTCGTTCAAGGAATTTGCAGATGACATAATTCAGGATCAGATACAGTTTCGACGAAAACTGCATCGAATTGCAGAGCAGTCGGGAAATGAAAAGAAAACAGCCCAAGAGGTACGCCGTTTTCTTGAAACTACAAACCCCGACCGCATCATTGACTCGATCGGCGGCGAGGGATTGATGGCCGTGTATGAGGGAAGTGAAGAGGGACCTTCCGTGATGATACGGTGCGAGTTGGACGCCCTGCCGATTCAGGAGGCCAATGAGTTTGAGCATCGTTCGCAACATGACGGCACCTCGCATAAGTGCGGGCACGACGGACACATGAGCATCGTTGCCGGGGTGGCCCGCTACCTGGAAAAACTCCGACCGAAACGGGGTAGGGTTTTACTGCTTTTCCAGCCCGCCGAGGAAACGGGAGAAGGGGCCCGGCGGGTGTTGGAGGATGCGAAGTTCAAGGAATGGCCGCCCGATTATATATTCGCTTTGCATAATCTTCCCGGTTACCCGAAACACCAGGTCGTTTTGAGGGACTCGGTGTTTGCCGTGGCCTCAAAAGGATTGATCCTGAAGTTGAAAGGGGAGACCTCCCATGCAGCCCATCCCCGGGATGGTCGGAGTCCGGCGTTGGCACTGGCCCAGATCATCGAGACGTTTTCCTCCATGCCCCAATACTATACCTCCCTGCACGAGGCGGCCAAAGTAACCCTGATTCACGCGCGGCTGGGTGAAAAAGCCTTCGGGACCTCTCCCGGGTTTGCCGAAATTGCGGCCACCCTGCGTACCTATTACGACGGGGATATGGAGCGACTGGAAGAGAAAGCACTGGAATTGGCATCCCATATCGCCCATACCTATGATCTGTCGCTGGAACACGAGTGGACCGAGCCGTTCAAGGCGACGATTAATGACCCGGATTCAAACAAAATGCTGGAAGAGGTGGCCAATGCTAATAATTATGAAATGTTGAGAAGGGAGACCCCATTTGCATGGTCAGAAGACTTCGGGCAATTTCTGGATGAGTATAAGGGAGCCCTGTTCGGCCTCGGGGCCGGTGTGCAGCATCCGCAATTGCACGCTTCCAATTATGACTTTCCGGATGAGATTATTCATACCGGCATGGTTTTATTTCTGGGTTTAATTAATAAAATTGCGAGTATTACAGAGGAAAATAGCGAGGGCTAAAGGTAAGATTTATGCTGCATCCATCGTATATAGAGTTGAGTAAATCAGCGTACAAGAAAAATATTGATTTTTTGAGGTCTTTAATCGGGGAGGAGGTAACAATCTCCTCGGTCATTAAGGGGAATGCCTATGGGCACGGCATTGCCCAGTTTGTTCCGATGGCAGAGGAAAATGGCATTGATCATTTTGCCGTATTCAGCGCCGACGAGGCAAACAGAGCCCTGAGGGCCAGCAAGCGGGAGGCGGATATCATGATCATGGGGATGATCGCCAATGACGAGCTGGCCTGGGCTATCGAAAATGAAATCTCCTTTTATGTTTTTGAGGTGGATCGAATCCAGACGGCCGCAGAAGTGGCTGCCAGCCTCGGAAAACCGGCGCGTATCCATTTGCAGGTGGAAACGGGAATGCACCGCATCGGACTTGAGGCCGAACAGCTTGAGAAAGCCGTGAATGTAATTCGCCAAAACCCGGATCAGTTTGAGATTGAAGGGGTCTGTACCCACTACGCCGGCGCGGAAAGTGTCAGCAACTACTTGCGTATTCAGAACCAGATCGAGCGATATCGGAAAGTCTGCAGCGACTTGAAAAAGGACGGAATTACTCCCCGTTTTCATCATACCGCCTGCTCGGCGGCTATGTTGACCTATCCGGAGACGGTGATGGACTTGGTGCGTATTGGTATTGCCCAGTATGGATTCTGGCCCAGCAGGGAGACCTTTATGCATTTTCAGAAACATCAAAAAGAAGATAAGTTTCAGGATCCCCTGAACCGGGTATTGACCTGGAAGAGTGTCGTGATGAGTACCAAAGAGGTGGAAGCGGGCGAGTTTATCGGGTACGGCAATGAATACCTGACCAACCGAAAGCAGAAAATTGCGAATATTCCCATAGGCTATGCCCACGGGTTTGCACGGAATCTGTCTAACCTGGGAATGGTGTTGGTCAACGGTGCCCGGGCCCAGGTGGCCGGGCGGGTCAATATGAATCAGCTTACCATCGATGTTACCGATATACCCGACGTTAAAAAGGGAGATGAGGTCGTTGTAATAGGGCATCAGAAAGACCAGGAAATATCAGTATCCTCCTTCAGTGATCTCAGTAATAATCTCAATTATGAGGCCCTGACCCGTATCCCGTCTGAATTGCCCAGGTATGTGG
>CAYQXO010000171.1:2279-3859 GCA_964421495.1 uncultured Balneolaceae bacterium | reverse complement strand
CATTTGATGCAAGTGCTTTGACTGCGCGACGGACGGCTGCCAAATCTGCAATAGCATCCCATTTTCTGGCGCGCGAAGATGCTGAAACTTTTCTGATGGTGGGCACAGGAACGCTGAGTACGGAATTAATCCAGGCACACTGTACGCTGTTTCCGATCAAAGAGGTAATTATCTGGGAACATACCCAAGGTAAAGGCCGGAAAGTGATCGAACGGCTGCCGGAGATGGAACAGGAATTCAGCGTTACCGGTGATTTGTCGGATGCCGTGCCCCAGGCTGATATTATATCAGTGGCGACCCTGAGTGTTGAACCATTAATCCAAGGTCAATGGCTGCAGACCGGGCAGCATCTGGAATCAGTGGGCGCTTATCGCGAAGATATGCGGGAGGTGGACGATGAGGTCCTCAAACGGTCTACGCTATTTACCGATCACGAAGGCGCTCTGGAGGAGTCCGGCGATTTTATCATCCCGATAGAAAAAGGTGTGATTTCCCGGGATGATATTAAAACCACGCTGTTTGATCTGTGCCGGGGGGATGCTGAAGGACGCGAAGACGATGAAGAAATTACGTTTTTTAAATCGACAGGCCATGCACTTGAAGATCTTAGTGCGGCTTTGTTTGTCTATCAACAACTGGAATTAGCCTGATATGTCTGTAAAGCGTTTTTTTTGTATTGATGCTCACACCTGCGGGAATCCCGTCAGGCTGGTGGCCGGTGGTGGTCCCGACCTGCATGGAGCAAATATGGCCGAAAAACGTCAGCATTTTCTTAAGGAATACGACTGGATCCGCAAAGGGTTGATGTTTGAACCGCGCGGGCATGATATGATGTCGGGCAGTATTTTGTATTCGCCTGTTGATCCGGAAAATGATACGGGGATTCTGTTCATTGAAACCAGCGGCTGCCTGCCGATGTGTGGACACGGTACCATCGGATCGGTTACGATAATGATCCAGGAAGGGCTCGTCGATCCCAAAGAACCGGGAAAATTGCGGCTCGAAACACCGGCGGGGCTAGTTGAGGCGGAATACACAAAGGAAGGGGATCGCGTGAGTTCGGTGAAAATAAAAAATGTAGCGAGTTTTTTGGCTGCTGAGGACCTCCGGGTAGAATGCCCCGATCTCGGTAACCTGACGTTTGACGTGGCGTACGGCGGTAACTTTTATGCGATTATTGATCCACAGGAAAACTTTTCGGGTTTGCAGGATTATAAAGCCGATCAACTGATAAGCTGGAGTCGTGAAATCCGCAGTCGAATTAATGAGCAGCACGATTTTGTCCATCCTGAAGATGAACGGATCAGCGGTCTGAGTCACATAATGTGGACCGGTGAAACGATTGACTCAGAAGCTACTGCCCGCAATGCCGTTTTTTATGGCGATAAAGCGATCGATCGATCTCCCTGCGGTACGGGGACCTCGGCGCGGCTTGCCCAATGGTCGGCAAAAGGAAAACTGGAAAAAGGCGACGAATTTGTTCACGAAAGTATTATCGGAAGCCAGTTTATCGGCCGGATCGAAGATCATACCACGGTGGGAGATAAACCGGCCATCATCCCCAGCATTGAAGGCTGGGC
>CAYQXO010000171.1:0-2179 GCA_964421495.1 uncultured Balneolaceae bacterium | reverse complement strand
AAAAAAGCGAAGTAACTTAAATCTTAGTTGTTATGAAAAAATCAACATTATCCGTCCGCATTAATCGCACAACAACATTTTTACTGCTGATTCTTTTCGCTATATCTACACAATTTTGTGTGAGGGATTCCGGCAGCCAGTTGTTCGATCTGTATGAGCAAACCGAGGAATATGAGGATCAGCAAGACGAAGAGTCCGATGACAATCGGTTTAGTATACCCACTATGGAGGAGCGTGAGCAGGAATATGAATTCTATAGCGGTATTTACGATCAGTTGCAACAGATCGACCGTGCCTCACTCAGCGATGACGACCAGGTGAGCTATGATATTTTTAAACGGGATCTGCTGGAGGAGATACGGGACCACGAGTTTGAAACCCATCTTATTCCGCTCGATCATGAAGGCGGATTTTATAGCCGTCCCGTGGGTATGGCCAGCCGCATGTCGCCCGATTCGCTTCAGGATTACGAGGATTACATAACGCGTCTGAATTCCATCCCGCAATATTTTGAACAGAACATAGCTCTTATGCGCCGGGGATTGGAGACCGGAAAGACATTGCCCCAAGCGGTATTGGTTGAGGAATACAAGCAGATGATCACCCCGCAAATTGTGGAGAATCCCGAACAGAGCACCTTTTACCAGCCGTTTGAGGAGTTTCCGGAAACGGTTTCTGAGACTGATCGCCAGCGATTGAGAGAAGAAGGCCGCGCTGCAATTGCCGATTCGGTGATTCCGGCTTATGAAAACTTCCTGGAGTTCATGGAGCAAGATTACATGGTGAATGCACGTGAGGGTATTGGCCTTTCATCACTGCCGGAGGGCGAAGAGTATTACCGATATTTGGTCAAGTACTACACTACGCTGGATGTTACGCCCGAAGAAGTGCATCAAATTGGGTTGGATGAAGTGGAACGGATTCGTGGTGAAATGGAAGCTATTATTGATGAAGTGAACTTCGAGGGCAGTTTTGATGAATTCCTGGAGTTCTTGCGTACCGACCCGCAGTTTTATGTGGAAGAGCCGGAAGAATTGATGGAAGAGGCGGCTCATTATGCCAAAAAGATGGACGGTAAACTGCCGGAACTCTTTAACATGTTGCCGCGCGAACCGTACGGCATTGAGCCGGTACCCGATCACCTGGCTCCTCGATATACCGGTGGTCGTTACTCTCCCGGTCGCGGGGAGACGGAAGCCGGATATTACTGGGTAAACACCTATGATCTGCCGAGTCGCCCGCTTTATACATTAGAAGCCCTGACCTATCATGAGGCAGTACCCGGCCATCACTTGCAGATAGCGCTTGCCGGTGAGCTCGAAGATCTATCAGAAATTCGCCAGGGCGGTGGGACAACCGCCTTTGTGGAAGGTTGGGCACTGTATTCCGAGCGGCTCGGTGTGGAGGCTGGATTTTACCAGGATCCGTACAGTAACTTTGGTCGCCTGACTTATGAGATGTGGCGCGCCTGCCGGTTAGTAGTGGATACGGGCATGCATGCGCTCGGATGGTCACGTCAGCGGGCAGTAGATCTCATGACAGAAAATACAGCGTTGTCTCATCACGAAATTGATACCGAAATCAACCGGTATATTTCTGTGCCGGGACAGGCGTTGGCCTATAAGATGGGCGAACTGAAAATTAGGGAGCTCCGTGAGGAGGCCGAAGAAAAGCTGGGCAGCAATTTTGATGTGAGGAAGTTTCACGATGCCGTTCTGCTGGGCGGTCCTGTTCCGCTTCCGGTGCTCGAGGATCAGGTGCATGAATATGTCAATGAAAATATGGAAAGCGGTTCTGAATCCTAAGCTTAACTCGTTTACCGGTTTGAATAAAAATTGATTATAAGATTCACATAAAAAAATTACATATTCCTCTCCGAGCCATTCGGGGGGAGAAGCGTTGGGGTGGGTTATCAGTACCTAAAGCCATTTTTGCGTAACTTGAGTTATTGAGCTAGAAGTGGAGAAATTGCCTCGAAAATTCTCCCCTTATTAAGGGGAGAGTTAAGAGGGGTTGGGAGGAAATGAAAATAGACTGATGAATTTTTTATGGACTCGTTTTTTTACAGATGACATAAAAAGTAGGTAACCATTTATAGCTAACGGTTAAACACGCTAAGTTTAATGAACTTCAAAGTGCTTTTTTACGCATATAACTTGTAAAACTGGTAATATATCAA
>CAYQXO010000170.1:1085-3975 GCA_964421495.1 uncultured Balneolaceae bacterium | reverse complement strand
TCTCGGCGCTGTAGTTGGAACCGGTGAAATCGGCTTCCATGGCCGTGGAGTCCCATGCGCTAAATCCGGCAGAGGACTGCACTCTCCACACCAAGTAGACCGGCTCGTCTCCGTTGCGGGTCACCGTGGCGCTGACCGACTGCGGATCGGCATTGGTGCTGATCGAGTCGATAGCCGTCAGATCACTAACCACCGGCGGCTCCTCCATGGCGGCATAGTTGTAAACTTCAACCTCATCGATCAAGCCGCTGAAGTGGTGACCGGACTGTTGCCAGCTTCCCAACTCGGGAATCCAGCTGGTACCGATGGTCAACGGCGTCCGCGTATACTTGATGCGTCCACCTTCCGGCGCACCATTTTCCTCAATCAGGGAATCACCGGCTACGTCATAGAAATGAGTATAAGAAGTGTCGTTCGCTTTGAACGTATAGACTGCACGATACCATTTATTGAGTTCCAGCTCGGTATTCAGTCCTACGGAACCGCCATTCAAGCCACCTTCCGTGTTATTAGATAATGCCCGGAAGGTATGATTGTTATGGACCATAAACATCCAGGCACCTTGTGTGGACGCCCAGCCGGTACCGAATGAATACCACTGCCTGTCAAGCGTTGAGTTATGCGTTATAAACTTCAGATTCGTTCTGAATCCGGTCGAGTTCGGATCGAACTCATGCAGCTTGAAGTACGCTGAAACCGTTATATCCGGTGTAACCGTAAACCTCGAGTCGATACGGACCAGACTTGAATCTGACCGCTCCACGCGCAGGGACCGGTTACCTACCGGTGCTTCATTCGGGTAGCTTGGCAGTTCGAGATCACTGTTCCCGTGAATGGAAATCTCATTATGCTCGCTGTACCCCGATTGATCCACCGGAGCGTATGCTTGTACTGACTTCGTAGTATCCTCGCGGAGTTCCTCAAAGCCCAGGTCCAGCACTTTCGTATAGGTATCATATACACCGAAGCTGTAATTAGGCGTATCTTCGCTGGACGTTGCCCCGTCGGGGAAGGTCTTTGTATAGGGGCCTTCCTCTATCTCGACATAATAGGGAACCATGGTTTTACCAGCCTGGCTGGTAATAGGCTTGGAGTACAGGCCGCTTTCAATACTTTGCCGATCCATTTCAAGGAACGTCCATCCAAATTGCCCTTCATAATGCAATCTGGCATTCACTTCGCCAGCACCCGCATGAGCTATATTCAACTCGATTGGATAATTGTCCACCGTATCCGGCATATTGATGTATCGAGTCGGCGTGCTTGTTGCAATGAAGGGACCCTCAACAGTCTGGTGATTGTCAATAACCACTTTATCCACCATAGCATCCAGGGCACTGTCAGCGTGGAAATCGCCCTGTCCTACGTACAACGGACCGGGATCTGCTGACGGAAGGCCATTCGCTTCCTCGACGTCGTGATCAACCAAATTACCATTGAAATCCCACACCTGGAGCGAATGGGCCGTCGGACTAATCATGTAGACCGCACGATACCAGTTACCCGAATCGAGCGTGTCGCTCAACGAAAGATCACCGACTCCATTGGCTCTGGCACTCAGCGTACCATTCATGAAGTGGATGGAATAGTTCACATTCGAGGAGTCACTTCCTGACTGTTTGGCAATCAAACGGGCATGATCACTGGGATCATCTTCCTGGAGATTAAACCACACATCCACCGTTATCCGATCAGACACAAGCGCGGGGCCATCCATAACGGCAAGGTCTGCATTCGGACCAATATCGTAGGACCACGTTCCGTCGATAGCCGGGCCGGCATAACTAAGGTCTCCCAGTACCGTTACCGGGTAACCGAAGCTTGCACTGTCGATCGGCGTTTCATTATCTCCTTCTTCAAAACTGAGCTTAAAGACGTTTTGATTGTTAAACTCAACCTGGAAACTCAGGTTGTTCGTTCCGTCACTGGCGTTAACCGGATACGTTGCCTCATGCGTGCCGATAGTCGCGTCAACATAGTATTGTACGATTCCACCGGTAAAGTTCTCTCTGGTTAACTCGTAGCGACCGTTGCCTACGTGCGACATTTCCTGCTGTTCCCATCCATCCCCGGCATTGTAGCGGAGATAGAAGGTCTCCTCAACATCACCAACATTATACTTTTCCAGCGTTACGGCAAAAGTCAAACTATCCTGAGTAGCCTCGATAACATCCGGCTTGTGAATCAGATCAGGTTCGCCGGGTTTCACATCAACGAGACTAACATCTGTATATCGGGCCGTATTACTGATTCTCAATTCGTCAAGATTACCGTTGAACTCACGGAAGCCGAGTCCGCCGAGCGAAGACTCAATACCCATTTCGCCCGTATTCACATAGGAAGGATAATTGGATGCCGTAATATTCCAATACGGATTCCAACCGATTATAATATCATTGTGGGCCCGCGTGTCGGCCAATTCCACGCTGTCCGGATAACTCTTCACACCCGTTTCCAGCAGATCGCCGTTTACATCATGAATCGTAAGGAAAGCTTTGTTACGGGCTGTATCCTTCACCATCGTATACTTAACCCACTGATTTTCCGGAATGGTAGGGTCCGTTTCTACCGTATTGGGATAGATTTCGTCACCGGATTGATTTTCCTGTACAGCTCCATCGGCCGGATGCCAGCCGCCGTCTGCATACCCCATTCCGTCGCCGGCAGGTCGGATCCGTGACTCATAATTATCAAGCTGCCAGTTATTGTCATTGCCGTCACGGTCACTACCAAATTTCGTCAGTACCTGCATGGCTTGATTATGATAGCCATTGACTTTCACCCAGAACTCAATCGTCATGGCTCCTTCAATACTCATGTCTTCATAATGATGTCCCCCGACATCGGTACCCATATTAAGTTCATGGACTGCTTCCAGGGGATAGGGACC
>CAYQXO010000170.1:0-1075 GCA_964421495.1 uncultured Balneolaceae bacterium | reverse complement strand
CCTAGATCCGGTTGATGAAAGTGCGGAATACCCAATAACGTGTAATTATCCGCATCGTTGTTAACTTCACTGACAGGATTCGTCAAACGCAGAGAGGTCCCCAATTCGGCTTTGGCGCTTGCCTCCGAGGTGGACAACCGTGACGAATCATTTGCCCAAATATAGGGAATGGCCTGAGTCGGCACATCCATATCGCTGCCGGCCTGAATCGACAGACTATCTTCAAAATTCATAAATATAACCGTATTCTCATCCGCTGATAGCGCTCCAAGGTCCACATCCTGGGCCAACACAGGGGGTAATCCTATGGAAACCAAGAAAGCCATGGCGGACACAGCCGTAAAAAATTTCCGTAACATATGATTCATTTTTTCCTCTTTTATTTTCGATTCGAGTATTTATTGTTACTTCTGAAAATCTATTAAAATCCTGACGTAATAGAAAATTTATAACCGGTTTACTTCTACTAGCACATAGTTATGAATTTAAAAAAGCAAAGTCAAGGGTTTTACGGGCATTAACAACATGATAAAGACATCGCCCCTCCCCCGTTTAGAAAATAAAGAAGCCCGCCCTTTTAAGATTCAATTTTGATTTTTTACAATATCAGCAGGAATGCTATCTTTCCTACTCATTAACCATAATTATCTATTGGACTCAATTATTCACTAATGATATCATTACTTCTCTTTCTAACATTTGCCGTCCCCCAGGATTCACTACCACCCGTTTGTGATTGTCCAATACCTGAAGATATTAAAACTGCAGAAATAAATAAAGACACGCTTTCGTATCTGGAAGAGCAGGAAAGATATAAAAAGGGATTTGTAATGACCCTGCGATTTCTAAAAAGTGACTCCACCGACCGGCAATTAATGGCCTGGCTGGAAAAATTCAGCTATCATATCGGGGAAAACTCGGTATACAATCGCCAATACCGGGAGAAAAAGTTCGACGATGAAAATCCGCACCTGAATTACGGGGTGATACAGGACACGGTGCGGTATATTGTATATAAAGCCCGTAAAAATTACGGCCCCCGACCCCAGAACAATAAGTGCCGTTGGTAAATCGA
>CAYQXO010000169.1:0-3991 GCA_964421495.1 uncultured Balneolaceae bacterium | reverse complement strand
TTCCCATTGATTCTGTTTTTGCATGATCATCGCTTCGAGCCGATACCCGTCTGCGGCTTCGGGTTCCTGCTCTTGCAATTCGTGTGCTATATCCAGGCTCTTCTTGTACTCTTCGCTATTTAAAAGCTCAACGCCTTCTTTCAGCTTTTTTTCAAAATCCATGGGCTCTTTGGGGCTTTAAAGTGAATGAATGTTATTGAGATCATTACTTAAAATAAAGACTTGTTGGTAAATTATGAATTATGAATTCTGAATTATGGATGGGGCGTTTATTGACGGCTTTCGATAGGGTATAGAGGTTTCGGCAGGGTAATGCCGCCCGGTAAGGGCGGGGTAATGGCAGCCGGAGTTATCCCTTAAAAGCAAACGGGGGGTAAGGGAAAAAAGTGGTGTACGCCGGCTATTTTCGATCTTCCTCCGTTATATCTTCGAAATCCGCTTCCTCGATGTCTTCCAGGTTTTTGCTTTTGTCGGAATTGGATTTGGAACCCGGGTTGCGGGGACCGGAGGATTGGGAGGGGCCGGAACCGTTGTTGGCCTGATTTTGCATCTGGGAAAAGATCTGGTAGAGTACGGACTTTTGCCGCCGTCTTTTCCGGGCGTTGGGCAGGAACATGCGGGAGACCATCCGCACCAGGAACCAGATGGCAAGTATGGTTAAAAGCGTTTTAAACATTATCGGGGACGATATCTAAATAAGTGTAATCGTGAATGGGCTCATCGAAAATCTGCTCTTCAATATAATGTAAGTGTTTTTCTTTATTAACAAAATCGATCTGTGTAGCATTAATGGTCATGAGGGGGGTTTTATTGTAATGGGAGAAAAATTGATTGTATAATTCCGCAATATATTCCCTCGATATGTCTTTTTCGTATTCTCGTCCCCGCCATCGAATGTTATCCATCAGCCGGTCGGTGGTTTGCTTGATGTAGATCACCAGGTCGGGCACGGCGCTGACCCCGCTCATGGCCTCGTAAATGGATTCGTACAGCCAGAGTTCGTCTCCCTCGAGATTGACCCGTGCGAAAATGCGATCTTTGTAAAAAGTATAGTCGGTAATTGTAAACTCGTGAAACAGGTCCTGGCTCATCAGGTTTTTCTGCTGCTTGAACCGGTTGGCCAGGAAGGCCAGTTGCGTCTGAAAGGCATACTGCTGCTTATCCTCATAGAATTTGGGCAGAAAGGGATTGTCCTCGAAGCGCTCGAGTACGGCGCGGGCGTTGTTGCGTTCGGACAGCAAACGGGCCAGCGAGGTCTTGCCGGCCCCGATGCATCCTTCTATCGCAATAAAATCGTAATCTTGCATGGCATTACCAGTTGAGTTCGGTTCGGTGAATGATGAGTGCAGGCGCCTCATCGATGAGTCTGTCAATCGACTTCCCGCTGGCGGGATCTGTCCACCGGGGACAAATTTCCTGCAGGGGCAGCAGCACAAAAAGCCGTTTGTGATATTCGGGATGCGGCAGGGTGAGCCGCTCGTCTTCTAAAAATTGGTGTCCGTAATCTATAATATCAAGATCGATTGTGCGGGCGCTCCAGCGGGGGGAGGAGGGATCGCGGCCGTGGTCGGTTTCAAACTGCTTGAGCCCGTCCAGCAGCTCCAGCGGCGAGAGGTCGGTTTCCAGCAGTGCGGCGGAGTTCAGGAAGGGGCGGGACGAGGGTCCGACGGCCTCCGATATATAGATGGAGGACTTCCGCAGCGGCGCCTCGGAAATCGACTCCAGGAATTGCCGGCCGTCCGACAAATGCTGCCGGCGGTCGCCGATGTTTGAACCGAGGGCTACTATGACCTTTTCCATGTCAACCGTACTTGTGCGTATTCACATTCTGTTTCGATCGGCGGATGCAGCTTGCGTACGACGACCTCCAGTTCGCGTACCTGACCGAAGGTGTCGAATAGCGTATCCCCGATGCGGCGCGCCAGGGTTTCGATCAGTTTCACCGATTCGCCCTCTATGATGTCGCGGACGATTTCCTCCGCTTCCTGGTAATCGACCGTTTTCCGCAGCTCGTCGGACGATCCGGCCCGGTCGAGCGGAAGCTCGAAGTGCAAGTCCACCTCGAACCGGTTGCCTTCCCGGCGTTCCTCTTCGTAATAGCCGTGAAGTCCGTGGTACGTCAGCGATTTTAATGTGATCGTTCCCATAGGGGTTCTGCCGTTTTTTGTTATGCAGCCGACTGTCGGACGTTCACCATTCTCCCGCGCATCGAGCGAAGCGATTTCCACGAAGTGCACAGAGCAAAGCGATTCCCACGTAGTGAAAAAACCGGATTTAAGCCAGGTTTATGGACCACGTTTGGGAAAGTCCGACACACTGTTAGCCCTCGAATTTCGAAAGCAGCGGTCAAAGTATCAAGGAGAGCGGTCAATTGATATTGATATTCTGCAAATTCGATGCTCTTTGGCCGCAATGCACCGTACGATGGGGGCGGCAAATGGGATCATTCCACTGGTCAACGCTTGTCGTGCGTAAGCGGTGATGGGATCCCCCTTTTTGCGTCCGCCGGAAACAACCTGGTTTTATAGTCCCCCTTATACCTTCCGCTTATCCCCGAAGAGTCTGTCGGACTTTTTTGCAGTAGATTTGTAAAAGCTCGACAGACTCCTATATGCTGGCCACCTCGATCTTTTGCTCGAGCTCGTTGAGGATGCGGCGGTATTTTTCGTTGGCATTGAGCCGTTCCTCCACGGTGGAGATGGCATGAATGACGGTGGAATGGTCGCGTCCCCCGAAGTGCAGACCGATGGTCTTCAAACTGGACTCGGTATATTTCTTGGCCAGGTACATGGCGATCTGGCGGGCTTCGACGATCTCCTGCTTGCGCGTTTTTTCGCGGACCTTATTCGTGTTGATCCCGAAATATTCGCAGACGTAATCCTGAATGCTCTCGATCGACAGCTGGGTGTGATTGTCCTTCACCATGTCCTTCAGAATATTCTTGGCCAGCGGAAGATCGATTTCATCGCTGCCTTTCAGGGAGGCGGTGGCCAGGAGCTTGATAACGGCTCCCTCCAAATCACGAATGTTGGATTTAAAATTGTGAGCGATGAACTCCAGGATTTTCGGGTCCAGTTCGATGCCGTTGTCGTTGGCCTTGCGCTCGAGAATGGCGTAGCGCGTCTCGTACTCGGGAATCTGCAAGTCCGCACTCAGTCCCCACGCAAAGCGGGATATCAGCCGCTCTTCGATATCGGGGACATCTTTCGGGGGACGGTCGCTGCTCAGGATGATCTGCTTGCCGTCCTGGTGCAGAGAATTGAAAATATGGAAAAACTCTTCCTGGGTCTTCTCCTTTCCGCTGAAGAACTGGATGTCGTCGATAATCAATACGTCGATGTTGCGATAGAACATCGAGAATTCGCTCGCCCGGTTATTCCGAATGGCGTGGACGAATTCGTTGGTGAAGCTTTCCGACGATTTGTAGAGGACCGACTTCTGGTCGGTGAAATGCTGCTTGATCTTGTTTCCGATGCTCTGAATCAAATGCGTCTTTCCCAGTCCCGTACCCCCGTACACAAAGAAGGGATTAAAGGAGTTTTCCCCCGGATTGTCGGATATGGCCATGGCGGCCGAGCGCGCCAGTCGGTTGCAGTCGCCCTCGACAAACCGCTCAAACACGTAATTGTTATTTAGATTCGGATCCACTTTGGTCTTCTGAATCCCCGGAATGACGAAGGGATTCTCGATCTGCCCGGGATGCTGGCCGGGATGATAGGTGCTTTGTCCGTTGCCGCTGCCGTTTACCGGCTGTTGTCCGTCCTGTTCCGGCGGCATGGGCCGCTGCGGGAGCCGAACCGACCGTCCCTCTTCTTCATCTCCCGACTTTTCCAATACAACTGAATATTCAAGTTTCACATCTTCCCCCAAAACTTTGGCTAATGTTGACCGCAGCATACTGTAGTAGTGCTCTTCCAGCCATTCATACCAAAACTGGGACGGCACTTGTATGGTTAAGGTGTTCTCTTCAAATTTTATCGGCTTGATCGGC
>CAYQXO010000168.1:0-4014 GCA_964421495.1 uncultured Balneolaceae bacterium | reverse complement strand
CGGTAGTCGGATGGGGAGGACGTCGGTCATGCAGAGAGGGTAGCGATGAGGAATTTCCCGTCTGGCATGGTAATACCAGTATCAGCGAAGTCGAGGAGTACCGTTTTGGATTTTATACGAATGCCGCGGAGAACTGGGATGACATTGCCCATGACAACCCCAACTACCTTATTGTGAAATCTGCAGGCAACAATCGCGGGAATTCCGGACCACCGGATTCGGATCCAGGACATTGCGTATATCAAAATGGAAGTTGGCAGTATTCAGAGAAGATTCGACAACCCGATGGCGGCGAAGACGGGTATGATTCGATGGGTAGTAAGGGAAATGCCAAAAACATACTTGCCGTCGGTGCAGTTCAGGATATTCCAGGTGGGTACGAAAGTCCGTCCGATGTTCGTGTATCCGGATTCACCAGTTTTGGTCCCCCGGATGACGGTCGGGTAAAACCAGATGTGGTGGGTAACGGCGTGGGACTGTATTCGCCAAATGCCGACGGGGATCAATCCTATGCGCGGCTCTCGGGGACTTCCATGTCTGCCCCCAATGTAGCCGGGTCAATCGGCTTGCTTCACGAATATTACAAGCGACTCAACGGTCAGGATGCGGACCTTCGTGCATCGACGATCAAGTCGTTACTTATTCAGACCACCAATGAAGCCGGCAATAATCCCGGTCCCGATTACAAACACGGGTGGGGACTGGTTAATATACGCAAGGCGGCTGACCTGATTCAGTTGGATGATAAGCTGGATGGAACGGTAATTCAGGAAATGACGCTAAACGAAGGAGACACGATCAGTGTTCCCATTGAGGTGGAACCGGGCGAGGACGAGGTAAATGTAACCGTGGGATGGACTGATCCGCCCGGCGACTCTCCCTCACCTGCTCTGGATCCGCCGACTAAAATGCTGGTCAATGATGTAGATGTGAAACTGGTGGGACCGGACGGCGACCACTACCCCTGGAAGCTGGATCGGGACAATCCTTCCGCCGCTGCCACACGAGATGGAAAAAACGATGTGGATAATACCGAAAAAGTGACCATTTCGGATCCGGAGTCCGGAAGTTATATAGTTCAGATCACTCATGATGGAAGTTTACAGAATGATGCTCAGGAAATTTCCCTGATATTGGATCGGGGTGCCGGCGAAAGATATGCCGTGTCCGGACAGATTACTATTGAATCCAACGGAAATCCCGCAGCTGGAGCTGACGTGAATCTTTCCGGATTTGGAGAGGATACCGTGGTGACCGATTCAACCGGCCATTTCACGTTTCACGGATTATATAATGGAGACTACACGGTGCGCCCCGAGGCTGAGGGAGTAACCTTTGATCCGGAAAGCAGAAGTTTGACCGTGAATGATGGTGAAATCACCGATGTCAATTTTACAGCGAGTACTCCCGGATACCGTAATATTAAAATTCGCCTGAATACCTCCACCTTATCCGATACATTGCAGCCGCATGATACTTTACAGGTACGCGGGAATGTGGAAGGGACCTCGCCGGGTGTCGGCGTTCAAATGCCGGATGGTAATACATTGGCGTGGGACGATCAATCTACACTGACGCTCCAGAATGAGGGAGGAGACTACTGGACGTTGGAATTTCAGGTGCCGGAAATGGAGACGATTAATTTCAAATTCCATTCAGCCCAAAATCAGTCTATAGATGTAGGCGGACTGGAAACGGGATCCAATCACCAGCTTAAAGCGGCCATTGGTCACACTGCGCTTCCACTTCATTACTTTGAAGACAATCCGGATTCGGATCAACCGTATGAGTGGAAACCGTGGGACGATCAAGAAGGGTACAGTACCGTTCGTTTCCGCGTTTATCTGCCGGAAGGACTGAGTCCCACCATTGTTGGAGTACGAGGTGATGATCTGGACGGTAACGGACCGCTACGTAACGATCAACCACGAGTGAGTCTTTCCCGTGAAGGGTCGGACGATACCAAGCCGGGCTACCGACTCTGGTCGGGGATCGGCCGTTACGATACGGTCTCGGCAGGTCAGATACAGGAATACAAATATAACTTTGAACTAAGTAATTGGACCGAAGCTCCCTGGCGTACATTTACCGTACCCGATCACGACACCACCTTGCAGTGGACCTATCCCAATAATGCGTATCCTGTTGTAAGCGACGACGAAATTACCATGCAAGAAGATACAACTGTTACGTTCAATCCCGTCTCCAACGACAGCGATCCGGAAGGTGGGCCGCTGCGAATTGATTCGTTGACTAATCCGTCAAATGGCACAGCCTCGGTCTTGCAGGATTCACTGGTAGAATATGTCCCGGATACAAATTACAGCGGTAGCGAAACGTTCCATTATTTCGTCGAGGACAACGGCGGCGCGCGTGTAAAAGCACAAATTAAAATCAACGTGGAAGGTGTTAACGATCTCCCGGAACGCCCTTCCTATATTCAGCCTGACGATAGCGTAACGGTTCAAGTTAGCGGTGAGTGGGATGACACGTTTGTCGTAGAGTGGGATAGTGTTTATGATGCCGACGGGGACCAATTAAATTACCGGTGGGAGTTGGCCGGAGAAGAGGTGGATTTCTCCAGTGACGAAATTATATACGAGGAAACCACCGGTTCCGACATCATAGAGGTTCGATACGCTACGCTGGACTCGATCCTCTCCGCCCGGGGATTTCAAGAGGGGCAGCAAACCATGACGCATCATCGTATCGTGGTTGACGATGGTCAGGCCCAGGTAGCCGGAGACACATTGACAACCTATTTTGAACGGGGTACTATTACAAGTCTGGCTCAGAATACCGAGAAGCCCGATAAGTTTCAATTACGGCAAAACTATCCCAATCCGTTTAACCCGAGTACAACGATCCGGTTTTCCATTCCCAAAAAAGCTCAAGTAGAGTTGACCATATATAATACCCTCGGCCAGAAAGTTGTTACCCTCATGGATAAAACGGTTGGAGCCGGAAGTTATCAGACTACCTGGGACGCTGCAGATCATAACAGTGGTATCTATTTGTATCGGATTAAGGCAGATGATTATACGGAAACAAAAAGCATGATTTTATTGAAATAGGATCGTATTTCATTTTGAACGATTTCCGGTAACTCATATGTTGAAAAAATAAATAACTACCGAGAAGGCCCTTTGGTAAGGTTTAACCATGCGAAATAATATTTGTTTGTTTGAACATTAGTAGATAGATTAAAGGCGAGATGAAATACTCATTCAAATTTGCTAAAAAGGCCGTAACTACAATGTTCAATGGCCGTATTTCGATGACAAATAAGAGCAGCCAGGGTCACAGCAGTAAACTTTTCAGCTCGTTGATTGTTTTTGGACTGTTAGGGGCTCTTGTATCCATTCCGGATACAACCTACAGTAACCATGCAAATCCTGACAAAAACAAGTTTGAAAACACTGCCATTGAAATTCAAAAGATCCGCACATCCTCTCATATTTTAGCGGATGAACAACCGGTTGCCTTAACAGATAATTCTGTCGAGGCTCTTCAGAGTGATTACCTGAAAAAATCCAATAACAGCTGGCGGAATGACAGTGCTGAGACCAGTGCAGAATTGGTGAATGAAGATAACCTGGAAGAGCCAAATCGTTTTCAATTAAAACAGAATTATCCCAATCCTTTCAATCCTGCCACAGAAATCACCTATAAGTTGCCTGTATCGCGCCATGTCGTTCTGAAAGTTTATGACATGTTGGGTCGCCCCATTAAAACATTGGTCAATGACAACCAGGAGGCAGGTAACTATACTATTCGCTTCAATGCAGGAAGTTTATCGAGTGGAATGTATATTTACCGGCTCGAAGCAGGGAATTATGAGCAAATTAGAAAAATGATTCTCATTAAATATTATTTTACCCAAAAGAACGACCGTTACCCTTCTTATACGTTTACCGATAAAAAAAACGGGGATATTCCTACCATATAGTAGTTTTCATTTCTGAATACCCCGCCAGGTATCGATTAAGATACACTCCCTTTCTTCTCCTGTTT
>CAYQXO010000167.1:2194-4222 GCA_964421495.1 uncultured Balneolaceae bacterium | reverse complement strand
GGAAGAACGTAAGCAGCAGGAAGAGCTGGAAGAACTTGAAAAGGGGATACTCGAGGTTACCGAGTTTATAACGGTGAATGATTTGGCTGATCACCTCGGTGTTGACGTTAACGAGGTGATCACGACCTGTATGAACCTGGGAATGATGGTCTCGATTAATCAGCGACTCGATGCCAGTACCATTGAGCTGGTCGCCGAAGAATACGGCAAGGAAGTCAAGTTCATTGATGCTGATGATATGATGGACGAATTGGAGATGGAGGATGAAGACAAGCCGGAAGAAGTGAAAGAACGTGCTCCGGTCATTACCGTTATGGGTCATGTGGATCACGGTAAAACTTCTCTGTTGGACTATGTACGCAAAACTAAAGTTGCAGCCGGAGAGGCTGGCGGAATTACCCAGCACGTGGGAGCTTATGAAATAGAAAAAGAAGACCGGAATATTACTTTCCTCGACACCCCGGGCCACCAGGCCTTTACGGCTATGCGCTCACGAGGTGCCCACGCCACGGACATTGTCGTTTTGGTTGTTGCTGCCGATGACGCCGTTATGCCGCAGACTATCGAGGCCATTAACCACGCCAAGGCGGCGGGAGTTCCTATTGTCGTGGCCATTAACAAAATTGATAAGGAGGAAGCCAATCCTGACAAGATCAAACAGCAATTGGCCGAACACGACGTGTTAGTAGAGGAATACGGCGGAGACCATCAGTTTTCTCACGTTTCCGCCGAAACCGGGGAGGGTATTGATGACCTTTTGGAAAAGGTATTGATTCAGGCTGAACTGATGGAGCTTAAAGCTAACCCCGATCGACGTGCCGAAGGTATTGTGCTCGAGAGTTTTGTGGATAAAGGCAAGGGTATTACCGCAAATGTCCTGATTCAGAACGGCACTCTGAAGACCGGCGACCCCTTTGTGGCCGGTTCCTGTTTTGGACGGGTACGGGCTATGGAAGACGAACTGGGACGCACTATCGAAAAAGCAGGTCCCTCGAAACCCATTCAGTTGATCGGATTCGATGAACAACCCCAGGCCGGTGACCGTCTCATCGCCATGGAAGACGATCAGACAGCAAAAGAGGTGGCCAACCAGCGACAACAAATTCGAAGGGAACACGATCTGCGCAAGAGTAAACACGTGAGCCTGGACGATCTTTCCCGTCAACTGGCACTCGGAGAGGTATCCGAACTCAATGTTATTATCAAGGCCGATGTGAGTGGGTCGGTCGAAGCACTTTCCGACGCCTTGCAACAGCTTGATACCGATGAGGTGAAAGTCAATATTATTCACACCGGGGTCGGAGCGATAGTGGAGTCGGACATCCTTCTCGCTTCTGCTTCTGAAGCTATCATCATCGGTTTCCAGGTTCGTCCCACTACCAATGCCCGCAAACTGGCGAAAGAGGAGGAAATCGATGTTCGCCTCTTCAGCGTCATTTATGATGCCGTTGATGAAGTGCGGGACGCCCTTGAAGGTATGCTTGAACCGAATATCCGGGAAAATGTTATCGGACACGTCGAGGTTCGCGAGACCTTCAAGGTTCCCGATGTAGGCATGGTCGCAGGTTGTTACGTGCAGGACGGCAAGATTAAAAATGACAGCAGCGTTCGGCTTATCCGGGACGGAATCGTTATCTATGACGGAGAGATCGGATCCCTCAAGCGATTCCAGGACGACGCCAAGGAAGTCAAGGCCGGTTACGAGTGCGGATTGAATATCCAAAAGTACAACGACGTCAAAGAAGGCGACGAGATAGAGGTTTACGAAACGATCGAGGAAAAACGTAAGCTTGAGTCGGTTTCGGACAACGAGTAAAGGAACCTTTTACATAAAACAGGCAGGTAATGAGTATACGAACCGAAAGGGTCGGTGCAATAATTCAGCGAGATCTCGGCCATATCCTTCAAAAAGAGTATCAGCACGACTCCATTCTGACGGTCACCAAAGTACGTATGACCCCGGACTTGAGGGTTGCCAAGGTATATATCAGCATCTTTTCTCCCCAGCGAGATACTGATAATATATTT
>CAYQXO010000167.1:0-2184 GCA_964421495.1 uncultured Balneolaceae bacterium | reverse complement strand
TATCCGTAAAAAACTGGCATCAAAAATCAAGAATCAACTGCGGCATGTGCCTGAGTTGCATCTCAACAAAGACGACACGGCCGAGTATGTAAATCGACTCGAGCAGTTATTCGACCAAATTCATGAAGAGCGCGAAGAAAAATATGGATCCGATGAAGAAGGATCTGAAAATGACAAGGATTGATGGAGCAAGATGAGTCGAAAAATACCTGTTGAAGACCTTCCTATTTACACGTTGGATCACCTTCCCGATCCCACATTTGACTATTCTGAAGGGGCAGCTTTTTTGATTCGAAAACCGAAAAAGTGGACCAGTTTTGACGTGGTTGAACTCGTTCAAAAAAAGACCGGGGCCAAAACGGGGCACGCAGGCACCCTCGATCCGATGGCGGAGGGGCTGCTCATCCTGTGTTGCGGGAAAGCTACTAAATCAATTAAATTGTTCCAGCAGCGCGAAAAACACTACTATGCCGAGATAACCTTCGGGGGATCGACACCAAGCTACGATGCGGAAATGGAGGTCGATGAAGAAGCCCCCTATGACCATATTGAATTCGACCGGATACAAAACGTCTTGCAAGAAGAATTCACAGGAGATATTAAGCAGTATCCTCCCGTATATTCCGCGATTAAGCAAAAAGGGAAAAGACTATATGAGATGGCCCGGGAAGGCAAGGAGGTTACCGTGTATCCCCGCATTGTATCGATACATGAAATAGATTTGCTCGCTTATGAAGCCCCGGTCGCAAAACTTCAAATCCGATGCGGGAGTGGAACCTATGTCCGTTCAATTGCCCATGACCTGGGTAAAGCACTACAGTCTAGGGCGCATCTTAGCAAACTCACGCGAAACGCCATCGGCGAATTTACCAATAAACAGGCTTTGACAGTTGATCAATTAAAAGAGACATTCGGTCGAGATGGCTAAACTGGTGTATCTTTCCAACGTACAGTACGATTCTGAAACCGTTTTGACGGTGGGAACCTTTGACGGGGTTCATGTTGGACATCGGCGAATTATCAGACGCGTACTGGAGAAAGCGGAGGAAAAAGATTTGCGCAGCGTCATAGTGACCTTCGATCCGCATCCTCGAAATATAATTGATCCGGGATCGGACGGCATTCGTCTATTGACAACCCTGAAAGAGCGATGCCAGCTGCTGGAAGAGATCGGCATTCACGAAATGGTGGTCATTCCCTTTGACCGGGACTTCTCGCTGAAGAGTTCCGAGGAGTTCATCCGGGATGTGCTTTACCAGAATATTGGAATTTCAGAATTTGTCATCGGATACGATCATCATTTTGGCAAAGATCGGGAAGGCACTATTGATACGGTTACAAGCATGGGCCGTGAACTTGGATTTCGAACCGAAGTGGTTTCCCGCAAGGACGTCAACGAAAAGCCCGTGAGCAGCACGGCTATCAGGAATGCGCTGATGGAGAAGGGCGACATCAAACAGGCCAACACATTTCTGGGGCGCCCCTACCGGTTAACCGGCACGGTGGTACAGGGATCCCGTAGAGGAGAAAAGCTGGGATTCCCCACGGCTAATATAAAACCGGATCACGAACAAAAAGCCGTACCGAAACAAGGCGTCTATGCCGTGCGGGGATATGTGGATCAGTCGGACTACGGCGGAATGATGAATATAGGTACCCGCCCCACCTTTGAAAACGAAGAGGATGCAGTACTTGAAGTCCACCTTTTCGATTTTGACCGAAATATATACGGTAAATCGATACAAATAGAGTTTTTAGGCCGTATACGATCCGAAAAACAGTTCGATGGTAAAGAAGAGCTGGTCAATCAGATTAAGCGGGATAAAAAAATTGCTGAAAATATAAATAAATCTTATCTTCGTTAGCTATAAACCAGCTGATTATCTAAAAATAGAAAATCATAGAACGCAAACTGTAATTCAGAAGTTTATATGATAACCAAGGAAGCTAAAGAAGAGCTCATTAAAAAATACGGAGAGTCGGATGAAGACAGTGGTTCACCCGAAGCTCAAATCGCTATTTTCACAGCACGCATTAATGAACTGACCGATCATCTAAAAGATCATCCCAGGGATCACGCGTCCCGACAGGGACTTATTCGCATGGTCGGTAAACGACGTCGACTATTGAATTACCTGATAAGTGAGGATATTGAGAAATATCGAGAGCTTATCAATGATCTCA
>CAYQXO010000166.1:0-4266 GCA_964421495.1 uncultured Balneolaceae bacterium | reverse complement strand
CCAGGTCCTGGAAATGGTCAAGGGCATTACCGATATGGGAATGGAGGTCTGTTGCACGCTCGGTATGCTGTCCGACGAACAGGCGCGCAAACTCAAAGAAGCCGGGCTCTATGCCTATAATCACAACCTGGACAGCAGCAAGGAGTTTTATCAGAAAATTATAACCACGCGCTCCTACGAGGATCGGCTGGACACCCTCGAAAAATTGCGTGATAACGATATATCCGTCTGCTGCGGGGGTATTATCGGGATGGGCGAAACCGATGAAGATCGCATTAAACTGTTACATAACCTGGCCACCATGCCGGAACACCCTGAATCCGTCCCGGTCAACGCTCTGCTGGCCTGTCCCGGGACTCCCCTGGGAGACAAAGCCAAAGTGCCGGTATGGGATATGGTCCGCATGATCGCAACCGCCCGCATTACCATGCCCCGTGCCATGGTTCGCCTTTCCGCCGGACGCGTCAATATGTCGATGGAGGAACAGGCCCTCTGTTTTATGGCCGGAGCCAATTCGCTGTTTACCGGCGATAAATTACTTACTACGAAGAACGTGGAGGAAAGCGAAGATCAAAAAATGTTCGACCTCCTGGGACTGACGCCCCGTGAGGCTTTCCAGGATGCCAAAGAGAAGCATATGCCTCAAAACGGGATTGGAAAACAAAAAGTTGAGAAATAGACTCCTGGCCCGGATTTCGCTGACGCGGGAATCGCTTCGCTCAGTGCACTTCGTGGGTGACGCTTCGCTCTGTACTCACCAAGAAATTCGGACTAGCGACCGATCTCTTCCAGAATGAGGGATATCGTCGCATAGGCATCCTTGAGTTCTTCTTCTCCTATACAGTACGGGGGAAGTACATAGAGGATATTACCAAGGGGACGCAACAGCAAGTTGCTTTTTTGTGCTTTCCGACGAATGACTTTACCCACTTGCGATAAATACCCCTCTTCTCCCTCCGCTCGAATATCAACTGCCGCTACGGTGCCCGTCACCCGTGGACGCGTTACGTGCGGGAGTTCCGCCAGCAGCCTCACTTGTTCCCGGTGGATATCCTCCAGGCCCTTAAACTGCAACTCATTCGCCTCCAGCAACTCCATTGATTTCAGGGCAGCAGCACAACCGAGGGGATTCGCCGTATAACTGTGTCCGTGATAGAACGTGGTCATCGGATCATCACTTAAAAAACTTTCAAAAATTTCCTCGGAGGTTACGGTTGCTGCCAGCGGCAAAAATCCTCCCGTCAATCCCTTGGCCAGGCATACGATATCGGGTTCGACCCGGGCACGTCGACAAGCAAACCAATCGCCGGTCCGACCAAATCCGGTAAGTACCTCGTCAAATATCAACAAGGTATTGTATCTGCCGGTCAGTTTTCGCAACTCCTGCAAAAACTCCTCCCGACACATACGCATGCCTCCCGCCCCCTGTAACAGCGGCTCAATAATAATTCCTGCATACCGGTCGGGGTTCTCCCGCAACAAGCCCTCAATTTTTTCCAGGACTTCGCTCTCTTTTTGCTCGACTTTCTCATCCCCCCACCAGGTCGCAGGGTACGGAACCCGGTCCACCTCAAATAAAAGATCCTGGAATAGATCGGTGAAAACAGATCTCGCTCCTACCGACATGGCACCGATCGTGTCACCGTGATAGGCTCCCTCGAAACCGATAAACGTTTGCCGCTTTTCGCCGCGATTAATCCAGTGCTGGTAGGCGATCTTAAGTCCGATTTCAACGGCGGTGGATCCATTGTCTGAATAAAAAACTTTATTTAGATCGCCGGGCAGCTGGGCTACCAACTGTTCAGCAACGTCCTCGGCGGGCCGGTGAGAAAGTTCGGCAAAAATGACCTGTTCCAGCTCCAGGGCCTGCTGAAAAATAGCCTCCGCGATATCCGGTTGAGCATGGCCGTGGAGATTCACCCACCAACTGGAAATCAAATCCAGCAACCAGGTACCGTCTTCCGTATAAAGCCAGCTTCCCTCTCCCCTTTTTACGCGGGGAAACGCCGGCATATTTTTCATGGATGTAAAAGGAAACCAGACATTGGGATGACTGGTGGAAGAGTCAGAAAAAGCCATGGAAAACTAATTTTTATGAATGATAATTCCGAAACGCCAAGATAGGCACCATTGAAAAAAGCGACAACCCCGAAGTTAAGGGGTGCTATGGGAACAAGCGATGAAACACCTTCTCCAGATGCTCTTTGCCAACCTGTTCCATCGGTTCCAACTCCGCCAGCACCGGCACCTTTCCGAAATACTCAATCGTGCGACGATTACTTTCGTGTTTCTCGCCATTCATAATTACTCCCATGCAACTAATTCCATATCGCTGAAGTTGATCGAGCGATAAAAAGGTATGATTTAACGTGCCCAGCTCGCTCCGCGCCACCAATAAAACGGGAAGATCCAGTTTTTTTATCAAATCAATAATCATCACCTGGTCGTTAAGCGGCACCATCAATCCCCCGGCTCCCTCGACAATCAAGTGATCAAAGCTGCTGAAATCCGGCAGCTGAAAATCCTCCAGCCGAATCTCGACTCCGTCGATCTCCGCCGAGGCATGGGGTGACATCGGAGTCTGAAGTCGATATCGTTCCGGGAAAAAATGCTCTGGCGGGAGTCCTGTTCTTTCTCGCACAAACGCCGTATCCGTCTGCTCTTCCAGTCCCGATTGTACCGGCTTCCAGTAGGCAGCATTCAAACCGGACGCCAGCAAGGCGCTTACCACGGTTTTGCCAATGCCCGTATCGGTTCCTGAAACGAAAAATGCCGGCGGGAATAACCGTTTTTCTTCACTCATGATTTCGTATCGTTAATTTCTGTACCCATCTGTATGTCGAAAACGGACTAGTCTTTTTTAACTGCCAGAAAAATTACGTGATAGCGGACGATAAGCTCACCCGATTTGTTTTGACTCCATCGACTCATCAGCTTTTTCAAACCGGCCACTCCAATTGATGACTCCTCCCCTTCCATAGTGGAAGCTCCCAACTTTTTGAGATGCCGAAAAAACGCACGGGCCGATTCAAACCGTTGGGTTATGGTATCTTCATAATAGTCTACCTGAACCGGCAAATTGGAAAGCTTGATAACAACTTCCTCGGTATCCGGTAAATCGTTTCCCGTATAGGCAACGCCGGCTTCCTCTGCAGCCTTTTTCCAATCCGGAAAACTGTCATTGCCCGGGAAGGCGGCCAGCATCAATCCCCCGGGCTTCAGGCATTCGATCATTCGCTCCATGCTCATGGCGGGATCCCGGAACCACTGAGCGACAAAATTATGCACGATGAGACCGTAGGGAGTTTTAACGTCGGAAAGATATTCGGCATCGCGCACCTCAAAACGGGGCCGGCTTTCTCCGGCGCGGGCTTCCATCATACGCCGGCAATAGTCAACCATCTCGGGGGCAAGATCCGTAATTTCAATAGATCGATTCGGGAAGAGCTCGGGTAAATGTCGACTTAAAAACCCCGTCCCGCATCCCGCTTCAAGAATGGGACCTTTCGGGATGATGGCAGTCCACGGTTTCAAAGATTCGATCAATCGCTCAGCACTCTCCCGCTGACTTCGGGCATACTGATGATAGTATTCCGGATTTCTACCAAACTCCTTTTTTATTGCCTTTTTTTGCGGATGGCTTAAACGTGGGACGGATGATTGCATGACAGGCTACTGATCAAAATTTTCAATAACGGGTTTGATGAACGACCAACAGGTCTTTGTATGCGTGAAAGGCAAAGCATGGCCTGCCTCCCGAACTTCGTAATAATGACCTTTTACCGGGAGATTGGTATAGAGTTCTCTGCCTTTTTGCCTGGGAACAATCGCATCTTCACCGCCGTGTAGTATGCATACATTGGGGACGTAGTTTAAC
Organism: uncultured Balneolaceae bacterium; assembly: GCA_964421495.1. Classification (GTDB taxonomy): domain Bacteria; phylum Bacteroidota; class Rhodothermia; order Balneolales; family Balneolaceae; genus CAJXOW01. Next base: position 389 of record CAYQXO010000166.1, on the reverse strand, counting down.
ATTTCAATATTCAGTTTTTCCGAATGCAGTCGTTCGAGATCTTCCAGCAGTTGTGCTTTATTGTAAGAATCACGGGTCACCCTTTCGTCGACCGGTTCTGGATGATAACAGTTATTATGGAAATCCTTAACGACGCGCCGCGGCTTTTCTTTCAACTTTGACATCATTTGTTTAACCACCATTTTCGATCTACGACGATATTGGGCGGCTACCGGGTGAAATTGAATAAATCCGTTAAAAATTACCAGCAGATCCGTATGACGTAACTGTTTGGGCGGACATTGATGCAAACCGAATGAATGGGCAAAAATAATGTTCAATCGATTATGAAGTCCGCTAAACTTGACCTTTTTCCGTGGCTTAAAGTATCCCGGATTAAATTTCTCGAT
>CAYQXO010000165.1:0-4409 GCA_964421495.1 uncultured Balneolaceae bacterium | reverse complement strand
CTGACAGCTCCAGGCCCAACCGGCAAGCCGAGTGTACCACAATCCACACCGCCCAGCCCCACCGCCCGCCAACCCCGCCCGCACGCTTCACGCCCCCATGCCCCACGGGCGAGCACAGCGAGCCCTGCTATTACGTCACCAAAATGTTGCCGTTCGTTGACAAATAGTATGGAAAATGGCCTTGGCACGTTATTTGCTTAAATAAATAATGGATATTGCACTAAATTATTTAAAAAAGAAATCATCTCGGTATGGCAAAACGTGATTATTATGATATTCTCGGGGTTGGCCGGGATGCTTCCCAGAAAGAGATTAAGAAAGCGTATCGAAAGCTGGCAGCCAGGTACCATCCCGACAAAAATCCGGATGATGACCAGGCCGAGAAAAAATTCAAGGAAGTGGGTGAGGCCTACGATGTATTGAAAGACCCCGAGAAGCGAAAAATGTATGATCGCTTTGGTCACGACTGGAAACGATATCAGCAAGCCGGCGCCTCCGCTGAAGATTTCGGAGGGTGGCAACAGTCCCAGGGCGCCAACGGAGGACACTACCAGCGGGTCAATATGAATATTGAGGACCTGTTCGGCGGCGATGCCGGGGGACAGGGAGAGAGTCCATTCTCCAGCATCTTCGAACAGTTCATGGGCGGTGCCGGGGGACGCGGACGTTCCCGCCAATCCTATCAACGTCGTCAGCAATCCCGCAGTGGACAGGATGTAGAGGCCTCCATGCACATCACCCTGCAGGAAGCCTTTCACGGCGGATCCCGGAAAGTGAATATTGGCGGCCAACAGGTCAAGGTCAGGATCCCGAAAGGGATTAAAGACGGCAAGCGAATTCGCCTGAAAGGCAAAGGTCGACCCGGACAAGAAGGCCAGCGAGGCGATCTGTATTTGAAAATTCATATCCGGTCGGACGACCAATACGAACGGAAAGGCGACGACCTCTACTATACCCACGAAATTGACCTTTATACTGCTATTCTCGGCGGCGAAACGCGGGTGCCGACTATGGAGGGAAACAAGGTGAAACTGAAAATTCCCGCCGGAACCCAGAATGGCAAACTATTCCGGCTGGGCGGACTGGGAATGCCCCAATTCAAAAATAATTCCAAGCGGGGCGATCTGTATGTGCGAACGAAAGTGAAAATCCCGGAGAACCTCAGCCGGGAAGAAAAAGAAAAATTCGAGGAGCTGTCTCAAATGAGGGACAAAGCGACGGCGTAACGATCGCTTGAAATGTTCCTGTACTTCGGCTATCATGGTTTTAATGGGGTCCATTTCCATCCCATGGGGGAGGCCATTTATTTACTATAAATGAATGTGAATAGACCATGATGGCAATACCTGACAAATCGATTACCTATATATTGATTCCTGTTGTTATGGTTATGGTATGGGTTTTATCAAGTTCTATTACTCATGCCCAACTGGACACGGTCAAGATTCATGATTTGAGGGGCACAGTGGATACCAACAATACGACTCACCTGTTTTATCGATTGTATCAAGTAGAACCGCCCCATGTATATCCACGAGAATCGAATAACAGTATTTATCATTTCAGTACCGCGACGAATAAGGATAGCCTTTTTCTTGCAGACGTGACAAGTTATGGGATCGGAGGAAATGTTATAACGGCTTACGATTTTGCTTTGATGGGTAACCGCATTAAATATTTATTCTATTCCGGCTATGGAGGACTCCCTGATCATTCTTGGTATATCAAGTACAGAAGCGATTACATTGCCGGAGGCTATGGCTCTGTGGGACATAATATTGTTACCGATCCTGCTACTAATGAACTGTATTTGAATAATAAAGGTCGAATATATAGGGATAAAAACAATCAATGGCGAATAGATTCCACTAACATTGGTTCATCGAACGTATCATTTTCACTTTTATCCATTAGTCCGAATCAAGACAGCCTCTTGTTTGGTGTGAAAGACGGGGAGTTAACTCGATCAGACTGGCAGAATGATAAAATGGTGAGTAATACAAACTGGAGTTGGTCTCGACAAACTGAATTTTATTACGGCAAGGACAGTTCCGTCGTATATGCCAGAGATTATGAAATTAGTGATTATCAGAAAGTGGATGCAGCAGTCGTGTACCGAAGTACAGAAAAAGGTAAAGACGGGACTTGGCAACAGATTCAAAAGGATTCGGGATTTATTGCTTTCGACGTCAACAAGTGGGAAAATGAAATATATATGGGTAGAGATACTACCTTGCTGATTTCCACTAACCAAGGATTGGATTTTAACACGGTACATCAGTTTGATGAAGGAATTACCGGCATCTATAAACCCGGTACGTCTGACAAAGTCTTGTATGTGAGCACGATATCGGATATCTGGAAATTCGTCGACGGCAATAAAGTGACATCGGTTAAACACGTGGCAACGGATATCAGCGAACGAAGTGTAAATTATCCGTCCGAATTTAAACTTGAGGATAACTATCCCAACCCCTTCAATCCGTCGACTAACATTCGATTCGCACTACCAGAAGCAACCGATGTCCAACTTACCGTCTACAATTCCATCGGACAAGAAGTTGAAACCCTTGTTAATCAATCCATGAACGCTGGACTCCATTCAATAACATTTAATGCAGAAGGTTTATCCAGCGGCGTCTATATATATCAGTTGAAGGCGAATGGATTCAGCCAGTCTCGTAAGATGCTGTTAATGAAATAAGGAAGCGGAAATACCCGGTAAATCAGTTGATTCGTCGCACCTTCAAAAGTGCCCTGTTCCCCGCTATAGCTCTCATCGTTAGATTCGAGGCTAACAATTCATCCAACTCCTCAAGCGTATAGGAGAGCTCTCCCGTCAGGATAAATGATGTTGCCCCCCTAACACGCTTAACTTCCCCTCTAATATCCCTCAGAATGTTTTCTACCTGCTTCTTTCATGACAAAAGTCCGCTCTCCAGGTTAAATGCACAAGCAGAAAATAGAAGATTAGCCCCCGAACGTTTTATTTGCTACCATGTATAAGTGAACTTTTGAAAAAGCGGGCGGCCGTTCCGCAGAACTAAAAATTTTCAATCGAAGAAACGGCCGCCCGCGGTTTTCAAATGACTGTTTCCTAAAAACATCCTATCACATTTTTTAATCGACCACAGGGAGGAAAACATATGAATGAGGAGGAAAGAAGAAGATCGTGGGCCGAACCCTATAAAATAAAGATGGTGGAACCGGTGCGTAATCCCTCTTACCGGGAGCGGGAGGAAGCCATCGAGGAGGCGGGATACAATACGTTTTTGCTGGAGTCGCGGGAAGTGTATATCGATTTACTGACCGACAGCGGCACGTCGGCGATGAGCGACCGCCAGTGGGCCGGCATGATGCTCGGGGACGAGGCCTACGCCGGCAGCGAAAATTTTTACCATCTCCAGGAGGCGGTACAGGGATTTTACGGGTACGACTACGTGGTACCCACTCACCAGGGACGGGGTGCGGAGCATATCATTTCCCAACTGCTGATTGACGAGGGTGATTTTATTCCCGGCAACATGTATTTTACGACGACGAAATTGCACCAGGAACTGGCCGGGGGGACATTCGTGGATGTGATTATAGACGAAGCCCATGATCCCCGGGATGAACATCCCTTTAAAGCGAATGTGGATGTGGCAAAACTGGGCCGGGTAATACAGGAGAAGGGACCCGAGCGCATTCCCTACGTTTCCATCGCGACCGCCGTTAATATGGCCGGGGGACAGCCCATTTCCCTTGCCAACCTCGAAGAAGTGCGCGAGTTGACGGCCCATTATGAAATCCCCATCGTACACGACATGACCCGCGTGGCGGAAAACGCCTATTTTATCAAGCAACGGGAGGAGGGATACCGGGATTGGTCCGTTGCGGAGATTGTCCGGAAAATCTGCTCGCTGACGGACGCGGCCACGATGAGTGCCAAGAAGGATGCGCTGGTTAATATCGGCGGCTTCCTGGCCATGAGGGATAAGGAACTGTACGATAAAGCTTGCAATATGGCGGTGATTTACGAGGGATTGCATACCTACGGCGGAATGACCGGGCGCGATATGGAGGCTATGGCGATTGGGATATCGGAGTCGGTGGACGAGGATCACATCCATGCGCGCGTCGGACAGGTGCAGTACCTGGGAGAAAAAATAGAAGATGCGGGCGTGCCTATCGTAAAACCCATTGGCAGTCACGGCGTGTTTCTGGATGCCAAACGGTTTGTGCCCCACTTGAGTCAGGACGAGTTGCCGGCCCAGGCGCTTGCCGCCGAGCTCTACCTGGATTCGGGGGTTCGCAGTATGGAACGGGGCGTGGTATCGGCCGGCCGTGACAAAGAAACGGGCGAGCATCTCTATCCGGAACTCGAACTGGTACGGCTGACGATTCCCCGCCGCGTGTACACCCAGGCT
>CAYQXO010000164.1:0-4469 GCA_964421495.1 uncultured Balneolaceae bacterium | reverse complement strand
ATACCCAAATCCGGCTTTTTTGCAGTAGATTCGCGAAAGTCCGACAGTCTCCTAGTTTCTAATTCATCAAGCGACCAGCATCCATGTTCGATCTACTATCAGGAAGAATACGAATATTTTTACCCATTCATGCACCAAATAAAAATGCCGGGAAAATATCATCATCGATAACATTCGCGGGTTTGTTGATCCTCTTATTGCTATCGCATTCCGGGACAGTACGGGGACAACAACATTTGATTGACGATGGTTTTTCAGATGGAAATTTCACCTCCAATCCCACCTGGTCGGGCGATACATCCGACTTTGAAATTATTAACCGGGGAGAAAACTACCTGTTACATCAGAAGGCGGCTGACTACGACGGTACTTCCTATCTGTCAACCCCCTTACCCGGCACTACAGGTAAATGGATTATATATGCCGAGTTTCTTTTTCCGCCTTCCGCCTACAACAAAGCCGACATATTTCTGGCCAGCGATACGGCCGACTTGCTTGCCGATCCCAGCGGCTTTGCCATTCAATTTGGAGAACAAGGCTCCAACGACCATTTCAACCTGGTATATTATCGCCGGGGAAACATCCAGGATACCCTGCTGCAGGATACCCTGGATATCAGTCGCGGGGGAGCCTATACCCTGGAGGTCACTCATACAGGCCAAGGCTACTGGAAACTCGACACGGGGTCAGGATACGGAGAAAACATGACTTCCTCTGCCGACTCCATTCAGTATGCCACCGACCTCAATCTGCCTCATTTCGGCATACGCACCTACTATTCCGAAAGCCGCTTCGATCGGTTTTTCTTTGACTTCAAACTGGACTTACCGTCCCTTGCTCTAACCAGCATTCTCCAAAAAACAGCTCGTACTCTTGAGCTTAACTTTAATCGACCGCTGGTTAACAGGTCTAATGCCTCACCATCCACATTTTCCATCATGCCGGAGAATAAGATCGAGCATCTGCACTGGAAAAACTCTCAAACGGTCCAACTGAAGTTTAAGAGAGAACTTAACAGTGGAAAGTACCTTCTCGGCATTCAAGACTTAATTCCGCGATTCAACCGTGGACAGCCGATTTCACTCGAGGAATCTTTTTACATCTATGATTCGGCTGGCCGGGATCACGTCATTGTCAATGAAATAATGCCGGCTCCCGACAAGGAGTCGCCCGAATATATAGAACTCTACAACCGCAGCTCAATCCATTACAACCTGTCCGAATGGCTGATTGGAGATCGGCATCGCATGTATGCAATAGCACCGGATTCGGTCATACACCTAAAACCGAATTCATATTTGGTGTTAACGGCGGACCGGTCACAAATGCGGGAAACCTACGGTCCGGGACCCTACGTTGTCCCCTCGAACTGGGCCTCCCTGAATAACGGCGGGGATCAGGTCAAACTGCTTAATCCCGAGGGGCTTACGATCGACTCCGTCACATACACGGGCGGACAGGTTAATCCCGGCAAATCCCTGGAACGAAAATCGCCAACGGCCCCCTCTTTTTTATCTGACAATTGGGGAACAACCTTGAATCACAGGGGATCGCCCGGCCAATCCAATACGCTGGATCCCGAAACGGATCCTCCAAAACTCGAATGGATAAGCATAGAGACCTCCCGCCGCGTAAACCTGCATTTTTCAGAACCGGTAGCCACCCGCCGGCTTACCGACGTTATTCAGTTAATTGACCGGTCTTCGGCACTCCCCCTCAGTTTGAGCCTTTCCACACCTGTTGCCGATTTTGAGTCAGATATTTCTCTTTTAACAAAGAAACCGTTCGAAAACGGTCAGCAGTACCTTGTACGCCTTGATTCCCTGACAGACGCCTACGGAAATCGAACTCCTCAGATCGACACCAGCTTCACCTATTACCAAACGGGACGGCCCGACTCCGGCGACGTAATCATTAGCGAGTTTATGTATGACCCGCCGGCCGGTCGACCCGAATATATTGAGCTTTACAACAGCTCCGAGCGCCTCATCAATCTATCCGATCTGCGAGTGGCTGACAAAAATCACACTCCAGTTCACCCCACTGAAATTCCTGTTCAAATTCCACCCTCGGGGTACCTTGTGATCTCCGCCGGTGACCTCGCGACGGAATCCGACGCACAAACGGTGGTATTTGAGGATTTTCCCACGTTAAATAACGTAGGAGATGCTATAGTGCTTTACGGTCCGGGTCCCACCTTGCTGGATTCCCTCTTCTATATACCGGTCTGGGGAGGCCGGGGTCGATCCCTCGAACGACTTTCCCATACGACCCCTGCCACGTACATGGCTAACTGGAAGACATATTCGGGGGAGGGGATCGGAACACCCGGCGAACCGAACCAGGTCAAACCGGACACCACGGCCCCCGTTCTCCTCAAATCCGAAGTATATCACGAAAGTGCTTTACGCTTTCACTTCGATGAAATGCTGGCACGGGATCTCCCTCCCCTCTCACAACTCGTTGCAACACCGCAACTGGATCTTTCCCACGCCACCGTTCACGATTCCACCCTTTATATCTGGCTGTCCAAACCGATGCCATCCCCCTCCACGTATTCGGTAACACTCCGAAACATCACCGATCCCTTCGGAAACGCCATGAACGACACCACGGTCAGCCTAACCTATATTGCCACCGAATCTCCCCACCTGCACGATATAGTGATCAACGAATTCCGGCCTGCCGGCAAACGAGACACTGCCGCTTTTGTTGAATTATTCAATAACTCGAAAAAAACCCTGAATCTGGAGGGATGGAGCCTCGCCGATCGCAGTGATCAAACCATGATAAGTTCATCCGACAAGCAAAAGCTAATATTGAACCCCCGGCAGTACATCACCCTGGCACAAGAATCCGATTTTATCAACCAATCAGCTCTTTTTCTGCATTCTTTTCCCCATTTTTCGGAACGCAGCGATGTCATCATTCTTCGAGACCAGGACCAAAATTTGATTGATTCGGTGGAATATACCTCTGACTGGGAATTAAACTCCTCCATTCGGTCGATGGAGCGGCGGGATCCGGACGGTCATTCTGTCGATCTCTCGAATTGGACCTTAAGCGCCGGTCCCCAAAGGCATTCAGCGGGCATGCGAAACGAAGCGTTTCGCCCGGACACCACGGGCCCGACTCTTCTCTCCGCGCATGTCGAAGACAGCACCCGCATACGGTTGACTTTCGACGAATTCGTGTATCCGAACGACCAAACGCAATTCAAAGTCGGAGACTTTACTCCCTCACGGATATCTACCACGAGTTCCGCCCCGGATCAACGGATGCTTCATTTCAGCCAGGGCCTGTCTCCACCGCGCACCCTTACCGTCCATGTTCGCGGTATTGCCGACTTCAAAGGAAATATAAACAACGAACCGCTCGCCATGAAGGCCGCTTATCCACCGCGGTCCGATGACTTGATCATCACCGAAGTACTTTTTGATCCCATGAACGACGCGTATGACGGACAACCCGACCAGGGAGAATACGTCGAGATTTATAATCAGCGACCCTATCCGCTACGACTGGATCGTCTGAGCATTAGAGGTCGCATGGACGAAAGAGGACGTAAGGATATAGCCACATTCAGGCAAAAGAGTCCACAGATCGACCCCTATTCCTACGGCATTATTCTCGCCGATACGGCGACTCGGTTTCAGAAAACTCGACTGGCCCGGTACTTTGACCTGTCGCCGGAAGTCCCCTTTCTGCAAGTGTCCAAACAGACTCTTGGACTACGCAATGAACGCGACTCCCTATTTATCGTCGATGAGGCGGGCAAGGATATTTCCCGCGTTTATTACGAATCGGGCTGGCATACCGATCATATAGCCGATACCAGGGGAATCGCCCTGGAGAAAATCGTACTTCAGGCATCCTCATCTGAATCGACCGATTGGGGATCCAGCGCTCACGAGTCCGGCGGGACCCCCGGCCAAAAAAACTCAATCCAGTTTACTCCTGGACAAAACCGGCAATCCACGACAATCACCCTTTCCCCCAACCCTTTTTCTCCCGACGGCGACGGACACGAGGATCACCTGTCCATTAACTATCAATTCGAATCCACGGATCACCTCATGGACATCAGTATATACGACCGGTATGGTAGACTTGTAAGGACCCTTTCGGAAGACCGTTTGGCGGGATCCGGGGGACAAATAATATGGAACGGACGTAACGACAACAGCCAAAAATGTCGCATCGGTCCCTACATCATATTGATTGAAATTTATAATCCACGCACAGGCGACCGCCGAAAAATAAAAAAAACGGCAGTCCTGGCACGCCCCCTCTAGCCATCCCCTGACCCCATAGAGAGACCAAGGGAGGGCTCTTCAACCAGAGAAATTCGGCGGTTTATTGCTTAAAAGAAAGATGAGACCTACGTACCGTTATGTAGAGAATATACTTTTATAGCCTTAAGGCCGAACAACTCAAGTGCTTCAGAGCCCTCCCTTGGTCTCTCTATG
>CAYQXO010000163.1:0-4574 GCA_964421495.1 uncultured Balneolaceae bacterium | reverse complement strand
CGGACGACTCGGACTCGGATTTGGAATTCTATGTCCGCAATGATGACGACAACACCACGGTGAACCTGGAACATGTTTGGTGGGAAGATGAACTGCCGTATAACGGCCATTTCTACGGAGATGTGAATACGGACGATGTGGTCTTCCAATCCAGCGATCCCACGTCGGATGCAGGATACCAGTCGAAAACGAAACAGATCGACTATCCCGTACTCCAGGCCACTCAACGTACAACCAAGAAAACTACAACACCCACCCTGGAAAATAATGACGATTTGGAAGCCACCGTCGACGAACTATTTACCAAACTGTCCGATCATCCGTTCCATGAGGATACCCCCGAGCGACTGAATCGCCTGAACGGACTGCTGCAGGCATTCGACCCGAACGATGAGCTCGGAAAAAGGGATGAATTTACAACAATACTATCTAACTGGCGCCAGCGGCTGGAAGAGGTGGCTACCGGAACCGGCGACTATACGAACAGCGAACAGCAGATCATTCGGACGGCCGGTGCCATTGCCACCTACCGCGGCATGCTGTGGGCCCAACAGGAGAAGGACTACGACCGCTCGGGGAGGCTGGCGGCTGATTACGGAGACTACATTTCTCCGCCCCGCCACCGCCGCGCTTTCTTGTTGGCCCGTACCTACGGCCATAAATACCGCGGCCAGTATGAGGACGCCCTCGCTTCGGTAGACGCCTACCGGAATACCGAGATTTTCCTTCCGGAGGACTTCGAGGATCCGGTCCCTCACGTCCACAGTCGAATTTCACACAGCATTGAATTGTTGCAAGGGGAATCAAATACGACGGAGGAGTCCTCCACACAAGAGGTTGCTAAAAATAACGAAGGTCAAACACCGGAGAATTTCCAATTAGGATCCAACTATCCCAATCCGTTCAACCCAACCACTACGATCGAATACGCCATTCCGAAAGCTTCCCATGTAGAGGTTACCGTCTATAACATCATGGGACGCGAAGTGGCAACGCTCGTCAATTCCCGCAAAGAAGCGGGACGGTACAGCGTTCGATTTGACGCCTCGAATCTGGCCAGCGGCGTGTACATCTATCGAATAAAAGCCGGATCGTATAACAAGTCCCGGCAAATGGTGCTGGTGAAGTAGGATTGCCCGACTCTTACACATTAAAAAAGTACGAACCCGAACAACACACAATAACGTTACAATGCCGGAGATCTGACGAACGATATCTATAACTACCGACTGAAAACGGATAAATATAGCCACTCGAGAAAGATGTTGTTATTAAAATAGTTAAATGACCACATGAATAGGTAGTGTTGATGGTTAAATAGTTATCTGTGTTAGGATTTTTTGTGTTGTTCGTTCTTTGCAGGTAGAGGTTTATGATCTCCTGCTTGTGAATGATAGTTCCAGTCAGGTCGTGAGTATTCACGTCATGAATCGTTACAGGCACATACAGTTCAGCTCTCCCGTCTCAAATTCGCTTCCGTTCCCAGACAGCTGTCGGGATTCCGCCCTCCAACCCTCATATGCATTTCCTGTCACTATAACCTATTTTAAGAGGTTGAGGCCGGGGCGGGCGGCCGTTCCGAAGAACTAAAAATTTTTCGAACAGAGCTTGGTAAACGTTGAAATGTATGAATTTATTAGTGACTAAATCGGAATAAGCAAAGCCGCAAGAAAAAATTTTCAATCGGAGGAACGGCCGCCCGCCCCGGCCTCAACCTCTTAAAGGCAACCAATAAATAAACGCATCATATGCAAACATTTGAAGGGCAGGTAGTGTGGGTTACGGGAGCATCTTCGGGAATCGGGGAAGCCCTGGCATACGAGCTGAACTGGCGGGGCGCCGAACTGGTTATATCGGCACGGCGCGAGGAGAAGCTTGAGCAAGTCAAGGCCAACTGCCTGGAGCCTTCCCGGGTTCACGTGGTTCCACTGGACTTGGCCGAATTCGAGACCCTTCCCGAAAAATACCGCGAGGTACGCGACACGGTGGGATCGGTTGATTATCTGTTCAACAACGGGGGAATCAGCCAGCGATCGTATGCAGTGGAGACCGACTTCGAGGTGGTCCGCCGCGTAATGAATATCAATTTTCTGGGCACCGTACGACTGACTCAGCTCGTCCTGCCTTCCATGATCGAACGCCAAAAGGGTCATATCGTGGTGACCAGCAGCGTGATGGGAAAATTCGGTACCCAGCTGCGCTCCACGTATGCCGCTTCCAAGCATGCCCTCCACGGATACTTCGACTCTCTTCGCGAGGAGGTATACGACAAAAACATCGCCATCACCCTCGTGTGCCCCGGCTATATCCGCACGAATGTCACCAAAAACGCCCTTACCGGCGACGGGGAAAAATTGAATGAAATGGGAGAAGGGCAGAAAGAGGGTATGTCGCCCGAAATTTTCGTAAAAAAACTGCTCTCCGCCGTTGAAAAGCTGAAACCGGAAGTGTATATCGGAGGATTTGAAGTCGCCGGCGTATATCTAAAACGCCTGTTCCCCCGCCTGTTCAGATGGATCCTGCGCAGAACGAAAGTTACTTAACACCACCCAATTACTAGAGATTGAGAATTGCAGCCAACTCCATCTTACCAATCTATTCGTTATTCATGGTATCTCCTGCGACTCCCCCCTTACCAAGATCTAAATTCCAAACCTTTCCAGTTCATCATGGACATTCGCTCGCCCTTATCGTGATCCAGGGCAGTATCAGCATATGCCTTCAGCAGGCGACCCGCTTCCCGGTAAGTCTCCTCACTTGAATAGTGATAAAATTGCACTATATCTTCTTCACCATTCACTCTATACGGAATCGTACCGTTTGCGGGAAACTAATTATTGCTTAGCAATATCATATTTCTCCCAATTACAATCTTTAAATTTACCCCATAATTTTTTTCCATGTTTAATCGTGATTCTCCTGGCAGTATCTGCATAAAAAGTAAATACCACTTCATTTTTTCCATCATATCCCTCCTTGCAATATCCCCAAACATCTCCCGAAATATCAGGAAATCTATAATCAGGATCACCTAATTCTTTTTTGATTTTCTCTTTACTACTTCCAATTTGAATTCCATCCTTCGTCTTTCCATAGAAAGTCGGTTGTTTGGGAATATCCGGATATGCGCTTCCTTTCCAAAACACAACATTATTTATTGAGATTCTATCTATGATTCCATTTCCAAGTGCGTAACGAAGTCCTCCTTCGGTCATATCGGCCCATATTTGAAACTCGATACCTGCCAACGGACCAAAGTAATAAGGCAAAGCCCACCATTCTCTGTAAACACCGCTTATAGTTCCCCTTGCTAAAGAATCCGGCACGCCGTATTGATTTATCACGGTTTTTACTGAATCACCCAATTTGACATCCAAAACCCGTTTGCCCAGCACTATGTCGGCATTGTTTACGGTTTCCTTCTTATCATCATGAATGCCTAAAATATCGCAACCAGCCATTACGAAGCAGAAAAAAACCAGGTAGATAATTTTCTTCGTAATCATAACCTTATTTCTTTTGTTACAAAGCATTTGATAATTTAAATGTAATAATAAAAGAAGGAAAACCCGGTACTACCGAGATCCCCCTCAATTTATTTATTTCTTGTCACCCCTATTTAATGAGTGTCATCTTCTTCGTAATGACTTTTTCCGGTGTTCGCAATCTGTACAGGTAAATACCACTTGCCAGGAGTCTGTCGGACTTTTCGGATCATAGCGAAAAAAAACCGGTTTGGATATTTCTGTCCAGAATACTTTTATACAATTGTGAAGCTGAATTTTGGATGTCTAGGACGCAAGTACAGGGGAGAGACTTGGGGGAATAAAGATCATACAGAAAAATATAACATCATTACTTCATAACTATTCATATTTCGACGATTGGAATCCGGGTATAAAAATCAATATTTGCTCCAGTTGCAGTCTCTGGCTTCTTTTTTTTCAAACTTTTTCCCGTGCTTCATCATTATGAATTTTGTAGTATCGCCAAAAAAGTGAAAGGCTACTTCATTTTTTCCATCATTGCCCTCCATACAATACTTCCAATCATCTGCTCTTGAACCTTGGTACCTAAAATCAGGCTTACCTAATTCTTCTCTAATCTTATCCTTACTGCTGCCAATTTCAATACCATCTATTGTTTTACCATCAAAAGTCGGCATTAGAGTATCGTTATTCGAGTCCCAAAACATATGATTGTTTATTGCTATCCCATCAACGATCCCATTGAAGAGTCTGTCATTATAATTGTTAAACTTTTTATTCGGCATTATATGAAGCTCAATACCCGCAAGCGGTCCTGAATAATAAGGATAGGCATACCAACTGCGATAATATCCATCAATAAAACCATGTACGAATTCCGGATTGGCCTTACCGTATATATCAATGACGTTTTTTAAGGTATCCCCCAACTTAACGTCTAACACTCTCTTACCAAGAACTATATCTGAATTGTTAACCGGTTCATTCTCTTCCTCATGAATGCCCAGAATATCGCAGCCTGACAACAGAATGCCAATCACCAATAGATAAATGTATTCACGCTTTACCATAAAACACAGTCTAGTT
>CAYQXO010000162.1:0-4685 GCA_964421495.1 uncultured Balneolaceae bacterium | reverse complement strand
GCATGCAAGAGGCCGGAAGTCGGAAGGCGGCGTGTGAGAAACGCGGGGAGGTCTCTGAAGCACTTGGGTTGTTCGGCTTAATGGATACAAAATTTAATCACTAACAGCCGGTATTTCGGATCCATCCCCAAGTAAAGCAACCATCAGCCGAATTTCCCTGGCTGAAGAGACTTCCCCGCGTTTCTCACACGCCGCCTTCCGACTTCCGGCTTCGTTACCAAAATTTCCCTTTACGTTCTTCGTTACTTATTTGCACTGCAGGCCAGCAGCAGGCATATTGCGTACGTAAATTTTGAAATTATAAAGGATACTCCACGGTGGATTCCAACGAAAACGAACAGCATCAGGGTTCCCGATCGGGACCTCGCGAAAAACTTGATCGCATCTTATCGACCCTCCGCGGCATGCACAAAAAGCTGCGGCGCCGGCGTAACCTGTTGCTTCTGTTTGCCCCCCTCTCCCTGCTCTTCGTCGGGGCTACGTTTCTATTTTACGTCGAATCCTTTATGTACATCCCGGCCGCCGGCAAAAGCCTGTGTTGGGGGGTGCTGCTGACGGTGACCGGCGGACTTGCCTGGTATCTGAGGCAAAGGTTCCCGGTGCCCGACTTTACCCGCTTCTACCGGGAGTTAACCTATCAAACGGGACTTCCCAAGCTGCAACACGCCCTGGATCTGCAACGGTTCCCACGTCACGACTCCTCCGTCTTCCGCCGGGCGGCTATCAATGAAAATATCGCCGATGTCGAGGAAGAAGACCTCGCCCATCGGTACCGCCAGTATCTCCAGTATCGACCCGAGAATTTCTACTATCAATATGGACTGGGAAGTTTTTTGTTGTCCACCGCCCTCCTCCTTTTGGCCATGATATCGATAGACGACGGAATTAACCGGGGATTGCAGTTCTGGCACGGATTTGACCCTCCCAATCCTTACGAATTCACGATTGAGCCCGGCGATCAGACGATCGAGCAGGGATCCTCCTTCACCCCGACGATCCGTTTCGAGGGAGAGGACCGGCCCTCGCAGGTCACCCTCGGCATCAAAACCAATATCGAGAGCGATTACCGGCTTCGTCCGATGCGGCCCGAGGGCGAACAGAGCTTTGTCACCCGTCCCATCACGCTCACCAGCGACGCCCAATATTATGTGAAGATGGGCGATTACGAATCAGACCGCTACGCCGTCAGGGTACAGCTTCGGCCGCGATTCAGCGAGCTTAAAGCGGTGGTACGTCCCCCGGAATACACGGGACTCGATTCCTCGCACGCAACCTATCCCTTTTCCCGGCTGGAAGCCTATCCCGGATCCGAAATCACCCTCCGCGGAGTATCCAACAAACCACTCTCCGCCCTCTATCTGAATCACACCGCCGGCCCGCGGGATACGCTGACTCCCGAAGAATCCGGGGCGACCGTCTATCGGCATCGGTTCACCGTCAACGCGCCCGACACCCTTCAGTTCACCATGCGCGATTCAACCGGCCTGACCAATAAAAATCCCTTTCAATTCTCTATAAAGCCGCAACAGGACGAGCGGCCCTTCGTCCGCATTCTACAGCCTGACTCCGCCCTCAAGGAATCGAATCCCGACTCGCTGACCCTCGTGTACGAAGGGGGAGACGACTTCGGGTTGATCAGCACCGGCCTGCACTATGAACATCACGAGGCCTTTGCAGACGAACCCGAGCGAGAGAGGCTGGAGATTCCCACGCCGAGCAGCGACGATACGCAAGTCTACACCTGGGATTTGACGGACCTGCAACTGAAACCGCGCGACAAGATCGTCTACTGGATTTCGGTGACCGACAACGACGCGGTGAGCGGTTATAAAAGCGTCAATTCGCGCAAGATGACGCTGACCGTTCCCTCCATGTCGGAATACGCCGAAGAGCTCCAGGAAAAAGAAAAAGACGTGGAACAAACCCTGGATGATGTTTCCCAATCGTACCAACAGATGTCGGATGAATACGAGCAATTCAAGGAACAGATGAAACGGGATCCGACCGGCAACTGGGAGCAGCAGCAGAAGCTGGAGGAAGTGCAGAAGAAACGGCAGGAGTTTCAGGAGAAGACCGAAGAGCTCAACGAGAAGTTTAACAAGGTCAAGGAAGAGCTCGAAAAAAATGAAATGCTCTCCGACGAGACCCAGCAAGCATACGAGGAACTGCAGAAACTGATGAAGGAGATCGAGGATCCCGAGTTGCGAGAGGCCCTCGAAGAGCTGCAAAAAGCGGTCGAGGAGATGGATCAGAACAAGTTGAAGAAATCGCTCGAGGACTTCGAGTTCCAGGAAGAATCCTACCGCGAGCAGCTCGAGCGCACGATCGACCTGTTTAAAAAGCTGAAAACCAACAGCAACCTGGAGAAGATGGCCAAGTCGCTCGAATCGCTCAGCGAGCAGGAAAAGGAGTTGTCGGAAAGCGACACGCCCGCCTCCGGGAAAATCGACAAACAGCAGGCAATCAAGGAGGATGCCGAGCAAATGTCCTCGCAGATCGACTCCCTTGCCGACCAGGCCCCCGGCGATGCCAAACAACAGATGAAGCAACTGGAGAAGGAGGCCCGGGAACAGATGGAATCGCTGCAAAAGCAACTGGAGCAGAACATGCAGGAGATGAAAAACAACGGCAACAGCTCCAAAAGCCGCTCGCAACAGCAGCAAATGCAAAAGCAGATGCAGAAGATGGCCGGCAAGATGCGCCAGTCCAAATCCAACATGAACCAGAAGCGCATGCAGGTCAATATCGAGGCGCTGCAGCACATTCTCTACAGCCTGGTCAACCTGTCGGAAAACCAGGAAGAGCTGTCCCGCGATACCGAGAATATCGAGAGCGGCAGCCGCGCTTTCGTAGAACTGGCCCGCACGCAAAAAAACATAGCCCGTCAATTCAATCACATCTCCGATTCACTGACGGCGGTTGCCTCGGATATCCCGATGGTTTCCTCATCGGTCATGCGCATGAAAAATGAACTCGGTCAACGCCTCGATCGCTCCGTCGATCAGTTGGACGAGCGAAATAAAAACAATGCCACGATGGCCGAACGACAGGTGCTGGGCGGAATCAATGAGCTTTCCTCGATGGTGGCCTCCCTGATTGACCAGCTCAAGAAGATGGCTCAAAAAGGTCAGGGCAGCGGGAGCGGAAATATGTCGATGCAGCAGATGAAACAAAAAATGAAGGAGATGTCGGGCAAGCAGCGGCAGTTGAGCAAGATGATGGAGAAGATGATGAATCAAATGCAGGGCGACCGGCTGTCGAAGAACCAGATCGAACGTATGAAGCAGATGGCCCGCCAGCAGAATGAAATCCGCAAGCAGCTTCAACAGATGCGGGAGGAAGGCAATTTTGAACCCGGCGACAAGCTTATGAGTCAGATGGAACGCATCAACGAGGAGATGGAACAGACCGTCCGCGATCTGCGGGGCGGCGAAAACAACCGCAAGCTCCTCAAGCGCCAGGAAAATATATTATCGCGCATGCTCAACGCGCAGGATGCCATGAATAAACGCGACAAATCGGATGAGCGCAAGGCGCGCCAACCCGAGGAAACCCACGAGCAGACCTCCCCGCAGATGACGATGGAAGAACTGCAAAAGAAAATCCGCCAACGCATGCAAGACCCCGAATTCACCAAGTTCTCCGACGATTATCAGCAATTGATCGAGGCGTATTTTGAACTTATAAAGGCTCGGTAGGGCTCACTATCGTTCGCCCTGTCGGAAGCCAGAAGGCGGAAGCCGGAAGGCTATTCCTGCAAGTTACACTGTGATGTATATACACCACACAATACGGATCGGAATAGCCTTCCGGCTTCGAGCTTCCGGCCTCCGACAAAAATTTTTTAATGAAAATTTTTTATGATAAACCTATTCGTAGCAGATTTAGACGGTTGTATAAGTTATCCATTTGAGAGTCCCGACTGGGACGCCCTGTCGAAGATACGGGCGCTAAACCGGCGCAGCCGCGGGGAAGACGGGATTCCCTCGCTGACGCTCTGCAGCGGTCGGCCGCTGCCGTACGTGGAGGCGGTGGCGCAGATGCTCGACGTGCAACTCCCTTTTATTTTTGAGGGCGGGGGCGGATTGTACGACGCCCGCTCCAACAGGCTGACCTGGTCGGATCATTTTGACGATCAAAGGCGCCGTCAAATCAAGCAACTGAAGAAGTGGGTCAAACGTGAAATTATCGACCAATACGAGGGGACGATCCCCGAGTTTGCCAAAAAGTCCGACGTGGGATTGATCAATCCCGACACGGCGCTGATCGAGGAGATGCATCGGAAAATCGAGGATCACGTAGCGGATCATTATGATCACTTTGAAACGCATCACACCGACGTGTCGATCAACATCGTCATCAAGAAGTGCAACAAGGGAGCCGCCCTCGAGCAACTGAGCGAGCTGACGGATATCCCGCTGGACCGGATGGCGTACATCGGCGACGGCACGAACGACATTTCCGCGCTGAAAAAGGTCGGCTTCCCGTTTGCTCCCCTGAATGCGCGCGAGGAAACAAAGCGCCACGCATCGGTCATCAACCGCGAAGCCACCCATGCCGTACTTGAGGTTTACGAACAGATCAGAAATCTAACATTGGAAATCTGAACAGGACGGCACTGTCTTTGTCGTTTTGAATTAAAAGTGAGTGCCTTTTAAAAAACGCGGGGAGGGGTCTTCAGCCAG
>CAYQXO010000161.1:0-4715 GCA_964421495.1 uncultured Balneolaceae bacterium | reverse complement strand
TTTACTCTGATCCGTTCGAAAAATTTTTAGTTCTCAGAGCGGCCGTTTGCCCCGGGTTTCAATAGATCCCATTCACTAACATAACCCGTCGACGACCGATAATCATTCCCCGGCACCATCAGACTTCTCTGATGCTCTCGGCAATTATTCGCAATGCCTTCCCCAGCGTATCGTCACTAATAGTCAGCGGCGGGGCCAACCGAATTAACGTTTCCGAATGCAGGGTCCAGCCGAGAATAACGCCCTGTTCGAGGCAACGATCGACCACGGTGCGAGTCATTTCGCGATCCGACAGCTCCATCCCGAGCATCGCTCCCTTACCCCGGATTTCCGTGATTTTTTCCATCGACTCGAGCTCGCGGACCGCTTTTTCGATTTCCCGGGCGCGTTTGCCGTAATTCTTTTGAGACAACTCTTCAAGAGCGGCATCCGCCGCCGCGCAGGAAACCGGATGTCCCCCGAAAGTCGTCACGTGATTCAACGGCGGATCCTTCTGAAAAACCTCGAAAATCCCGGATGACGATACGATTCCCCCGAGCGGCATTCCCCCGCCGAAAGCCTTTGCGAGCGTCATTATATCGGGAACCACTTCGTAATCCTGAAAAGCAAAGGGCGGCCCGGTTCGATACATCCCCGTCTGTACCTCGTCAAAAATGAGCAGCGTATCGGTCTCGTCACATCGAGCGCGCAGTCGGCCGAGCCAGTGCGGATCCGCCGGTATCACCCCTCCCTCTCCCTGAATCGGCTCCACGATCACCGCAGCGGTTTGAACGGTGATTCGGTCCAGCTTATCGAGGTCATTGAATTCCAGAAACGTAACATCCGGAAGCAGCGGCTTATAGGGATCGCGATACACATCGCGTCCGGTTACGCTGAGCGAGCCGTGGGTATCGCCGTGATAACTGTGTTCAAAGGAGACCAGGTGCGACTGGCCGGTATATTTCTTTGCCAGCTTCAACGCACCCTCATTGGCTTCCGTCCCGCTATTCACAAAATAAACGCGATCCATCCTCGCCGGCAACAATCCCGTCAGCCGGTCAGCCAGCCGGGCCTGCACATTCTGTATGTATTCCCCGTAGACCATCACGTGCAGATGACGATCCACCTGCTCCTTGATCGCTTTTACCACCGCCGGATGACGATGTCCCAGACTGCTGACGGCAATTCCGGATATGAAGTCGATATAACTCTTCCCGTCGCTCGTATACAGAAAAGATCCCTCGGCATAGTCGATCTCCAGTCCCATGGGATCCTCGCTGGTTTGGGCTACATGTTTATAAAATTGGCGTTTATGGTTCGTTGAATTTTCCATCTGATACCGTCCGTACTATAGTTTGAGTTGGAATAGTTGCTTCCGTTCACCTATTTTGTGCTAATGAACCATTATGATCAATTTACCTATGCCTGTTATTTCATTTGTAACAAAAGCATCGGCCATCCTGTTCATTGCCCTTTACCTTACCGTGGGCTGCGGGCGACAGAATCAGGAAAGAAACCCTGACACGAATAAGGAGGAACAGCAGAAAAACGTGGAAAAACCGGAGGCGCCTGCCTCTCTTCCCCCGAATTCGGCGCAGGTTACCGGCAGCATCCAAAACCTTCAGGATTCGGGCGATGACCCCGTAAAAATTTCGTTTCGTATCGATAACATCGAGGGATACGGATCCTCCACCCGTCCTTTGTCAGAAAATCAGCAATTAGAACTTACAACTTCTTCCAGCTTCCTGAAAAAACGGGGAGTTTCCTTACATACCGGCGATTCCCTGAATATTGTTATCAGTCAGACCATGACGCTGGGTGATGAATCAAAATCGGCCTGGAGAATCGTAGATTTCAAATAACTCACGAGGATCAGTCACTTTTTATGAAATTTTTATTCCCTCTGCAACGTAAACAAATTCTAATCGGCTTTGTGACGTTGCTCGCTATTACGGTAACGATCGTCTATTTTACGGGTATCGACCTGTTACCCCGTCAAGCACCGGAACAGCCTTCCCTTGCGGATTCCTATGACCCCCCAACCAAAAAGGAACGGAATGCGGGACGGGCCGATTATTTTCACCGTATGCTTAAAGATCCCCGTACCGGTCGCATACCGCCGAACGTTCGCAGCCGGGAACTTCACCATGTCCAGAACCTGCCCACCCGATCTGCCCGTAAAATGAAGGGAAACGCGGAGGAATTGAACTGGGCCGAGGTGGGACCCAACAATGTGGGAGGGCGAACCCGTGCACTCGGTATAGACCTTTCCGATTCAAACGTCATCCTGGCCGGCGGAGCATCCGGGGGAATCTGGAAAACAACTGACGGCGGGGATTCCTGGCAGCTGAAAACCGATCCCAAACACCATCAGAGCGTAACATCACTCGACCAGGACCCCCGTTCGGGTGAGCGGGACACCTGGTATTTTGTGACGGGCGAATTTTTCAGCGGCTCTTCTTCTGATCGCGGCTTCCGGGCGCGTTATTACGGGGACGGCGTTTATAAATCGACGGATAACGGGGAAACCTGGCAACAAATGACCGGAACCGGCGATAATGACGATTCTTTCAACTCCCCGTTTGACTTCATGTCCAGGGTTCGGGTTAATCCGGCGACCGGCTCCGTATTTATCGCCAGTAACGGTTACGGAATTTATCGCTCGACCGACGGCGAGACGTTCGAAAACCGGGCTCTGCTCGGCGGTCCCGGCCATCATCGATTTGCCGACCTCGATATTGCAGATGACGGAACCATCGCAGCCGTCCTATCCGGCTGGGACGCCGGGGCCTCGTCGAACAACCCGGGCGTCTTCGTCTCTACCGACGACGGCGACAACTGGACGGAAGTCACGCCTTCAGGCTGGCCCAGCGACGCCGACAATTCCTACGAACGCAGCGTCATTGAAATCGCCCCCTCCAATACGGACCTCGCGTATGTATTCACCTATACCGGTTTTGGAGAGGGAAATAATGAAGATGTGTTGCTCTACCGTGTGAACCTCTCCACCGGCGAATCAACCAACCTTAGCTCCAATCTGCCCGACTATGGAGGGAGTTCCGGATTCGTGGTAACCCAGTTCGGCTATAACATGGAACTGGCAGTGCACCCGAATGATGAAGATTTTGTTCTTCTCGGGGGACGCAACCTCTATCGCTCTTTCGACGGCTTCCGCACCCCCCTCGACGACTCGAACCAGAAAAATCGACACTGGATAGGAGGCTATACCCGGAGCAACAACGGATTCAGTTCCTATTCCAATCACCATCCCGACCAACACGTCGTGGCATTCGATCCGAACGAGCCGTCTATCACCTGGAGTGCCCACGACGGGGGACTCAGCAAGACTGACGATATCACGACGGAACCGGTCAGCTGGATCGACAAAAACAACGGGTATAACGTGACCCAGTTTTATTCCGTGGCTCTGCCTGACACTGCCGGGGATAAACGGATTATGGGCGGGACCCAGGACAACGGGAATCCCTTCTTCCGCTATGGAACGACCGACGGCAGCACGAATTCAACCGACATCGCCGGCGGTGATGGAGGATACGGATTCTTCACTCCCGATTATGCATTCCAATCGCTGCAAAACGGGTTGGTTATCCGGTTTGGCACTTGGCCGGTTGGAGGAAATATTAATAACAGAAATTGGGCATATGTGCATCCCGGCAACGCCAGCAATCAACTTTTCATTCACCCCTATTCGGTGAATCCCAATGACCAGACCATCATGTATTATCCCTCGGGAACCGACCTATGGCGCAATACCGCTGTCGATAATATCTCCAACACAGATTCGGACGGCAGTACCCTCGGCTGGGAAAATCCCCTCACCTGGCAAAATATCGCCCCGCATGACGGCTATAACATCACCGCCATCACCGTCAGCGACACGCTGCCCGAACACCGGTTATACCTCGGGGCTTCCGCCCGGCAAGATCAAAACACGTTAACCGACGAACATCCGCGCATTTATCGCATCGACGACACCCACAACCAGACCAATACCCCCCGGGATATAACGATCGACACGTCCATGACCACGGAAGGGGCGTATGTACACGACATTGCCGTCAACCCGATTAATGCGGATGAAATTGTCGTCGTACTTTCCAACTATAACATTGAGAGCGCCTTTCATTCCGACGACGGCGGCAACACCTGGACCGCCATCGAAGGTAACCTTGCCTCGGATCGGAATGTGATGGGTCCCTCGGTCCGTTCGGCCAGTATACTGCCGACTTCAGAAGGTCCCATATATGCTTTGGGTACAAGCGCGGGTCTATACACGACTATGAGGTTGGATACTTCGAGTATTGAATGGGTTCTTGAAGCCCCTAACTCGCTCGGATATAGTATAATAGAACATCTCGACCAAAGAACAGCTGACAGGCTTATTGCAGCCGGAACGCACGGACGCGGAATATTTTTAGGCTCCTCCAGCGACAGCAGTGCTATTGACCCCCCCGACGATGATCCTGAACCTTCTGACTCAACAGATGAAAAACCCCAACAATTCAAACTGGGCAATTATCCCAATCCATTCAACTCCAGCACCACAATATCTTATTCAATACCCCATAAAAGCGATGTTACCCTTAGAATTTATGGCTTAAATGGTAAAAAAATACGTGATGTAATTCTACAGGTTGAAAAAGAGCCAGGGGAGTATGAAGAAGCAATAAACCTTGGAGATTTATCAAGTGGGATTTATTTATACCAATTACTTG
>CAYQXO010000160.1:0-4795 GCA_964421495.1 uncultured Balneolaceae bacterium | reverse complement strand
AAGCCGCGAGAAAAAATTTTCAATCGAAAGAGCGGCCGTTTGCCCCGGTTTTTCAAAGATCTCTTAGGCTCATAAAATAATGCAATATAATCGTCGTGTACATTAATTCCAGTAAAAAGGACTGTTCCTCCCAAGCCCCCCTCTAATATAAGAGTTGCACCCCCGAAACTTTTTTGTAAGTTAAGCTAAAATTAT
The DNA here is from genome assembly GCA_964421495.1 of uncultured Balneolaceae bacterium. Taxonomy (GTDB): domain Bacteria; phylum Bacteroidota; class Rhodothermia; order Balneolales; family Balneolaceae; genus CAJXOW01. The sequence continues at coordinate 4,600 of CAYQXO010000160.1, read as the reverse complement.
AAAAAGCCACACTGCAAGGTAATTTTAACGAATCGAGATGGATGTCTTGAAAACAGCGTATCGCAAATTTATCCCTATTGCCGGGATTACTGCTTTACTGGGAATTATGATAGTGCTGGTCTGGCTGGGTACGGAAATTCTTTCCACACACTATAGTCATCGTATTAATAACAACGACTGGATTATGCAGGAAAAGGATGCTATCAATTACTTGCATGATTACCTGGTGACCCGGGATTCGCTCCACTACGAAAAATTCCGCCGGGAGTTCGCTATCCTGCAAAAAAGAGCGCAATGGGGCAAATTTATTATTGATCCTTCAAACGATAAAGACAGCGTAATACACGTTATAAGCAATTCCACGGGCCAGAACGCATGGGATGTTAAAAAATCAATCTTTCATGATCGGCGACTCCGCTATTTTGATACCGTTGATCAAACGATCGAAGAATGGAAAGCCCTGGTGAACACGCTCTCGTCACTCGATTCACTCGGCCGCCGGGTACACGCTTCTATATCAAAAAGGCCTGACGATGCAGCCTTACAGCAAATGGAGGAGCAAATTCGTCAATTCGAAGACACGGTGGAAAACCGGGGACGAGCGCTCAACCGCCAATACCGGAAAGCCTCGGCCTGGCTGCAAAAAATGATCATAACGGGTACGCTCCTTTTGGCGGGTCTTTTATGGATTACCAGCATGGCCGTCATACTGATTATGAATCGGATGCAGCAAAAAAGCGAACGTCGGCTGGTGGAACGAACCAGACAATTAAGGCTGAGTAAAGAAAAGTTTAGCAAATTATTCGATAACAGTCCCCTTTCCGTCGCCTTTTTGGATGAGGAACACTGCATCAGACAAGTCAATAAAAGTTTTGAAAACCTTTTTGGCTACACCCAGGAAGAAATCGTGGGGCAGCAACCCAATCAATTTATAACTCCCTCCGACAAACAAGAGGAAGGTCGCAAAATTGACGAACAAACCCTACGGGGAAATCCCGTCTCTAAAAAGTCCGTCCGAATCGATAAAAAAGGAAATTCCATTCATGTTATCATTACTACTGTACCGGTTACGGATAACGGAGAATTCAATGGATTTTTCGGTATTTACACGGATATAACAGAGCAAATAGAAAATCAAAAACAATTACAGGAAACCGTTAAAGAACGGGAAGTCTTAATCCAGGAAATCCACCATCGCGTCAAAAACAACCTGGCCATTATCTCCGGTTTGCTGTTTATGCAAGCCGAGCAATCGAATGATATTAAAACTTTTGAGCACCTGCAGGATGCCCTCAGTCGGATTCAGTCGATGGCCCTCGTCCACGAACAACTATATCGCCAGACGGAATCCGACGCCTATATCGACATGAAAGAATACCTGCCTAAGCTGGTAAACTCGATGCGGGACACCTCGGAGCGATCCAAAGACGAAATAAAAACCAATATTGAAGCGATTAATCTCTGTCTTCCGCTTACAAAAGCGGTTCCGGTGGGCCTGCTTACTACGGAACTTTTGATGAATGTTTTTAAACATGCCTTTGCCAACCAAAAAGTGGGTCACATCGAGGTTACCCTAAGCCGCACCAACAGCCAAATTGAACTTACCGTAGCAGACGACGGCGAAGGACTCCCCGATGATTTCCGCGTGGACAGCGGCAGCCTGGGAATGAACATAATCAATAACCTGGTTTACCAGATCGAAGGGGATATCAGCTTTCATTCAGATCCCGAAGAGGGCACTAAATTCATCGTTACGTTTACGCATGAAAAAAGCTAGCCCGAATTTCTTGGTGAGAAATCCGGGCTGGGAGCATTTGGAAATCCGGGACGTCGGTTTTTAAGCATTTGAATTATGCAGCCAGAAGCAAAATCGCAATGATGCCTTACGTTAGGAAACACGGTCCTATCCAAGTAAAGCGTGAAACGGCTGGATATTTCTAGCTTAATAACCGGCGTCCCGGATTTCCAAAATTCCTGCACCTAATCATCCAGCGGGATTTCAGCATAAATCACGGTCTCTGTCTTATCGCTTTCAACTCTCGCATAAGCTTTCAGTTGTTTCAGGAACGCGTTGGTAAGTTCAATCTCCAACTGGTCGGCACGATCCAGATTCAGCAAGGGATGACCACGATCCGCTTCATAATGGCAGGAAAAATATAAATTTTGGGTCGTCTGGTAGATGTTCAGAGAAACTTTGGCAACCAGGTCTGTCAAATGTTTTTTGGCATAAATAACCAACTCATAGATAAGCAGCGCAACCGGTATGGCTATTTTAACGTCGATCCCGACTTGACGTTCATCGAATTTAAGTTCCACCGGCATGTTTTCACTATCGCTTATCTGTAACAAAACTTTCTCGTTAAACTCCTTCAAAAACCCGGTTAAATCTATTCGGGAATAGGATTCTTGTTGATATTGAATTTCGTGAACGATAGCGATGGTTTTGATTTTGTAGACGGTTTGCTTCAACAAGTCATTATACGAATCATCCAGGTTTCTGTCGTCACGCTCCAACTCTAGTAGACTCAAGATCAAAGCCAGGTTGTTTTTAACCCGGTGATGTACCTCTGTATTTAGCGACTTGATCTCCCTTTCCCTGTTGACCAACCTGGACCTATACTGCCTCAAAATAATATTTAGCAGATAACCGGTGACAAAAACAAAAAGAAGCCCTTTACCCTGTTGTATGGAAACGGGATTGATCCAATCCATACCAAGATTAAAGGCAATATAATCCGAGACCAGGATCCAAATTGACGAAATCCCGACATACCCCACACTGATGCTTACGGGATTCAACGTTAGTCCCCTTTTCCAATTCATTATATACTCTTTTTTATATTATTTGAAACACTCCAAATAGACTGCTGAACATTTCCCTCAAAGAAAAGATTCCCCGGCGCTTTACGTACGTTGATTAGATAGCCGACCCGGCGGCTTTCAAGTTTTTGTATTCTGCAGCCGGAAGAAAAATCAAGCTATGCCGGCATAAAAACAGTAACTAAGAGTAAGATCCCGGACAAAGACAGAAGGCAACCGCATACTGCTGGGGGAACATCTGTCCCGGCCGGGTTTTCCAATCGACTCTTTACAATGTAACTAATATTCACTTATCTATCCGAAAAGTATACCGGCCCGATCCCACGCTGAGGACGACCTCTTTATTGGTCGGGTCAGTCACCTCAAAATCGTCACGATCACCAATCGATTGACCACTTTCGGTGATCCGTTCCGGGTCTGCCGCCGGCAGGTGAATTCGTGCCCGGGTATTAGCCGGAACTTCAACTTCCAGCGTAAGATCGTCTTCGGTGGACCTCCAACGGGAGACGATAGTGCCGTAGTTACTCTCATACGAGGCCCTAACCCATTGCAGGTCTTCTATAAATGCCGGATCAACGATGAAATGCTTAAATCCCGCCCCCGTTTCCGCCGGCCTGATTCCGCCAAGCGATCGATAAAAATACCAGCTGATACTGCCGGCAAGGGAAGGCATCTGGACTCCGCCGCCCCGCCAGCTTTCTTTTAAAACGCGGTTGTTTCGGTTGAAAATCATGTCGAACCAACCCGGATACGTCTCCTGCGTGGCCAATTTGTACGCTATATCGGGATACCCCATTTCAGTCAAGCCATTCAGTAAATAGGGCGTGGCGACGAATCCCGTGGACAAATGTAAACTGTCCTTTCGGATTTGCCCGGCCAACGCCGACTGCACTTTACTTTTTTCGGATTCCGGAACCAGGTCGAAATAGAGGGAAAGCAACTGACTCGCCTGGCTTCCGGTAGCATATTTTCCGGATTCTTCCTTATAAAACCGATCGTTGTATGCTCGTTTGATCTTGGCGGCTTTCTTCCGGTATGCTCCGGCTTCGACGGTATCCCCAAGTATCTCCCCGGTGTTTGCCGTTATGCGTGCATAGTTGTAATAGGCCACCGTGGAAGTCAGTTCCACCGGGGTATTTTGCGGCCGGTGCGTACCGGGCTCGCGCCAGTCGCCAAGTCCCCAGTCCACGATATTGCTATCCGCTATACTCTCCAGATAACCGACGTATTTTTTCATCGCCGGATAGCTTTTTTGCAATATCTGCCGGTCGCCGTAATACCGGTAGAGCTTCCAGGGCAGATACACGATCATTCCGCCCCACCAGGGACCGTTGATATGGTGACCGTCGAACCGGCCGGGTGCCACCGGCGGTACGTACCCGTTGTCGTACTGAATGTCCAGCAGATCCTGCTGCCACTTTTGGTACATGTTGACCCCGTGAAAATTATAGGAGACGGCATCGAAGGCATTCTGGGCATCCTGGGTCCACGCCGCCTTCTCCCGCGTGGGATCGTTGGGCAGGTGCACGTTGTAATTTTCGATCGTATAGCGGGTGATCTCCTGCACTTTGTTCAATTGCTCGTTGGAGCTGGAAAACCGACCCGCCCGCGGTAAATCCGTCAACACGCGAATACCGGAAAAAGCCTCCGGCTCCGGCACGTAATCCAGCCCGGTAATCACGAGTTTCTGAAATCCCTTGTAACTGAAGCGGGGTTCGAACGTTGCCGTGCCGCCGTCTAGAATATATTTATCCACCTGGTAGCGTCCCAATGTATGTTG
>CAYQXO010000159.1:0-5049 GCA_964421495.1 uncultured Balneolaceae bacterium | reverse complement strand
ATTATGCCGAACAACCCAAGTGCTTCAGCCCCCTCCCCGCGTTTTTCCAGGCGCTCTCGCAATAAAAACTACGTTAACAGACCATTAATTTGCAACAAAATTCTGCTTCCATTTGATTTTTATAAGCGAGATGTTTAATTCATGCGTAGCTTATAGTTGTTATGCCTGAAATTTATTTTACAAACACCGGAAATTTATATCTCATGAGAACTACTGGAATTTTCTCGGACTTCAATAATACTCCCGTTACAATTTGTATCATTCTGCTGCTGGTTTTCATGGCAAGCGACCAATTAATGGCGGCCCAGGCCAGCCATGCGGAAGCCGCCGTACCCGAGGTGACTGAGCAGAGCGAAAAGGACGACAACGAAAATAGGGTACCCTACCTGTCAAACCTGAAGGTAAAACCGAACGATCCGCTGTTTGCTACGTATGCAGCTCCGATTCGTCGATCGGAATATATTGTCGATGAAGGATATCGGTTCAAGTTTTACGAGGACAGCAGCGCCATTCGGTTTGATACGGATCATGCGGGGAGCTGGGGACTGGCCCTGCGGAAGAATGGCACCTACCGGTATAAGCTGAAGGATATGCATAAAAAACCCGTGGTGACCACCTCGTATAGCGACCTGGTCAAATATTCGTATCAACCCTACGAGGAGGTGCAGGTGGATGTGTTTTTCCAGGTGTACAGCTCGCACCTGGCCGTGCAATCCATTCAGATTACCAACCGCTCGGATGAACGGGTAACGCTGGATGTAACGCCCTACTTGGCCTTACCTGGGTCGGCCGAGGATATCGAGCGGGAGGGACAAAACAATGTATTCACCTTTACCCACCGGCAGGAGCCCGACGGGTGGACGGAGCGCAAGCACGATGTGCCTCATCAAACCGAACGGATGAATATTTTTACTATTCAGCAGAAGGCGGATCGGGCCGGAGGTTTTAGCGACCTTGAGACCTTTCACCGGCAGTTGCGCTCGGCTGCTCCTTTCGGGAAAAAAGCCGATCAGGAACCGGGCGTACTCGCGTTTAATCGCCGGGTGGAACTGGATGCGGGAGAATCGACGCGTTTGCGAGTGATTCGGGGCGTTCGGGATGTCAATGACTTGTTGAAAGAGTTCAAAGAGGATGCCGCGAAGTTGATGGACTATGATATGAATCAGGCGATCACCTTTAATGAGGACCTGTATGACAGCATTCCGAAACTGGAGTTCGACGACCGCGATACCAAATTAATGTACTGGAATGCCTTTAACCTGATCCGCCAGTGCATGCTGCCGGCCGAGGCTAAAACTTCGTATAATCATTATGTGTATTCCCGCGAGCCGACGTGGGGATGGGGCCATGCCGGACAGGTATTCCACGAAAGCTTGACGATGCTGGCCTATGTTTTTATGGATCCGGAAAGTGCCGAGGATTCTCAACGACTTTATATGGAGCGCCAGTGGGAGAATGGCTATATCGAGTATCGGGCCGGACCCTATCTCGACGCGATGAATTATGTCAACGGGGAATTCACCAGTTCGGCTCCCTGGTTTAACTACGAGAATTGGGAAATATTCAAAGTCTCCCGCGATACCAGTTTTCTGGAGGAAGCCTATGAGTCGGGCACCTCTTTTTACCAGTGGTGGCTGGATCACCGGGATAAAGACGGCGACGGACTCGCCGAATGGGGCGGCCACGCGATCCTGGAATCAGTCCGCGATGCACAGGTTGCCGTTTGGAAAGAGGTCGGATGGCCGTCGAATTTCGAGGCTCCCGAATTAAATGCGATGATGGTGAAGGAAGCGGAGGCGCTGGCTCATATGGCCGGAGTGCTTGGCCGATCGGATGAGCAAAAGCGCTGGGAAAAAGAGGCGCGGCAACGCTCCGAGCGCATACAGGAAACGTTCTGGCACGAACCGACCAACTTCTTTTACTATGTCGACAAAGAGGATAACGACTTTACGTTTGAAGAGGAAAACGACCTGCTGAGGCAGTCCATCGTAGGTTTTATCCCCCTGTGGGCCGGAACGACGTCCGAGGAGCAAGTGGAAGCCCTGGTGCAAACGTTGACGGACAGCGACAAGTTTTGGCGTCCCTATGGCGTGCCCTCCCTGGCGGCCGACGACTCCTTTTACAAGCCCACGGGGTACTGGAATGGTCCGGTATGGGTCGAGTGGCAATACTTGGTTGTGAACGGCTTGCTCGAGCACGGATATGAAAAGGAGGCCGCCGAATTGTCTGACCGGGTATTCGAGAACGTAATTCACCATTTGAAGGATTCCCACACCTTCTGGGAGTTCTACAGTCCGGATGATACATGGGCGGGACATCACCAGACCTATATATGGACGGGTATTGTGGCTCGTATGCTGCTCGAGCTTAACGGAAAGGCATTAAATTGATGCCAACGTTTGAATCTGACAACTTGTTTACATTATGTACGGTTAGACGGTATTAAAAACGTAATTGAAGGCAGACGTTCGCTGTTATTTATTCAGGTAAACCATTGGATTGAACGATTAACTCAAAAACATTTTCAACACCATGGCTTATAATATTAAAGATGAACTACAGCAGGAAATTCAGCAGACCAAAGATGAGGGCTTATACAAGGAAGAACGGGTGATCACGACGCCGCAGGGAGCGGAGATTGAGACGACGGACGGGAAAAAGGTGATTAACTTTTGTGCGAACAATTACCTGGGGTTGTCGGACCATCCGAAAGTGCTTGAAGCCGCGAAAGAGGCGATAGATTCGCACGGCTACGGACTTTCGTCGGTTCGCTTTATCTGCGGAACGCAGGATATTCACAAAGAGCTGGAGCAGAAGCTGGCTGACTTTCACGACAAGGATGACGCAATCCTGTATGCGGCCTGTTTCGACGCCAACGGGGGTGTCTTCGAGCCTTTCGTGGGTCCGGAGGACGCCATTGTTTCCGATAAGTTGAATCACGCCTCAATTATTGACGGCGTTCGCCTGACCAAAGCACAGCGGTATGTTTTTGAACACAGCGACATGGAGGACCTCGAACGGCAATTGCAGGATGCCCAAGATGCCCGCCGCAGGATCATTTGTACGGACGGGGTCTTTTCGATGGACGGCGATATGGCCCGGATGGATGAGATTTGCGATCTGGCCGATGAATATGATGCCCTGGTTATGACCGACGAAGCCCATGCTACCGGTTTCATCGGAGAAAAGGGCAGGGGCGTACCCGAGGCCAAGGGGGTCCTGGATCGAGTCGACATTATTACGAGTACCCTCGGCAAGGCGTTGGGCGGGGCCTCCGGCGGATTTATCGTTTCTCACCAGGAGATTATAGATCTGCTGCGGCAGAACTCCCGGCCCTACCTCTTCTCCAACACGCTGGCTCCCTCCATTACCGGAGCGTCGATCGCCGTTCTCGATCTTCTGCAGGAGACCAGTGAATTACAGGATAAGCTGATGGATAACACGACGTACTTCCGCCGGGAGATACAGAAGGCCGGCTTCGACATCAAGGAGGGAAGCACGCCCATCGTCCCCATTATGCTTTATGATGCGAAGAAATCCCAGAAAATGGCCCGGGAGCTCTACGACCGGGGCATTTACGTAATCGGATTCTATTATCCGGTGGTTCCCAAGGGGGAGGCTCGTATCCGCGTCCAGCTTTCCGCCGTCCACGAAAAAGAGCATATCGACAAGGCGGTGCAGGCGTTTGCCGAGGTGGGAAAGGAGCTGGGTGTGATATCCTGAGAGATTTGAAAATCCGTCCGCCGGATTCCTTGTAAGTCGGCGGACGGAATAACACGAACGTTGAATTTAAATTTGAGTTTGAGTATAGCATTATGGAAAAGATTTTAGTGACAGGCGCTTGTGGCCAGGTCGGAACCGAATTGACGGTCAGGTTGCGGGAGATCCATGGCGATAGCCGGGTCATCGCCAGCGATATAGTTGAACCGAAAGAGGTAATCGAGGAAGGCCCTTTTGAAGAATTGGATGTGTTGAATTTCGAGCGCCTGAAGGAGCTTATCCACGACTATGAGGTCACGCAGGTGTACCATCTGGCAGCTTTATTGTCGGCCCGGGCCGAACAGCAGATTGACTTTGCCTGGAAACTCAATACCCGCGGACTCCTGAACGTATTGAACCTGGCACGCGATCTCGATTTGAATAAAGTCTACTGGCCCAGCTCCATCGCCGTTTTTGGTCCCGATACGCCCGTTGACCGGACTCCCCAGGTCACCATTACGAATCCCAGTACGGTATATGGAATAAGCAAGCTGGCCGGCGAGCGCTGGTGTGAATATTACCATGAAAAATTCGACGTGGATGTGCGCAGTCTCCGATACCCGGGATTGATAGGATACAAGGCGATGCCCGGGGGAGGGACCACCGACTACGCCGTAGATATCTTTCACAAGGCGCTGGAGGGAGAGCCTTTTGACTGCTTCCTGCAGCCCGACACCTATCTGCCCATGATGTACATGGAAGACGCGGTTAAAGCAACGGTCGATTTGATGCAGGCAAATGCCGCCGATCTGACGGTGAGGGATAGCTACAATGTGGCCGCTATAAGTTTTTCGCCCGCCGATATAGCAGCATCAATTCAAAAAGAAATCCCGGATTTCACGATCCGGTATAAGCCGGACTACCGGCAGGAGATCGCCGACTCCTGGCCGAACAGCATCGATGACCGACCCGCACGGGAGGACTGGAACTGGCGACCGGACTATGATCTGGACGCCATGAGCCGGGATATGCTCACGAACCTAAGAGAGCTGAAACAGATACCCTCGTGATATATTTGGCAAATAGAGGTATCTGATGGCTAATTTGGACAAGCCCGGCTTTCGCTAACGCGGGAATCGTTTATGCTTGGTGGAACCGTGGGAACCAACTCGCCCGGTGTACTGACGAGAATAACGCTGTAAATTGTACTAATCAGGAAATTCGGCTGGCTGGTCTATCTTAATTTCCTGCAAATTAATGTAATTATTTAATTTAATGGGCCGGGTACTTGATATTAAGCAGATAAATTTATAGTTATAGTTAGAAGCGCTTTTAATACATGGTGCATGT
>CAYQXO010000158.1:0-5071 GCA_964421495.1 uncultured Balneolaceae bacterium | reverse complement strand
TATTCGGCCGCTGCTGCCGTCCCCTCGCCCACTACCGTGTCGGTAGAATCGCTCCCTAACTCGTTCAGTCAAACAACAGCAAAGCGTTTTTACGATCCATACTATATATTTTTGTTTAAGGGCTCACTTCGTTCGCCCGTCGGAAGTCGGAGGCCGGAGGCCGGAAGGCGGAAGGCTATTCCGACCGGTAACGTGGTGGTGTATATACATCACAGGGTTACTTGCTGGAGTAGCCTTCCGGCTTCTGGCTTCCGGCTTGTTTTCACTTCATCAACATCATCTTTTTCGTGATTTTCTTGCCCCGGTCCGTTTGCAGGGTATAGACATATACGCCGCTCGACATTCCCCGTCCGTCAAACGGAACCATATGGGTCCCGGAGGGCATTACGCGGTCGGCCAGCGTGGCAACCTTCCTGCCGGCCGAATCGTAAACCTCGAGGGACACATGCTGCCTGGACGGCAGGGTAAAGTGAATTTGGGTCCTCGGATTAAAGGGATTCGGATAATTCTGTCCGAGGTCGACCTGTCGGGGAACATTTTCTTTATCTCCGACGGCGGTCACAGTCTCAAAATCGGTTCCGGTATTGTCGTCGTACTCCCGTCGCAGGCGAGCCAGTTCCTGTTTCAGCTCTTTCTGAATATCCTGGTAGGCGCTTTCTCCATAGACGTTGTTGACTTCAAAAGGATCCTTTTCCAGGTCAAACAGTTCCCACGCCCCGGAAAAATCATGACCGTCAGACGGATAGAAATACATCAGCTTGTAGCGATCGGTGCGAACGCCGTAATGAGGGAGCACCGTATGCGGACCGGGATACTCGTAATAGTGATAATAGATGGAGTCACGCCAGTTAATATTTTTCTTGCCCCGGAGAATCGGTCGGATGCTTCGCCCCTGCATATCCGACGGAATGGACGCCCCGGCATAGTCCAGGAACGTCTCGGGAAAATCCAGGTTCAACACGTGCTGATCCGAGACCGTACCCGCCGGTATTTCTTTGGGATAACGGACCAACAGAGGGATGTGGAGCGACTCCTCGTACATAAACCTTTTATCAAACCATCCGTGGTCTCCGACAAACATTCCGTTGTCAGACGTATAGATAACCACCGTATTTTCGGCCAGACCCGTTTGATCCAGGTGATCAAGCAGTTCCCCCACGTTGTCGTCAAAAGCTTTAATGGTGGCGAGGTAGTGCTTGGCGTACTTCTGATACTTAATCTGCTTGCGTTCCCGATCTGTATCCGCCTCCTGGGCACTGAAATCAGGCATTTCGGATATCTTCATATCGGCATGATCGGCCGGGTGGGCCCGACTGGAATAGTCGTCATATAGCGTCTCCGGCTCGGGTAAATCCCGATCGGAAAACAAGTCACTGTATCGCGCCGGCGGCACCCAGCCCCGGTGGGGCGCCTTGTGATGGGAGAAAACGATAAAAGGATCCGAATTTTGCCGAAAATCCTCGATCGTGTCGATGGTGTAATCGTTGATGATATCGGTTACATACCCATCGACCGAAAATCGGTTCCCTCCCTTCTCTATAAACTCCGGATTATTGTACCTGCCCTGGCCCGGCAGGCGAATCCAGTAGTCGAAGCCGGTGGGGGTGCTCTGCAAATGCCATTTACCCACCAGGGCCGTTTGATACCCCGCCGACTGCATCAACTTGGGGACGGTTTGCTGGCTGCCGTCGAAAGGCTCTTTACTGCCAAAAATGTTTTCCGTCACCCCGTTTTTGTGCCCATACTTACCCGTTAGGATGGTAGCCCGACTCGGGGCGCACAGGGAGTTCGTCACGTAACAATTATCAAAACGCATCCCCTCGTCGGCAATACGGTCCAGGTTGGGAGTTTCCATCAACCGGCTGCCGTAGCAGCTCAGGGCTTTGGTCACATGATCATCGGTCATAATAAACAGAATATTCGGCCGCTCCCCATCCGCGGCGTGTAAACCGGTGGGTAAAAGGGCGCCGAGGCTGGTTCCGGCGAGTAATCGTAAAGCGTTGCGACGATCCATAAGAAAACGTTCTATTTAATGAGTAGCATTTTGCGGGTTTCACTGTAATTTGCGGCCGAAAGCCGGTAGATATAGACTCCGCTGGACAGATGTCCCGCATCGAATTGAACCCGGTGGCGTCCGGCTTGCTGTCGTTGGTCCACCAGGGTAGCCACTTTCCGACCGGTAACGGTATAGACGGTCAGCGATACCCGATCCGCCTGCGGCAGGGTATAGGCGATTTGGGTAGAGGGATTAAAGGGATTGGGATAGTTCTGTTGCAGTTGATACGCCTGCGGTCGTTCTGATCGAGGGGAATCATCGTCTATCGGTGTCACCCCGCCCTGCGATTCCCATATCATGCGGGCTACCACGGAGCTCGGGGCATGCGACTGAACGGCATCCGCCCAGTCGGAATCCGGACTGTACCGGGACTTAAACGTATGGACATCGACCAGCTCATCCGCCACGACCCGGCTCACCCGGTCCACCAGCGTCTGGGCCATTTGACTCCGTTTGTAGTTTTGAAGTCCCTCGTACATAAAATACTGCCACGGGATCCACACCGGTCCATTCCATCGTCCTATCGAGTTGTAAGCGGGATCATCCGCCGCAAGCGAGGGTACGCCGTTGTCTCGCCAGAAACGCTGTGGATCGCCCAATTGCGAGACGAGGGTATCCGCCTGGCTCTGGCTGGCGATTCCGGCCCAGAGCGGCAGAAACCCGATAATCTCCCTGCGCTTTAAATCTCCGCTTTCGTTAATCGTAAAATCGTCGTCCTCTTCGTCGATATGATAGAAAAACTGATCGGTCTCACTCCAGAATAGGTCCCTGATTTTTTGGGCTCGCTGTTCCGCCTTCTGCTGCCAATCATTTGCTTCAGCGGTATCCCCGAGCTTCCGCGCCATCTCCGACAGGGAGCGCGCCTCTTTCACCAGGATGGAGTTCAGATCCAGGGCCTCCACGTTGGCAGCGTCGGTAACCTCGTCCCATATGACCGACTGACCTTCGCGGGTTGACTCCAGGGTGGCCCTTCCGCCCCATTCGCTCAATCCATCCCCGTCCGAATCGCGCTCCGTGGTCCAATACGAGTAAAAGTTGCTGCCCGCACTATAGGCTTCCTGCAGGAAATTATGGTCCCGCGTATGCTGGAACACTTTCCAGTTAATCCAGCTAAACCAGGGAGATGCGGCGGTGTTGTTCGTATTCAGCGGGGCTTTATCGATTAGATAGGGTCCTAGGCGATGGGGAATATAGCCGTTGTCCTGTTGATGTTCAAAATAGTTTCGCTGAATCGCTTGCGCCGCGTCACCGTCCATCATGGCCAGACCAAGCAGCGAGAGGCTCGTGTAATGCGACTGACCCGCTTTGCGCCAGCTTTTGGTGGCGTCGCGCGTTTCAATCAGGTAGGAGTTGGACAGCGTTCCTTCCCGGGGCAAGACCGACTGCCGCAATTGGCTAAAGGCACTCCAGTAAACGTTCCGCTTCACCTCATCCACCTCGACCGACGGTACGTCCTGATAGGCCTGCCGGGTCTCCGTCGAAACGTCCCCTAATTCTTCATCAACCAGGGTCCTTCCCCGGTTAACCAATTGAGTCAGGGAATCCTCCCGGGCCCATCCTTTACCTCTAACGATGCGTAATGTAACGGAGGAATTCCCTTCGATTCGCACCCGATTCTGAAAACCCGCCACCGACTTCAGATAGGGATAAATCTCATTGGACAAGGAGCTGCTGTCATCCACATGGGCAAAAAACGGCGGCGCCGGTTCGGGCGGCGGAGGTGGCAAGGGTTTACGCACCTGTTTTGAATGAACGCTGTAGCGTCCGGTCGAGTCGCGAGCCACCATGATATAGGTCTGGGAGCTATACTTGTCCAAACCGGTGTCGAAATGAGAATTGTTGGTCAGGCTGTCTGCAATTTTTTCAAACCGACCCGGTTTCGAGTGTACCCCCTGATAGATATCGTAGGAATACCCTTCCCGGTTTTTCCAGGTAATCAAGATCGTTTTATGCCCGGTCCCCACATCCAGCACGACGCTGTCCGGCGGCGGCACATAATCCTCAGCAGCCAGGTTAAGCTCGACACCAACGCTATCGGTCCCTTCCGGTACGGTAGCGCTAACTGCTCCCTGTTGCTGATCGCATATCATCTCGACCGTGAACGAATCGCCACTCTGAATCGAGGGATTGTTAAAGTGAGAGAGCTCAAGTTGTTGGGTACCGTCGCCCGGAACGTTCAGGGTATCGCCATTTACCTGTGGGGCCTTTTGGGTCAGCACTTCACTGCGATCTCCATCTCGATAAGCCAGCATACGGGCCTCCGGTTGCGGCTGCATGCAGAGCGACTCATTCTCGAGATACACGGGACCTCCCTGCTTAATCGCCGTGTCTTCCGCGGTTGTTGTAGGCAGCGTGGGTTCATCTCTCAGAGGTCCCAGGGCGGGATACGCACCAAAGCTTCGGGGTTTTTCGCTTACCAACAATACGTTGTAGAGCGAGTCGGGATGAGGCAGATTTTGTCGTCTTCCCCATCCGTCCATCAACTCATCATGCTTGAAAGTTATATAGGAGCTGTCCGTCCCTATTTCGACTTGACGAATCCCTCCCTGGTGCTGAAAAAAGGGAAATACATCAACCTCTATCGCATTGTCCCTCGTGTTCGTCAAGGTCATCTCCTGAACGGCAAATTTCGAACTCTTTACCTCGAACCTGGATTCAACCTCCAGGAAGGTAAAGGGCTTAAACGAGTAGGATACATAGTCGCTGTAAGAGGAAGCAATTTGTGGAGCCGTATTCATAGACTCCACAAAATAACGGGTGAGCGGCCGGTAATTATCCAAATTTATAATTTTAAATGCCACGGAGAGATGTCCCCCCTTTTCCGATCCGAAAACCACCCCGTGTTCCGGCCGATAATATTCGAATGAATAGGGTTGGTCAAGTATATTATGGGAACCGTTCGGCGCTGCTGCATAAACTGTAAACAGGGGGGTCTGTCGATCTGCGTTCCACTCATCTAGCGGAGTCTGGGCAAACAGATCGGCCGATATCGATTGAGTTAGCAGGAAAACCAGA
>CAYQXO010000157.1:0-5321 GCA_964421495.1 uncultured Balneolaceae bacterium | reverse complement strand
TCGATTTAAAATTTTTACACACGGCTTTGCCGTAACTCCTTGGCTGCCAGAAAATTCAAACCTCTTCCCTACCAAAAGGATCTGTTCGAAAAATTTTTAGTTCTCCGGAACGGTCGTCCACTCCGGGTATTCATCGTTCCATGCAATAATTCATACGGCGGCACGATTCTCATCGGAAAAAACATCTTGCATTTCCTCCAGCAAAAAAGCGTGTATTGTGGGATTGCCGGCCACGATGCGTTCGCCGAAGAGCCAGTTATCCTCCCCGTCCCAGTCCGTCACCACGCCCCCGGCTTCCTGTACGATCAAAGAAGCGGCGGCTACATCCCATGCATTGAGCGAATACTCGTAAAACCCGTCAAACCAGCCGCAAGCCACGCAGCAAAGATCAAAAGCCGCGCTCCCCGGCCGCCGGACTCCCTGGGTAGCGTCCATGAGTCGGCGGAAATAGCTGATATAATCATCCACCAGGCTGAGGTCGTTATAGGGGAATCCGGTTCCAATCAACGCGTTGGAAGGATTGGTAATGGAGGACACTGCAATATCGTGACCGTTCACGGCGGCTCCCTGACCCCGTATAGCCGTAAACAACTTGTCCGAACTCACCTCCAGCATAACCGCCGCCCGGGCCTGGTGCTGCTCCCACAGGGCAATGGAGACGCAAAAAACCGGGAAACCGTGGGCAAAGTTGGTCGTCCCGTCAATCGGGTCAATCAGCCAGGTTCTATCCCCTGAGATAGAATCATCTCCGGCCGTTTCCTCCGCCAGCCATCGGTCATCGGGAAAGTTTTCCCGAATGACATCAAGAATAGCCTTTTCAGCCTCCAGGTCGGCATCGGTCACCAAGTCATTCTTTCCCTTGAAGTCAATTCCAAACTCCCGGCTGTCACGATAATCTATAATTATCCGCTGTGCTTTGCGGGCGGCTTTAACAGCCGTCTCTAATTCCTTGGTGTAATCACTCATCCCCATCCAACGATTTTTTAGGTTTGTATTCGAACACTTTTTCGGTATAGGGCTGTTCTTTATCGCCGTCGGGATCGGGAAACAGTTCGTGCAGACTTGATTTTTGAATGAGGGAACGCTGCCGGACCACTTCTTTCAACGTATCCGCCATTTGTTGCTTCTCCTCACCCTCCGCGCCTATTTGCCGGCGCGTCAATTGATCATGCATTCGATCCAGGTAATGGATTTTCAAGGCCTTAAGTGCTCCCTTCGCCGTCTGGTAGGGGTTTGTATCCCGCTTATAGGACAGCCCCGTTTTTTCGTGATGGCGATCGCTCACCGAATGGCGTTCCAGCACTATTTCCCCGACCAGTTCGGGGAAGGGATGCTCGGCCTCCGCATAGGTTTCCACATCGATCGATTTTTCTTCCCGATGCCGATCGATTATATCCTTATAGAATTTTTTCAGTTTCTCGTGCTCAAAATGATCCTCGTTACAAAAAGAGCCAATATATTCGACCATCTCGTGTCCGTACAGCAACATCAGCCGGATGATCTCTTTTTCATACTCCGGCAGTTTACCCTGCAGTTCGGGAGCCTCCTCTTTCTTTTGGGTGTCGGCCGGCTTGCGTGCCTTTGTTTTTGCGGCCCGGTTTTGTTGTCGTTCATTTCGCTTTATCTCACGCCGCCGCCGCTTTTTCTTCTCCTCCAGCTTCTTTTTAAGCTCATTGTACAGGGTTCGATCGTAGAATTCCTTTGCGAATTTATTCAAATGCTGGATAAAGGTCTCCCGGGTCATGGCATCCGGTATTTCCGCTATACTAGTCAGGATGGCATGGACCGTTTCTTTCTTCTGCATCGGGTCGTCCCACCGCCCGTCTTCCTGGGCGCGGTGGACCATATAAGAGACAAAATCTTCCGTATGCTGGCGTTTCTGCTCCTGAAATGAATCTGACCCGAACTGGCGGACAAAGGAATCGGGATCCTCGCCCTCGGGCAATTCCATCAATCGCACGTCCATGCCTTCCGCCAGTGCGATATTGATCCCCCGGGTCATCGCCCGCTGGCCCGCCGAATCCGAATCATACACCATCACGATCCGATCCCCGAAGCGATGAATCGTTTTCATCTGTCCCGCCGTCAGCGACGTCCCGCTGGTAGCCACCGCCTGCTCGACGCCCTCCTGGTGGAGCGTCAGTACGTCGGTATAACCTTCCACGAGAACGGCCTCGTCATTACGACGAATGGCGTGTTTGGCAAAGTTTACAGCATATACGACTTTGCTTTTGTTATAGACTTCCGTATTGGGCGAATTAATGTATTTGGCCGTATCCTCCTCGCCCAGCACCCGACCGGCAAAGGCGATCACCTTGCCCGAGGGATTGAAGATGGGAAACATCAGCCGTCCCCGGAACGTATCGTAAAATCCCTCTCCCCGTTTACTCGGTTTTATCAATCCCGCCTCCACCAGGTATTCTTCGTTAATCCCGGTATCCATGGCCGCATCATAAAAGGCGGATCCTTTTGAGGGAGCATAGCCGAGTCCGAAGCGACGGATCGTTTTTTGTTTATACCCCCGTTCTTTAAGATTCGATCGGGCTTTTTCCGCTTCCGCACTCTCTTTCAGCCGGTTGTGGTAGTAAACGCCGGCAAACCGAAGAGCATGATAAATGCCCTCCCGAAGATATTGCGCTTCATCATATTCCTGGGTGTCTTCCTCCGGAAGCGATATCTGGTATCTTTCGGCCAACGATCGCAGCGCCTCGGTAAATCCGACCCCTTCCATCTCCATGATAAAGTTAAACACATCTCCGCTGGCCCCGCATCCGAAGCATTTGTATATACGGAGCCGGGGGGTAACGTGAAAAGACGGAGTTTTTTCCTCATGAAACGGGCACAATCCCTTATAACTGCTGCCGACTTTCTTCAGCTTCACGTAGTCGGAAACGACCTCGACCAGGTCGGCTGCATCCCGTATTTCCTCTTTTTTTGTATCGGAGATCATAACGTGCAATAACCCCTGGTAATCTTTTCAGAATATGCTAGATTTCCTTATGATGCATTATTTATATTACCACACCATTTGATCGTATGACTCTATAATCTAAAATATAATTCCGGAAAAACGATAACTTATTTAAAACGAGTTTCTATAAAAATGATTTCATCCCGACGCTCTACCCTGTCCATTTCGGTCCTCATAAAATGACCGCCGGTAAGGCGTTAACTTTGAATCTGCCGGCGGGTGTCGGACAGGCGTTTCGCATTATGCCCGAAAATTAATGCTCAGGTTTAACAAGCTTTTTTACTGAAACGGAACTTTCGCAAAACGAAATATAAATACTTAAACTGAAATAATTTTCTCATGAGCGTATTAGTCGACAAAAATTCACGTGTTGTAGTACAGGGAATTACCGGTAGTGAAGGAACCTTTCACGCCGAACAAATGATCGAATACGGTACCCGGGTCGTGGCGGGAGTCACGCCCGGCAAAGGCGACCAGAAACACCTGGATCGTCCCGTGTTTAACACCGTATCCGAAGCGGTGGAGGAAGAAGGGGCCGACACTTCTATTATTTTCGTCCCCCCCGCTTTTGCGGCCGACGCCATCACGGAATCGGCTTTTGCCGGTATCGAGGTTATTATCTGCATTAGCGAGGGCATCCCGGTGCAGGATATGATCAAGGCCAAACAGGTGGTCCGAAGTCACGGCGCCACATTGATTGGACCGAACTGCCCGGGCGTCATAACCCCCGGCGAAGCGAAAGTCGGCATTATGCCCGGCAATATTTTCGAAAAAGGGCGCGTGGGACTTATTTCACGTTCCGGTACGCTGACGTATGAAGCCGTGGACCAGGTTACCAAAGAGGGCATGGGACAAAGTACCGCCATCGGTATCGGGGGAGACCCGATCATCGGTACCAGTCACACGGACGCCGTAAAACTTTTCCAGGACGACCCCGACACCGACGCCATCGTGTTGATCGGTGAAATCGGAGGTACCGCCGAAGAAGAGGCCGCCCAGTATATCCAGGAGAATGTGGACAAACCGGTCGTTGCCTTTATTGCCGGAAGTACGGCGCCGCCGGGCCGGCGCATGGGACATGCCGGCGCCATTATTTCCGGGGGAACCGGAACCGCCGAAGCCAAGAAAAAAGCACTCCGCGAAGCGGGAGTAACGGTGGCGGATTCGCCGGCTGAAATCGGGGCGACTTTGAGCGATCTAATCTAAGAGCCAGTTATCTTAACGACCCCAACAGATACATCGCTGCTGCGCGACAGAAACCTGTATGTCATCTTCGCCGTAACCCTGACGGCCGTGATGGGAGTATCCACCATTACCCCGGCCTTTCCCCGGATGCAGCAGGCACTAGGCATCTCCAGCGAACAGGTGGGGCTGGTGATTACCGCTTTCACCCTGCCGGGTATCGGACTCACTCCCGTTTTGGGGATCCTGGCGGACCGATACGGCCGCAAAACCATTCTGGTCCCCTCCCTGTTTATTTTCGGTCTGGCCGGCACGGCTTGCGCGTTCACCAGGGATTTTGAACTTCTGCTGGCCATGCGATTCCTCCAGGGGATCGGGGGTGCCTCCCTGGGTTCGATGAATGTCACCCTGATCGGGGACCTCTACACAACAGACCGAAGATCGACGGCGATGGGGTACAATTCCAGCGTTTTGAGCGTCGGCACCGCCTCCTACCCGGCGATCGGGGGAAGTCTGGCCGTTTTAGGCTGGTATTATCCGTTCTTTCTAAACATCATGGGAATCCCCGTAGGCCTGTTGGTTCTCTGGATACTGGACAACCCCGCAGTAGATCAGAAAACCGGTATGAAAAGCTATATCCGCAATGTATGGGGGACTCTTAAATCCAAGCGGGTGGCCGGTTTGTTCCTCACCAATTTTCTAACGTTCATTCTTCTCTTCGGTGCCGTTCTCACCTTCTTTCCCCTCTTGATGAATGAGCGATTTCACCAGTCCTCACTCGTCATCGGCCTGTTTCTCTCGCTGGCCTCGTTGACTACCGCGGCGACCTCCTCTCAGCTCGGGAAGCTTTCGAAACGATTTCCGCAATCGCATTTAATTGCCCTTTCGGCCGTCCTGTACATGGTTGTTTTCATCTTTCTGGCTTTTCTTACCACGCTTACCTGGCTCTGGATACCCGTTCTGCTATTCGGAGTGGCCCAGGGCATAAATATACCGGCCGTTATGAATCTGCTGACACACCAATCGCCCATGGAATATCGTGCGGCCTTCCTGTCGGTCAACTGGATGATTATGCGATCCGGACAAACGCTGGGACCGGTAATGCTCGGATTAGTCTATCGCTACTACGGGCTCACCGGAACTTTTATCACCGGCAGCCTCATCGGCG
>CAYQXO010000156.1:0-5340 GCA_964421495.1 uncultured Balneolaceae bacterium | reverse complement strand
GTCCGCCGCCTATGCCGGCGGACTAACCCCGGATGAGGTCAAGCGCCAGTGGGAGAAGATCGACGAGTTGAATGAGTGGTACGCCGACCAGGACATCGACTTTCGGATTTTCAAGGGAATCGAATCGGATATCCTGGGCGACGGCTCCCTCGACTATGAGGATGAGCTACTCGAGGGATTCGATTTCGTGATTGCCAGCGTTCACAGCGGACTCAGCATGGATCCCGACAAGATGCTCGAGCGTTACAAAAAAGCCATCGCTCATCCCGCCACCCGTATCGTGGGTCACCCGACCGGTCGACTGTTGCTTCAGCGTGAAGGCAACAAGGTAGATCTAAACCGCATGATCGAGTGGGCCGTCGAGCACAATACGGCGATCGAAATCAACGCCAATCCGCGGCGCCTGGATCTCGACTGGCGTTATGGGAATAAAGCTCGCGACGAGGGACTCCTGAGCGCCGTCTGTCCCGACGCCCACACTACCGACGGAATCGACGACATTCAATATGGCACCATGATTGCCCGTAAAGCAAAATTCGGACCCGACCGGATTCTCAATACGCTTACGGCCCAACAGTTAGCGAACTGGTTTGATCAAACCTGAACCTCTTGCGGGCCCGGCAATTCAATTTTGCTAACCCGGAATCCGCCTGATTTACATGTCATCCGACCGTCAACACAGCCAACCTGAATTTACCTGGACAGCCACGTACTGTTACGAGCCCACCCATTTTGCCGACTTCCGTCTACAATAGCCATACTTCCATTTCACCCAAAATCCCCACGTAAAGGTCAGCCATTTCGATCGAGCTGGAACACGATGGGCATGCTATACCGTACCTTGACCGGGTGACCTCGCTGCAAACCAGGTCTAAAGCGGGCCTGGCTAACCACTCGAATCGCCTCCTTATCGCATCCTCCCCCGATACCACGTACTACGCGGGGGTCCTGGACTTTCCCTTCTTTATCCACTATAAATTGCAGATATACCCGTCCCTCAATGCCCGCCTGCCGGGCCACTTCCGGATAGGAAATCTTCTGTTGGAGCGCCCCGTATCCTCCGATTAACTCCGGCGGTGTCTGCACCACGACAAACACTTGTTCATTGTCCACCTCTTCCGCCGATTCCGGAGGAGGGGGAACCGACAGCTTATCCCCCATATTCAACTCGGAATCCAAGTTAAATGCCACCTCCTCCACGAGCTCATCATTCGGCACTTCGACCGGCGTCTGCGGCCGGGGCGGCGGAGGGGGCTCCTTTTCGTGCTGTGTCTGAACGATCTCCTCCATCTTCACCGTTTCCTGCTCGTTCGCCCTGACGTTGTCATCCGCATCAGCGCGTATATCCATTTTAAACAAGCCTATCATCAACGCCAATACCACGATGATACTCACTTGCATTCTGATCAAATAGTTGCCTTTCCCTTTTTTATCGGGGATTCGATGGGTTCCCATAATAATCACCTTTTCCGTTTCGGATTGAGAGTTTCAAATCCGATCCGCGCTACACGTTTTCCTTGTAACACAGATCATTCTTTGATTCAACATCTCTATACGAATCCCCTTCAGAATAGTTGCAGCTCGGAAAAAATTTTGTGGCACAATTTGGGCAACAACTTTACGATAAACAGATACTGCAACTCACGGCAGAGCCCAATTTAAAAACAGTTAGGGAGACATGGTAAGCGAGAGTACGTATCACCGATGGAACCGGTTTAAAAAACGGATCGAGCCGGTACCCAGTCCGATCCGTCTATACAGGCAGCAGAAAAATCAGCCATTCTAAGTTAACCGAAAAAGTATCGGCATGCTGTAACGAACGTTCACGGTACGTCCGCGCTGCATGCCCGGTCTGAATTTAGCCTCTTTAATAACACGCAGGGCCTCCTGGTCACAACCACCGCCGATACCTCGCGTCACGACCGGGTTCTCCACCTCGCCTTTGCTATTTACGATAAACTGAACGAATACACGTCCCTCGATACCCGCTTTGCGAGCTATCTCGGGATATTGGATTTTTTGCTGAAGAGCCGCCAGTCCGCCGATTAGCTGGGGAGGTTGCTCGACAATTACGAAAACTTGCTCCTCATCCTCTTCTGCGGGATCGCCGGGAGGTTCGGGAATCGACATTTTCTGACTCATATCAAATTCCGCATTGATATCGATCGTTCCCTCCTCCACGATCTCGTCGTTGGGTACTTCCATGGGAACCTGCGGACGAGGCGGCTGGGGAGGTTCCTCTTCCTGCTTGGTCTGAATCACATCCTCCATATTGACGGTTTCCTGAATATCCGCCGTTACCAGCTCACCCGGGTCGGGTCGATAATCCACCTTAAAGGCAATCAGAAATAGCACCAATGTGGCGATCATACCCAACTCAAGGTAAAGGACATAATTCTCCTTTAGTTTTCTGACCGTTTTCGTTCGTTTTATTTTTTTCATGTGGTTCTCCTGACTTTAAAAAGCCTAATTAATATTTTAATACATTAATAACTTATTTTAGTCCAAAGTTTAATAATTTTACTATCGAATAAGATATTCGTATACATCGTTTAGAGATGTTATATAGTAAACGGTGTCGATTAGTCATTTATTTGCAATAATTCATAATAATTATGGGTAACTCTGCAGACACTTCAACCCCTCTTGAAAAGCGAGAATGTACGCTCGGCGGTATTAAAGCCAACCTGCTTTCTATTGCGGTTATTATTCCGCCCGGTGCTTTTCTGGCCCTCCTGTTTTGGTCGGTATGGGAGGATAAAATCAACGCATTTACGGTCTTTGGCCCCATTCACGCTCATCCCTATGTAACGATCGGCGTGCTGCTGGCTGGCATGCTGGTTCACGAACTGTTACACGGCGTCACCTTTTCTCTTTTTACGGAGGACGGACTCAAGTCGATTAAATTCGGGTTTCAGTGGAAAGCTTTCGCACCCTATTGCCATTGCAAAGTTCCCCTCGAAAGCCGCCACTACAAAACCGCGCTGGTCATGCCGGGACTTCTGCTGGGGCTACTGCCCTCTATCATCGGTCTCGGTACCGGGTCAATCATGACATTTGCCTATGGATGGATATTCACCCTGGCCGCCGGCGGAGATATTTTAATGCTCCTGTTGTTGAAAGACGTTTCTCCCCATAGCCTGGTTCAGGATCATCCCGAAAAAATCGGCTGCCTGATCTACGAGCGACAATTAACCACTTCCTGACAGGCAGAAAAAGGAGGGAGTTAAACCTGGTTACATATTGGTGTTTATCGACCAACAGCGATACCCCTCTGTCCGGCACATTATAGACTGTAAAGCCTTGAACGGCTCCATAACCTACTCCTGCTCAAAAAATTTGACCTTCAGGAGGCTGGCGGACTTTCACCCAATCTCACTTTAGACAACCAGTGCACGTTTTTATTATCCAAGATGGCGTGCGGTTTCGTTACTGACGACGGTTTTGCCCACGGGAAACAGGGAAACTCCGGCCAGTTTCAAATGTTGAATTGCAAATGGGATACCGATGATGGTTATAAAGAGGAAAATTGCAACGACCAGGTGACCCAGGGCCAGCCACCAGCCCGCTACCAGGAACCAAACCAGGTTACCCAGCGTACCCGCCGGTCCCGTTCCGATATCCCCGTGTCCCTGTAACCTCTCCCGGTTGATCACCTGTTGACCAAAAGGAAACAGGGTAAACATTCCGATGACAAAACAGGAACGTCCCCACGGAATCCCTATAATTGAAATGTACATAACAATTCCGGCGATAAACCATCCGACGGCCATTTCCAATCCGCCGAAAATAAGCCATAAAATATTTCCCAACAGTCTCATAACTGAATGCTCCTTTAATTGAAAAGAGGGGACGTCTGTACTTTTAACTTCGAATACCACATAATTCGTATACGCAAAAACAGGAACGCTGGTTTCAGTTGAATTAATACGAACCGTTATTTAGTACATGATTAAGGCAATTGAAATTTTTATCTTGTATACAACCGGAGCATCAATTCAAGAGTCCCGCGGGACTTTTTAAATCGTAACAAAAAAATCCGGCTTGAAACAGATTTATGAAAGACCGTCGGACATCTGGTATTCCGACAATCTACAATCGCTATGCCCGATACCTAAAAAAATGTTTCCAATATGCCTGTCGGGAGATCTCAAACGTATTGCAAGTTAATATATATCGGGATGACTTTTTTCCGAAGAGTGTACGAAATTTTGATCACTGAACTATAAACCGACCTTCCGTTAACGTCCATATCATACAAAACCATCTCATCATGAAATTATCGAACCCATTCGTCTACGGCGGTATTGCCATTGTTATATTAGCTTTTATTCTACCCTATATCCTGGGACTCACATTTAATAAAAGCCACCCGGCGACCTCAACATCCCTTCCCTCCCTGTTGAACCATATGGATAAGAAACAGGTAAACTGGGAAAAGAACGAAAATTCTTTCTCAGATGGAGTTTATTACGAGTTCACCGGTGAGGAAACCTCCGAGGAGGCGTCTTCATCACGCCGCATTGAGTATCCTGAAGTGATCCTGGGATATTTATCCGGCAATGGCGTGGATATACAGGAAGCGTGGTTCAAATCATACTCCAGCAGTTGTTCACCGCCCGGCAGCAATCAGGCCATGGACGTCATTGTCCCCGCCAAACTCATTATTCGCGTCGCCTCGCCCATTAGCGAAAATGAAGCACGCCAGATGGGGGTCACACGCCGGTCGTCCCCTTCCATGGGTACCTGCGCATACCAGGTGCGTCACTATACATTTTTCTCCAAAAAATAATCCATTAAACCAAACACCGGCTGTCCAGGCTGTGAGTCTGCCGGAGGTAAAATTTAATATTCGTTTAAACTAAACAGGGGATACTCGACATGGAACTCGAACACATTGGAATCGCCGTGGACGATCTTGAATCGGCCATCGAACATTATGAAACCCTCTTTAATGCCGAATGCTACAAACGCGAAGTCGTAACAGAGCAACAAGTCGAAACCGCTTTTTTCAAGACCGGTTCTTCCAAGGTGGAGCTTCTGGGGGCCACGAAACCCTCTTCCGTCATCGCAAAGTATGTAGACCAAAAAGGCGAGGGATTACACCACGTTGCGTTTGAGGTGGAAGACATACGCAGCGAAATGGAGCGGCTACGCTCGGCCGGCTACAGGGTGCTCGACGAAGAACCGCGACAGGGTGCTGATAACAAATTAATTGCATTTCTTCACCCGAAAGATCATCACGGCGTACTCGTTGAACTTTGTCAGTCCAGAAAATAGCCGGAAGATACTAACAAAGGTCTTTTGAAAAACCGGGGCAAACGGCCGCTCTTTCGATTG
>CAYQXO010000155.1:0-5395 GCA_964421495.1 uncultured Balneolaceae bacterium | reverse complement strand
GATTTCAACCTGTGAGCAGACTGCCGGAGGGAGTCCTCCGATAATTTATTACGCAGCTCACCGGGAACAGAGGTTCGCTGGCCATCCACCGTCCAGTTCCAGCGAGCCACATCGTCCCGACCGGATTGCTGCTGAGCGTGCACAGACATGGACGCACCTGCTGCCCACCCGACTATCAAAGCGGCGGAAATCCACTGCAAAAATTTGAAAACCGGTCGATTCATATAAGAACTTCGATTGCCTCGACGGACGCAAACAACCTTGCCTGTTTATTTTTTATAATGCATTAATATTGCTTTCATACAATAAATGCAAACCATGGATGGAATGCTAAATCGGGTTGGAAATCAGAATGGGATGGAAATCGAGATCCCTGCAATTTCTTAAGGATCTAGGTCATGAATAAACTGAATCCCGCATCACCGCCATCGCAAAGGGACGCGCTTGTGTTGTACCGCTCCCTCCTCTTTCCACGTCGCATTGAGCGTAGAATGCTGCGGCTGCTGCGCCAGAACAAGATTGGAAAATGGTTTTCGGGTATCGGACAGGAATCCATTGCGGTTGGCGTTACCAAAGCCCTCCGGGATACCGATTATATATTACCCATGCATCGCAATCTCGGCGTGTTCACCACCCGCCAGGTGCCCCTCTATCCTTTGTTTTGTCAACTTCTTGAGCGGGAAGAGGGTTTTACCAAGGGACGAGACCGCACGTTCCACTTTGGTTCTCTGGAACATCATATCGTCGGTATGATCTCTCACCTGGCTGCATCCCTTCCTGTAGCCGACGGATTGGCCCTCGGCGCACGCATGAGGGAGTCCGATCAGATTGCCGTCAGCTTTTGCGGGGAGGGCGCTACCAGCGAAGGGGACTTCCACGAAGCCATCAACCTGGCCGCCGTATGGAAGTTGCCCGTCCTCTTTGTAATTGAAAATAACGGGTATGCCCTGTCCACGCCGACGGAACAACAATACGCGTGCGAGAATCTGACGGACCGTGCAATGGGCTACGGAATCAGCGGTCGGATCATCGACGGGAATAATCTTTTTGAAGTTATCAGTACGATCGAAAAGGCCCGCGAAGAAGTCCTGGATAGCGGACCGATGCTCGTAGAGGCGAAAACGTTCCGACGTCGGGGACATGAAGAAGCTTCCGGTACCTGGTACGTTCCGGACGAGCAGCTCAAGAGGTGGAAAGAAAAAGATCCCGTGCAACGCTTCGAGGAATGGCTGTTATCCGACTCGTTGGTGGAGAATTCTGAAGAGCTCGAAAAGATTCAAGCGGAGGTTGATCGTGAAATTGAACAGCCCCTGCAAAAAGCCCTGGAAACGCCCCTCCCCTCTTTTAACCGGGAAAAAGAGGAAGGCGATACGCTGGCCGACGACGAACATCCGGCTCCCACGACCTCCCATGCTTCTGGCGACACCGAAAAAGTCGACACAAGATTTATCGACGGCATACAAAACGCGTTATTCCAGGCTTTTCGCGAAGATGAGTCGCTGATCATGATGGGACAGGACATCGCCGAATACGGCGGTGTTTTCAAAGTGACCGAAGGCTTTCTCGAGGAGTTTGGCGAAGATCGGATTCGAAATACCCCCATTACGGAATCCGCCGTACTTGGTACTGCACTGGGACTGGCCCTGGAAGGCTATA
Organism: uncultured Balneolaceae bacterium; assembly: GCA_964421495.1. GTDB lineage: Bacteria > Bacteroidota > Rhodothermia > Balneolales > Balneolaceae > CAJXOW01. The sequence continues at coordinate 3,739 of CAYQXO010000155.1, read as the reverse complement.
AGCCGGTCGTTGAAATGCAATTCGCGGATTTCATCTCTTGCGGAATGAACCAGATCATCAACAATATTGCCAAGGGTCAGTGGCGGTGGATGCCTCCTTTAAACATAACCATACGGGGTCCCCACGGTGCCGGCGTCGGAGCCGGTCCGTTTCATTCGGCTTCTCCCGAGGGATGGTTTATGCCGTACGCCGGACTCAAGATTGTGGTACCCGCTACCGTACGCGACGCCCAGAACTTGACCTATTCGGCCTTATTCGATCCGAACCCCGTCTTGCTTTTCGAGCATAAAAAACTGTACCGTAGTTTAAAAGATACCATCCCCAAAACCTGCTATTATGAACCGCTCGGAAAAGCTAAGGTACGCCGGGAAGGAGAGGATGCTACGATTATTACATTCGGTTTGGGAGTCCGATGGGCGCTCGAAGCTGCCAGGGAAATGGAAAAGTCCCACGATGCACATATTCGCGTTCTGGATTTACGCTGCCTGCACCCCCTCGACAACGAGGCCATCGGCAAAGCGGTCAGGGAAACGCACAAAATATTGCTGCTGCAAGAACCCTCCCGCACCCTCGGACCCATGAGCGAGATTTCGAGCCTCATAAGCGAAGCCTGGTTTGAATACCTGGATGCCCCGATCCTACGATGCTCCTCGCTCGATACGCCGGTCCCCTCGGCTTCCACCCTGGAGGAAGGGTATCTGCCCACCAGGCGATTGCCCGATCGCCTGGTGCAATTGCTGGAATATTAACCGGTCGCCGACCCACGATGGGATTCAGAAGTCGTATCGCCGATCAGTCGTTCAATTAAAAACATCAATATGCCTCCCATATCCAGGTTGCTGTATCCCTTGGCGGATACGTCGGCATCAAGAAGAGCCTCAAAGACCCGGGGCATATCCTGCAGGTTATAATGAGCGGCATCTTTCCAGAGATTGTTAAAATAGTACGGGTTGATGCTCATCTCGTTGCTAATGGTTTTCTTGCCCTTTCCCTTTTCCTGTTGACGCAGAATTTGCCAGATATTGGAAAACACGCTGTAAAAGAACCCGATTAGTTTAAAAAACTCTCCCCGATCCGATTCAATCACCTGTCGCATCTGCTCCGCGATAAACAGCGCCTGCTCCAGGTCCTTTTTCATCACCGCGTCTTTCAATTCAAATACCGAGTACTCCCGGTATCTGCCGATGACTTTTTTCACGTCCTCTTCACCCAGCGGTTCCTCGCCCTCGTTATAGGTTACCAATTTCTCAATCTCGGTCGTCAAATAAAGCAGGTTACTCCCAACATACTGGGCTAAAACCTCTGCCGCCACCGGATGTATTTTTCGATTGTGCTGCGTTTGTATCCACTCGATGATCCAGTCCGGCAATTCATGATCCCTTACTTCCTCAAACTCGAAATAACCGACCTGCTTTCCTTTTTTCAGGCGCTTTCCAAGTTTTTTACGACCATCCGGCGTTTTTTCAGAATTCAACAAGAGCAGGCAGGAAGGATTGGGTTGCTCCAGGTAGGGAATAAATTCGTCGAGTGAACCCGATCCCTCCTCGTCTTCGTTCTTTAACGAGGACGATTCTCCGAGAGCATAAAAATCCCTGACGATTACCACCCGCTGCTCCGCCATCATCGGATAACTCTGGGCTACATTCAGGACCTGGTTCACGGTCGACTCATTCCCATACACCAAATCAAAGTTAAAATCCTTTTGATCGTCCGGAACCTGATTCTCGACCACTTCCTGCAGCTGGTCAATAAAAAAGCTCTCCGGTCCGCACAGGAAATAGACCGGCTTGCGGTCGTCGGACTTCAACTCCCGAAGCGCCCGGTTGTAGAGATCTATACTTGATTTACGAGCCAAAAGATTTCTCTTTAATTATTTAATAGTGGGATTCTGACGGTTTTCTAATGATTCAAAACTGAAATAGCGGGCTTGGTACTCGTTTCATCAATTTAAAGATTAGCGCGATTATTCCCTTATTTTAATAATTCATACCCATCATCTAATGAAGATCAACTGAATACAAGATGTAACGATACGGACATCAGGGATGCAAGCGGCCTAGCATTCGAGGGAACGGAATGGTTTCCCGCACATGATCCAGTCCGCAAATCCATGCAACCGTTCGTTCGAGTCCCAATCCGAACCCGGAGTGAGGTACACTACCATGTCTTCGCAGATCGAGATACCATTCAAAGGCTTCCTGGGGCAGATCAAATTCATCCAATCGTTTTATGAGCGTATCCAGGTCCTCTTCTCTTTCGCTACCCCCGATAATCTCTCCATACCCCTCCGGGGCAAGCATATCCACCGCCAGCGCAAGGTCTTCCTCCCCGGCGTCGCGCTTCATATAGAATGGCTTCATTGCGGCCGGATAACGATGCACCAGGATCGGCGTATCGTATTTCAACATGAGGATCGTTTCATCACTTCCGCCGAAGTCGGTCCCCCACTCAAAATTCACGGCCGATTCCTTCCATGTGGGAATATTGCGAATATCCTCCTCGACCTGGTGGCGTCGTTTATGAATATCGTTGACCCGTTGATCAATCTGGGCTTTTCGCCATTTTTTAGCCTGTCCGCGTTCTTTGTTCAGTTCCTCTTCCTCCCGGTTCAATTCCTCCAGTTCCTCCTTGCGATTTTCCAGCATCTGATCCAGCATTTCGGCCGTATCGTCACTTTTGAGCTGTCGGACCGCCTCGTCGTAGCTAATCCGGGGAAAGTCCTGTTCCACCAAGTTCTCCAGTACGGTCGTATCACGCTCCAGTATCTCAAGCTCGTTCCGGCAGTGCTTTAGAACATCCTGGACGACCGATTTGACAAACAACTCGGCCAGGTCCATATTCATATCCAGATCATAAAAAGCCATTTCGGGCTCGATCATCCAAAATTCGGTAAGGTGACGACGCGTTTTGCTCTTTTCGGCGCGAAAGGTAGGACCAAAAGTATAGACTTTACCATGCGCCATGGCCATGGCCTCTGCATACAATTGACCGGACTGCGTCAGGTAGGCCTGCTCCTCAAAGTACTCCGTCTCGAACAGGGTAGTCGTACCTTCCACCGAGCTGCCGGTAAAAATGGGGGCATCCAACTGCTTGAACCCTTGGGACTGAAAAAAATCGTGAATCGCAAACAAGATACGATTCCGGATCCGCATGGCCGCCCACTGGCGCCGGCTCCGGAGCCACAGGTGACGGTTTTCCATTAAAAATTCCACCCCGTGCTCCTTGGGCGTAATGGGATAATCCTCGGTAACATGCAGAACCTTCAAATCCGACACCTGAACCTCATACCCGCCGATACTGCGATCATCCTGCTTGACGGTTCCGGTAACCTCCAGCGAACTTTCCTGCCGCAATCGATCGGCCTCGCTCCAAACCTCGTCCGAAACGGCGTCTTTGGCAATCACACACTGACAAATACCGCTCCCGTCACGAAGCTCCAAAAAATAAAGATTTTTGCTGGTCCTATAATTATAGACCCATCCCTTCAGATGGACTTCCTCACCGTCGTGCTTACTCAATTCCTCTACATACACCCAGTCTTCAATACGCTTTTTTTTGAAGTTTGATTCCTCACCCATATCCACGTTTTTATGATTCTTGCCGTTTGTTTTAATGGCGTAAATTTAGCAGACTGCAAGACTTTTACAAATATAGAAAAAGTCGGAAGTCGGAAGCCGGAGGCCGGAAGGCTATTCCAGCAAGTAATCGAGTGGTGTATATACACAACATGATTATCGGT
>CAYQXO010000154.1:0-5399 GCA_964421495.1 uncultured Balneolaceae bacterium | reverse complement strand
ATCCCACCTCCGACGGGCGACCGCCGCGAGCCCCCAACATCATTTTCTTATGGCCGCAGGGGCTTGGTTTACAATTGCAGTGATTATCACCTGCCTGGTATTGTTGATCTCTACCAGCTATTCGGCGGATCTTATTCTGTTCGGGGGATTGGTGCTGCTGATCCTCACCCAGACGGTATCTCCGGCGGAGGCGCTGGTCGGTTTCTCGAATGAGGGGATGCTGACGGTGGCGGCCCTGTATGTCGTGGCGGGGGGACTGCGCGAGACGGGGGCGGTGCAGTATGTGATCAACAAGCTGATGGGAGGCGTCAAGTCGGAGCGCGGCGCCCAGGCCCGGATCATGGCGCCGGTGATGGGGATGTCGGCGCTGATGAACAATACGCCGGTGGTGGCCTCTTTTATTCCGGCCCTGCAGGACTGGGCGCAGAAGAACAAGTATGCGGCCTCGAAATTGATGATCCCCCTGTCCTACGCGGCCATTTTCGGGGGGACCTGTACGCTGATCGGGACTTCGACCAACATGGTGGTCAACGGACTGCTGATTGCCGAGCCGACGACCGAGCCGATGCATGTTTTTGCTCCGGCCTGGGTGGGAGTACCGGTGGCGATTACGGGGTTTGTCTATATGATGACGATCGGCCGGAAGCTGCTGCCCGACCGGCATGCAAGTCTCGAAACGTTTCAGGATCCGCGCGAGTACACGATCGAAATGATGGTGGAGTCGGATAGTCTGATGACCGGGAAATCGGTGGAGGAGGCGGGTCTGCGGAATCTGCCGGGCGTTTTTCTGGTCGAGATTATCCGCAAGGATCAGATTATCCCGGCGGTGTCTCCGGATGAGCCTTTAATGGCGAATGACCGGCTTATTTTTACGGGCGTGGTTGACTCGATTGTGGATCTGCGACAGGTGAACGGACTGGTGCCGGCGACGGACCAGGTGTTCAAGCTGGATACGCCCCGGCGGGAACGGCGCCTCGTGGAAGCGGTCGTCTCGCACACCAACCCGATCAAGGGTATGACGATTCGCGAGGGAAAGTTTCGAAATCATTATGACGCCGTCGTACTGGCGGTGGCCCGGAACGGCGAGCGGGTGAAGAAAAAAGTGGGGGATATCACCCTGAAAACGGGGGATACGCTCCTGCTGGAGGCCCATGAGGATTTTGTGCGCCAAAACCGCAACAGCCGCGACTGGTACCTGGTGAGCCCGATTGCCGACTGGTCGCCCCCCGAATTCGACAAGGCGTGGATCGCCTGGTCGGTCCTGGGCGGGATGATTGTACTGGCGACTACCAATCTGCTATCGATTTTTGAGGCAGCCCTGCTTGCGGCGGGGACGATGATCATCTCCGGAGCCCTCGATATCAACGACGCACGCAAAAACATCGATTTGCCGGTGCTGCTGGTGATTGCGTCGGCCCTGGGCCTCGGCAACGCCATGGAGACGACCGGCGCGGCCGCATCGATCGCCCGAGAGGTGATGTTTATGGCGGGCGAAAATCCCATGCTCTCCGTGGCGGCCACGTACCTGGTTACCTGGCTGCTGACCGAAATGATCACCAACAACGCGGCCGCCGTACTCGTATTTCCGATCGCCATCACCGTGGCCGCCAGCTTCGGAGTCAGCTACCTGCCGTTTGTAATGACGATCATCGTGGCCGCCAGCGCCAGTTTCTCCACCCCCATCGGCTACCAGACCAACCTGATGGTCTACGGACCCGGCGGCTACAAATTCACCGACTACATCAAAGTGGGATTGCCGCTGAATGTAATAGTATTTATACTTACGGTACTTATTGTGCCTTATATATGGCAATTTTGAGCTCGCTTCGCTCGCTCAGTCGGAAGCCGGAAGACTGAAGACGGAAGGCTATTCCGATCGGTAACGTGGTTGTGTATATACACAACGTCGTAACTTGCTGGTATAGCCTTCCGGCTTCTGTCTTCTGCCATCCGGCAGGGCGAGCGAAGCGAGCCCTTTCCACTTACAGTTATAAAATTTTAAATTGAATTTTTCCGCAAGTTCGTCCGATAACCACAAACTTCACATATCCGCTCCAATGATACAAACCGAGAGATGTTATTTCTGTCTTTTATTTTCCCTGTTGGTGCTTTTGCCCGTTATTGCCGGCGCCCAGCCGACGTACGAAAATGCTTTCCCGAACCTGGATTTTAGTCAGCCGACCGAGTTCCAGGCTCCGAATACGAATTCGGACCTGGTGTTTGTGGCCCAGAAAGGGGGGCTTGTGTACGCGTTTGAGAATGATTCGGCTGCGACCGAGCAGTCGACTTTTCTGGATCTGCGGGACAGCGTGTTGAGCGTCGAGGAACAGGGGCTTTTCGGGCTTGCTTTTCATCCGGACTACGCGCAGAATGGCTATTTTTATGTGCATCATACGGCCGATAATCCGCGCCGATCGGTGATTGCGCGCTACAAGGTGGATCCCGATAATCCCCGGAAGGCGTTGCGGGACAGTCAGAAGGTGCTGCTGGAGGTTGATCAGCCGCACTCCACGCACAACGGGGGCGAACTCGAATTTGGTCCGGACGGCTATCTGTATGCCTCGCTCGGTGACGGGGAGGTGACCTCCGACGGCGATCCGTACGATAACGGACAGGACCGGTCGACCCTGCTCGGGACCGTCTTGCGTATCGATGTGGATACGACCGACCCCGGACTGAATTACGGAATCCCAGACAGTAATCCCTTCGTCGGCGATTCGACTTGCGGGGACGGGACGGAAGCGTGTCGCGGCGAGATTTACGCCTACGGGTTTCGCAATCCCTGGCGCTTCAGTTTCGATTCGGAAACCGGACGGCTCTGGCTGGGAGATGTGGGGCACAACCGCTACGAAGAGATCGACGTGATCAAGAAAGGGGAGAACTACGGCTGGAGTATCATGGAAGGAAAGCATTGCTTTGATCCGCGGACCGGCTGCGAGACGGAGGGATTGACCATGCCGGTCTACGAATATGCCCACGACAACCGACGCCGCTCGGTGACCGGAGGCGTGGTGTACCGGGGATCCGCCTTGCCGTCGCTGCAGGGGAAATATCTGTATGCCGATTTTGTGATTAATTCCGTGTTTAAGTTGACGTATGATATATTTGACAGACAGTGGGTCACCAGCCGAAACCGGATGTTTGACGACGTGCGCAACGTGATATCTTTCGGAACCGACCGTCAAAACGAAGTCTATATGTGTTCTTTCGACGGCAACGTATACAAAATCGTAAATATGGATGATACCGGCATCGCCGACGGCGGGGATCGTCCGCACAAGATCGAGCTGCACGAGAACCATCCCAATCCCTTCAATCCCGCCACGCAGATCAGCTACACCCTTCCGTCCGGCATGCACGTGGAGTTGAGCGTTTACAACGCACTGGGTCAGCGGATTACCCGGCTCGTCAACCGCACGCAGTCCGCCGGCCGGCACACCACGCAATTCCAGGCAAAATCCCTCGCCAGCGGCGTGTATTATTATCAACTAAGGACCCCCACCGCCACCCGCACCGGCAAAATGACGCTTATGAAATAGGTGAGCAAAGCTCGCCTGCCGGAATCCCGACAGCTGTCGGGAGGATGGCTATTCCGACCGGCAATTTTGTGGTGTATATACACAACCAGGTAACTTGCGGGAATAGACCTCTGTTATCCGACATCCGCCATTCGACGGGCTCGCTCCGCGAGCCCTATACCTTCTTCGCGTAGGCGGATCCCTGGAGGTTTTCGCGGGTGAAGGTTATCGACACGTCGGTACCGGGAGCGTTTTCGGAGGTGGTGAACTCTATTTCGCCCTCGAGTTGACGAACCAGGGTGCGGACGATGCTGAGTCCGATGGACGATTGATTAGAGGTGGAATCCGATGACATCCCTTTGCCGTCGTCGCTTACCGTGAGAGAGATAGAATGGTTATCCCGGGATAGGTTGACTTCGATGGTGCCGCGATCTCCCGGGTCGAAGGCGTGTTCGATAGCGTTGGTAATCAGCTCGTTGATAATCAGTCCGCAGGGAATGGCCTGGTTGATATTCAGGGAAAACGCCTCGGACTTCAGCTCGATATCGATGTCGATGGAATCGTCCAGGTGCGTGGTTTTATGGTGGTCGATGAGCTGTTCGGTGTATTTTTTGAAGGATACGTGGGAAAAATTCTCTCCCTGGTAGAGCATTTCGTGAATCATGGCCATCGAGTAAATGCGGGACTGGCTGTCGTGCAGGATACTGCGGCTGTTCGAATCCTCCGTCGAATCGATTTGAAGTTGCAGCAGTCCCGCAATAATGGCGAGATTGTTTTTAACCCGGTGGTGTATCTCCTGGATCAGAAGTTGTTTCTCTTTCAGGGAGCTTTCGAGATCATTCTGGACCTCCACCAGCTCGCTGATATCGTAATAAAGACCGAAAATACCCCGGAGTTTATTCCCGATTACAATCGGCACGCCCCCGATGATGACATCTATGCGATTACCATCTTTATCCCGCCGCCAGGTCGTGAGAGTGGTGTTTTCTCGTTGCAGGGTTTGGGTGGTGACCTTTTCCGCTTCCTCCTTTTTCTCGGTTGGCACGATGATATTATCGAGATTTTTTTGATGGATTTCTTCCGGCTTGTAGCCGAAAAGTTCTACAAAGGCCTCGTTCACCTCCTGTACGGTTGATTTTTCGTCCAGGTACGCTATAGCAACCTCGGCGTTGGCGAAAAGCTGCCGGTATTTTTCCTGGTGATAGCTGGAGCGGCGGTAGATGTAAAACACCAGGGTGGTCCCGCCGGCAAAAAGGATCAGGGAGAGGATCAGCGTTGCATTGCGAAGAAATTTCTCCAGCCATTTCGTCGTGTAGTTCAACCCGGACATCATGGCATTTTCGTAGCTGTTGCTTACTTCCTGGAAGGAGGTAATGCGGCGTTTTAAAGCCTGATACTGCTCCGGGTCATCCTCCCCGCTTTTAACGTATTGATGGATCTGCCGGTGGACTCCTTCGAGGGCGAAAACCCGGTTTCCCAAATTCCGCCAGGCCAGGATGGCCTGTTTTATTTGGGGAAAGCTGCTTAATTTACGGGCGTAGTATATAATATTATAGGCAGTTTCGGGAGTGTATTCCCGGGAATCTGCAAGTTGCCGGGCGGCACTGTCGATTGGAACCCGGGGATCCAGGACCGGGAGGCTTATCTCAACATCCTCTTTCAGATTCCTGTAATTCTGTTTAAAATGTTCGTATTCGGCGGGATCGCGGCTTTCCAGGTAACTTTCAAGTTCATGAATCGCTTGATTCTGCAGGTTAATCCACTGGATTACACTTTCCCGGTGTTGGCGGTTCGCAGATAGAAGTTCGCTGCCCAGATGCACCACCACGACCATCACACCCAGCAAAAACGCCAGTGCTGCAATCGGCAATACCAGTTGAT
>CAYQXO010000153.1:0-5406 GCA_964421495.1 uncultured Balneolaceae bacterium | reverse complement strand
TACAAAGCCGTCCGGCGGCGCAGCTCCTCCCCCTTTGGCGTTTTTCGTTTGGGGCAACGTTTAATTCGACGTCAAATTTTATAAATAGGGACCGCTGTTTTATATTTTCATTTCAAATAGCTCTTACAAACGAACCGGACTATTAAACAAAAGCGCGTTTTATACATGAGCAACGGACAAGGATATGGATTGCTGGAAGGAAAAAAGGGGATCATTTTTGGAGCACTCAACGATAAAAGCATTGCCTGGCGGGTAGCCCTGGCCTGTGACCGCGAGGGGGGCGATTTTGCGCTCTCCAATGCACCCGTCGCCCTGCGATTCGGGTCACTCGACGACCTGGCCGAACAAACCGGTTCCCGGATCATCGGTTGTGACGTAACCAATGACGACGAGATTGAGGACCTGGCGGAAGATTTGAAGGGCGAGTACGGGGGCATCGATTTTATTTTGCATGCCATCGGGATGTCTCCCAACATCCGCAAGGATCAACCGTACACCGACCTCAACTACAAGTGGTTTGAACAAACGTTGGAGGTCTCTTCCATCTCGCTTCACAAGATTCTGCACTTTTTTGACGAAGCCAACATCCTGAACGACGGTGCCAGTATTGTAGCGATGACCTATATCGGGGCGCAGCGTATCTTCTCGCGTTATTCCGATATGAATGACGCCAAAGCCCTCCTCGAAAGTATAGCCCGCAATTACGGTTCGCGGCTGGGTGATCGAGGGATTCGCGTCAACACCGTTTCGCAGGCTCCAACCAAGACCTCGGCCGGAAGCGGTATTGAGGGATTTGACGGGATGTACGAATTTGCCAACAAAATCGCCCCGCTGGGTAATCCCTCGGCCGACGAATGCGCCGACTATTGCGTAACCCTGTTTTCCGACCTGACCCGCATGGTTACCATGCAAAACCTGTATCACGACGGCGGATTTGCCACAACCGGGATTTCCGAGGAACTTTTGACCGACTTGTGGAATGCTTTTGATGAGGACGAGGACTAAATCAATATAACCCGGATTTCACTTCGTGTGTGACGCTTCACTCTGAGCGCTGAAACGGGAATAGCTCCGCTCGGAGCACTTCGTGGGTGACGCTAATTCCGCAGGTAGGAAGAGCTACGAAATTTATTTCATCCTTTACATATATATTATACATGCGTATTATGCATGCAACTGCTGAACATTGCCGACCGGGAAGCGCCGGCCGGATGATTTGGCTGTCTTTTGAAGACCTTATCCTTCTATATCAATTACCTCTATGGATGAATTAATACTGGGCATCGATCCTGGCTCCCGCCAAACGGGATATGCACTTTTAAGACAGACCTCGGGCAAACTACGGGCGTTGCGCTGTGACGTCATTCGCCTGGCGCATACCGACGATCATTCCGAGCGGCTCCAGATTCTGTTTGACCGGATTTCCCGCCTGGTGCAATCGTTTGAGCCCGATGCCTGCAGCATTGAAACGCCGATTTACGGGGTGGATCCGCTGGCCATGCTAAAACTTGGAAGAGCCCAGGCGGCGGCGATGCTGGCCATTACCAACCTGGACAAACCCGTATTCGAATACTATCCCAAAGTGGTCAAGAAATCGATTACGGGAAACGGCAATGCCAGCAAAAAACAGGTGGCTTATATGCTTCACAAGATGGTCACCCTGCCCGAAGAGACGGAAAAGCTGCAAGCCGACGCCACCGATGCACTGGCCGTGGCCTGGTGCCATATTATGAAAAAACAGGATTTTTCCTCCACAGAGGGCGGCGGCTCCCAAACTTCCAGCCATCAAAATCACTCAAAATCGAGTTGGGCCAAATTCATCGAACAAAATCCCGACCGGGTGAAAGACTGATATCATGATAGCATACCTCAACGGAACACTCACAGAAAAACGCCGGGAAACAGCCGTAATCGACGTAAACGGGGTCGGCTATGAAGTGTGGGTATCGACCCAGACCTACGAACAACTGCCCAAGGAAAACAATCCCATTCACCTGATCACCTATCATCATTTCACCGACAGCGATCAGCGTTTATTCGGTTTTTACTCGAACGACGAAAAACGCCTGTTTGAACAATTGATTACCGTTAAGAACATAGGTCCCAAACTCGGCCTGAGCATTTTATCGGGATATCCGGCCGACCAGATAAGGCGTTCCATCGCCCAGCACGACCTCGACGCACTCTCCAATATTTCAGGAATAGGCAAGAAAACGGCCGAGCGCATTGTCCTCGAACTCAAGGACGAAATGCAGGAAGAGGCTTCTTTCGAGTCCGGCGAGGCGGCCGGGGTGGCCGACGACGGAAGGCGCGAGGAAGCCGTCTCCGCCCTCGAATCCCTCGGCTACACCAAGCGAAACGCCGAAAAGGCCGTCCAAAAAGTGCTAAAACATCACAGCGACGGTGAAATAGACAACCTGGTTAAAGCGGCTCTCAAGCAGATCGGGAGTTGACTCCGTCGAAAATCTTAACAATTTGTTAACCTTCTCCCTATTTATTCGCTCGCGAAACATTGTTAGCTTGTTTCAACGCCGATGAATTTCAATAAGCCCGAGAGGCAATCCCTTTAAGCTAACTCATACTAAATTCCCTGGTCCGTGAGCAAATCCACGATACTCGTCGTAGATGACGAAAAAGACATTCTGGAGTTAATCGAATACAATCTGAAAAAGGAAGGGTATGAGGTAATCAAAGCATCTGACGGGCAAAGTGGAATTGAGCTGGCTCGCGAAAAAGATCCAGACCTCATCCTATTGGATATCATGATGCCGGAAATGGACGGATTCGAAGTTTGCGATATTATCCGGGCGGATACCCGGCTCCAAAACAAGCCGGTCATCTTTTTGACGGCACGCAGCGATGAGCAGAGTGAAATAGATGGACTGAACAGGGGAGGCGATGACTATATAACGAAACCTATCAGTACAAAGAAACTGTTATCACGGATCAATGCGGTCATGCGCAGGTATCAGGAAAATCGGGGGCCGGGAAACAAATTGGTGGTGCATGATCTTGAAATAGACAAAGACCGGTACCTCGTTCAACGCGGAGAGGAACAATTCCAACTGCCGCGCAGAGAGTTTGAGCTGCTCTATTTCCTGGCCAGCCAGAAAGGCCGTGTGCTGGATCGTCAGACCCTGCTTGACGAAGTCTGGGGAAACGATATTTATGTGGTTGATCGCACCATTGATGTACACATCCGGAAAATCCGTGAAAAAATCGGCTCTGAGTATATAGAAACGGTCAAAGGAGTCGGATATCGATTCAAAGAATGAACGCTTTTAAACCAACCGGCAATACAATCTTTCGAGCAGCCCTTCATCCGTCGCTCATCACGGGATTGGTTGCAGCCGTCCTGCACATGGTTGTACTGACCGGACTATTTAATTTAGCGTGGTCCCACACCCTCATTTACAGCTGTATGGCGGGAGCGTTGACTGCCATTGCCAGCTATTTTGCAATCCGCCTGCTACTTTATAGACGCCTGAAGACGCTCCAGCAGCTCCTTGACAACCTCACCAACCATGAGTATAGAATTAACAGCCCTATAGATCCTTACGTCCGGAATGAACTGGATGAGATCATCCAGCAAACGATTCGTGCCAGCAACAAAGTGGCCGACGACCTGGAAAGCATGAATAAAACCGAAAACTACCGGAAGGAATTCATCGGTGATATCTCTCACGAACTCAAAACCCCCATTTTTGCCATTCAGGGTTTTTTGGAAACGCTGTTAGACGGAGCAATCGACGATCCCGGGGTCAACAGGCGATTCCTCAAGAAAACGGAACGTCATGTCAATCGCCTCATCTATTTAACGCAGGATTTGATGGAAATTTCACAATTGGAGAGTGGAAAACTGAAATCCAGCTTCCAAAGCATTTACCTGAAAGATCTCATAATGGATGTTGTCGAAAGCCTCACCTATCATGCGGAACAAAAAGGCATTACGCTGGAGACGGAAAACCTGGAAGACGATCTGAGCGTTTATGCAGATCGCCATCAGATACGGCGGGTTTTAACCAACCTGGTGGATAATGCCATTAAATACAACCGCGAAAACGGCCGGGTCATTATCGGGGTAGAGTCGTATGCCAAATCCCGGAAACATAAACAGATACGGGTATATGTTTCGGATACGGGAATCGGTATCCCGGAAGATCAAATGGAGCGGATTACCGAGCGCTTCTACCGGGTTGACAAATCACGTTCCCGCCAAAAAGGCGGTACCGGACTGGGGTTATCCATTGTGAAACATATTATGGAAGTCCACGGAGAAGAACTATTTATAGAAAGCACTCCCGGCGAGGGATCAACCTTCAGCTTCACCCTTACGGAAGTACATTTCCCCTCCGACTAGCCCCGCAATCACCGATCTGCAGCGAAAAGAACGGATTCGGTTCACTTTCGGCCGGTTTTTCGGTAAATGCGAGGCCCTTTGGGCTCTAATTCGGTCAAAATCTGCGTTAAACCAGGATTTCTTTCCTTGTAATTCAGAGAATCCGACCGATTGCCCGCTCCGGTTTTCCGTTTTCATCGAAATTTTTCTTTATTACCACTAGTAGGTTGAAGCTATACTATGTTCATATGGTTCCCTGCAGTCATGAGAGCCACATTGAATCCGGCAGGTACGCATCCTGTTGACAATATAATAGATGATCTTCTTTTTGAACGTTTTTAAAAAGGTAGCTTTATTATCCGGGCATTCCGTGATTTCTTACCATATTCGCCATTGCAAAGGCCCGGAAGTTGAAAGAAAATCAATCAATAAACGACTTTACTAACCACTATTTTTATGGTATACGCAGTCATTATGGCCGGGGGTAAAGGAACGCGCTTCTGGCCCAAAAGCACCGAAGAGAAACCGAAACAATTTCTTAATCTGTTCGGCGATAAAACGATGTTACAGAATACCGTCGAACGCATTTCGAAATATATTCCTCTCGAGCGAAACATTATCGTGACCAATGAGCAGTATAGCTCGCTGGTCCAGAACCAACTTCCCGATCTGCCCGAAAAAAATATTATCGGGGAACCCGTGGGACGTAATACGGCACCCTGCATAGCCGCAGCGGCCGCTCTCCTGGAAGAAAAAGATCCGGATGCCACTATGGTGGTTCTGCCCGCCGACCATTATATACAAGATCGGGAGGGTTTTATTTCCATTCTTCAAACCGCAACGAGCCAGGCCGAAGCAGACGAAAACCTGGTTACCATCGGTATTCGTCCCACCCGACCCGAAACCGGTTACGGATATATACAATTTACCAGGGATGAATCCAGGGAAGTGGAGGGAAATCCGGTACATGAGGTTAAAAATTTCACGGAAAAGCCGGAACCTGACAAGGCGCGCGAATTCCTGGAATCCGGCGAATACTTATGGAACAGCGGCATGTTCATCTGGAA
>CAYQXO010000152.1:0-5523 GCA_964421495.1 uncultured Balneolaceae bacterium | reverse complement strand
AACGAGTAGCACGAACCACGTAGCTATTGCAATTCGAGAAGCTCTCTTTGCTTTTTTGGCCTCCCACCAATTTCGGGGGCGAATACCCTGCGCCAGGAAGGTCACAACGCCTGCAAGATTTATACAGATCAGGTTGGTAAAAGTTAATATGGCGGCTCCCATGGCGAGGGCCATATGTCCGCTTCCCATCAGTAAGCCGACGTCCACCAACGGGGGCAACAGGGCAACTGCAACCATCACGCCCACTACGGCTGCCGGGACACCGCGGGTATAGGCGAGAACTCCTGCGCTACCCGCGGCGAGAGCTATGGTGATATCTCCCAGGCTCACCTGGGTCCGGCTGATAACCTGGTCCACACCGGGATCCACCGTCAATATGATTCCCATGGCCAGGGCGATGCCCAGAGAGGTAAATAATCCCGCTGCGCCGGTTTTCAGGGATCGCCAGGCCAGTTGCGTGTCGCCGAGGGTTGCCGCCAGCGATAATGATACATTCGGCCCGAGCAAAGGGGCTATCACCATGGCCCCGATTATAACAGCCACATCTCCGCGCATCAACCCGACCCCGGCTACCAGCGTTGAAAGGACCACCAGTCCGATATAGACCAGGGATAGCTTGCTTCCGCTGCTTACGTCTGCATAAAGTTCTTCGCGGCTGATCCGGCCCGCTACATACGAAGATTCCTCGTTATTCTTTTTTTTGGTTTCTTCCTCCGTTTCATATCGGGGAAGCGTTGCTTCAACGGTAAAGAGCATGATTCTGAACCCGTCAACTCCGGAAAATCTATTGCTGAGCGTATCAGAGAGGCTTTCGGTTCTGTCGGTATCGACCAGGACCCGCACGATGGAGGTGCCCTCCCCCTGTTCATCCGTCCAGACTCCCAAAGGCTCCTGCTCTTTTACCGTTTGCAGGGCTTCTTCAACGTTATCATGCGGGATGATCAGTTCAAGCAGGCGATAATCCATGAAAACAGGTTAATTTAGTTCGTCCATTTTGCAGGGAGCGGGCCATCTACATCTCAAAGGTCTTTATTTCAGCGGAGCTATGCAAAACGCAGCCGGTCGGTTCTGAATCTTTGTCGAGTGAATCAATTCCCACGAAGTGCACTGAGCGTCAGTCGATGTCCACGAATCAAAAATCGGGTTAGGAATATATCACCCGGATACCAAGCAGAAAAATTGACAATGAAGCAGGAATGGGATATATTATATCGTATAATTACGATTAAAAGGAAAAAGCTATGGCTATTACCAAAGAAAAGTTATTTGATACTTCTCAAAAGCGTTCTGCCGAGTTGATGAAAGCCCTGGGACATCCGGCCCGTATTGCGATAGTCGAGCTGCTGGCCGAGCGGGATACCTGCATTTGCGGTGATATTACCGACGAGTTGCCCCTGGCGCAATCCACCGTTTCCCAGCACTTGAAAGCGCTGAAAACAGCCGGAATTATCAAAGGGGAAGTGGAAGGAGTGAAGACCTGCTACTGTCTGAACCCGGAGGGCATTGAGGAGCTCAGGGAACTGCTGTTTCCGTTCATTGAAAATTTGACCCCTTTTTCAAAAAAACAATCTTGTTGATATGAGTACGAATCAAAAAACAGTTGAAGAGCTTAAACAGACCGTTAAAGAGAAATACAGCCGACTTGGACAGGAGTCGGCGGACAAAACAGAGTCATCCTGTTGTGGGCCGGACGATGATGACGATAAGGTGCATAATATAATGACCGATGACTACGGCGAAGTTGAAGGCTACAATACCGAGGCCGACCTGGGACTTGGGTGCGGCTTGCCCACCCAGTTTGCCCACATCAATGAGGGAGATACGGTGATCGACCTGGGATCGGGAGCCGGAAACGACGTATTTGTCGCCCGACACGAAACCGGTCCCACAGGTAAGATCATCGGAATCGATTTTGCCGATCCAATGATCGACAAAGCCCGCAAGAATGCCGAAAAGCTGGGGTTTGACAACGTCGAATTTCATCACGGAGATATCGAGGCTTTACCCTTACCTGATAACCTGGCTGATGTAATAGTAAGTAACTGCGTACTGAACCTGGTGCCGGACAAGCAGAAGGTGTTTTCTGAGATTTATCGGGTCCTGAAACCCGGCGGACACTTTAGCATTTCCGACATCGTACTGGAAGGGGAACTCCCCGACGCCCTGCGCGAGGATGCCGAAATGTATGCCGGATGCGTAGCCGGCGCAATCCAGAAGGAATCTTATCTCGGGTATATTGAAGAATTGGGTTTTGAGAATATGACTCTACAGGATGAAAAGCCGATTACGATCCCTGATAGCATTTTGGAGCGCTATCTCTCTGACGGGGAGATCGAGAGGTTTAAGCAAGGGAATACCGGTATCTACAGCATTACGGTTTTTGCCCGAAAACCGGATTTTATGTAGGCTTGGCAGTTATTCATATTCATGTTAAATTGATATAATGGGTACTTCCCATGCCTTCTTCAACCCATCACTATCGCAAATCTCTCGGTGCCGACATCACCAAAAACTATGAACGGTACTTCGTTCCAACGATTGGAAAAGCCGGGGCCTTGAAAGAGTGGATGGGAATAACTTTGCTTACAGACAGCGGATTGTAACAGAGACTGCCGGCAAGTAAGGCCCGCAAAAAATCGATAAATGCTGTAGCATTTCGGTGAAAAGGCGCGAAATCAATAAAATATTCCGGGATATGCGACGTGTTGCTCGAGGGTCTGCCGCAGTTTCTTTCGGGCGCGGTGCAGCCTGACTTTTACATTGGCGTTAGTGATACCCAGGTTTTCGGCCGTCCTGCTGGTACTCATATTTTCCATCTCTCGCTTGATATAGACATTTTTATAGGTGGACGACAACTCTTCGACTGCCTGCTCCAGCAGCCGCTTCATATCCTGCTGTATGAGGTCGTCTTCGGGCGTCTGATCGATTTTGCCGGCCAGGCGGGTCTCCTCCCCCGAATTCAGGTTAAAAGAGTGCAGATCCGAATACCGTTTTCTCTTTTTGATGTACTTAAGAGCTTCGTTGATAGCTATACGGGTGATCCAGGTCGAAAACCGGGCATTTCCCCGCCACGAATCCAGATATTCGTAAGCCCTCATGTAGGTCTGCTGAAGAGCGTCTTTGATCGCCTCCTCATCGGAGAGATAGGAACGAAGTATTCGAAAAAGGCGGTCATTATAGCGACGTACCAGCAAGGAGAATAGATAAGAATCCCCATTCAGAATCTTCCGGATGACGTTCCGATCCGACAAGTGAGTGTACTGCTCTGCACGTTTTGGATCGGATTGCTCATAATCCTGTTCACTTATGAATTGTAGCATACCGATTCTCCATTAAACATTCGATTGAATGATTACTGTATCACATTTACTGCCGTCTGTCAGATGAAACATCTCCTTCTTCGAAGTTTCCGGGAAGCCCTTTGCAGGAGAAGGAATTTTAGGCGTTGTTGACTTATTGCCAGCTTCAGATATTGTAATTCAGTGAGAAAGTAATGCCCGTGGAGTATAATTTTACATTACCCCATCCCACTTCTTGAAGAGGTACCTTCAGATAGGGCTGGGCTCTCAGGCTCCACTTCCGAAGAATATCATATTCATATCCAAGGGATAGACTGGCATTACTCATCCAGTGGCGCGTGCCTGTTTTATCACTCCATTCTTGTGCCCGTTTGGACGAATTTCCATAGCCATATTCAAACTGGTATTCTTCATTAAGCATAATGTATGAGGAGAGACCGGCCGTTGCATAGAAACGGGAATTACTTTGATGCAGAAAATCATATTTGAGGCGAAGCGGGATGTCCAAAAGCACGCAGTCTCCGGTCGTTTGTTGCGGGACTGACCCGGCTGACCATAATTCTCCGGGCGGGTTGTAATCGGATTCGCCGGCCGTATAACGAACTCGTGAGCGAATGATGCCGGTGGAAATTCCCAGGTTTGAAGTTAGATTATAGTCGACGGTAGCTCCGAATTCATAACCGGGTTGATAGAAATTCGACAGAGAACCGGCCGTACTCAGATCCGGTCCCATAACAACTCCCACCGATAGCCGATTAAATGTTTGTTGCATTGATGGTTCTGGACTGACTTCTACTCTATCGGATTCGGCGGCGAATACTATAGCTGTCGGCGGATCGGTAGAGGGTGTTTTCGATTGGATCGTGTTCAAATCGGGAAGCGTAGTAACTTCCATGGGATCCTCTGACAGCCTTTCAGCGGGCGGTATGGTTTGTAATGCTATTTGAGCTTTGCGTCTTTCGTCGGATCCCGGAGATGGGACGCCTTCTGCATCGCTCGATTTAGTCGTGGACACCTTGTTATTTCCCGAGTCACCACCTGCAGCCAGGTTTTGGTTTATCTGCTCTGTAGTATTGGATTTATTCGCAGGTTCATTTTCCCCCGATTGTTCATCGGATCCGGATCCTTCTTCCTCTATATTATTTTGATTGCTTTCCTGGACCTGGGTCGGCTGTTCCTGTTCGCCTGACTGATATTCACTCAGTTTTTCATTCAGCTGGTTAATCCGCATTTGATTTTCAATCGTAAAATAGGTCAGAAATGCAAAAGCGAGGACCACGGCGGCGGCAATCCAGCGCCGACGGATCGTTTTTTCTCGTTGACGGTCGGCTTCATCCAGGCGATCTTTCAGTTTCAGCCAGTTATCCTCATTGTACTCAATATCATACTCTTCGGCCTTTTCCCGGAAGAGTCGCTCCAATGGATCGTTATGGTGTTCTTGCTCAGACATGGCGATGGTTTAACTGAAGTTATTTTCTAAAATAGATTGCAAGTTTCGTTTGGCTTTGGCCAGATTAGACTTCGAAGTGCCCACGCTGATATCCAGCATTTCGGCTATCTCCCGGTGTTTGTATCCCTCGATTACATAAAGATTAAATACGGTTCTGTAGGCCGGGGAGAGCTGCTGTACCATCGAGATAATTTCGTCGTACGTGATGCCGCTCAGAATCTCCTCTTCACGGCTGATTTGCTTGTCCGGGACTTCTTCCAATTCCGTCATCCTAATATCTTTTTGATGCTTGTGATAGTGGTTGATAGCGGTATTCACGACTATTTGTCGCAGCCAGGGTTTAAAAGCACGCTCCGAATTATATTGCTTGATATTCGTGAAGACCTTCATAAAGGCATCATTCAGAATGGAGGCGGCCTGATTCCTGGAATCGGCATACCGCAGCGTGATGCTCATGCCATAGGCATAGAACATCCGGTATAGTTTTTTCTGACTTTCGCGATGCCGTTTGCGGCACCCCTTAATAATTTCCTGTATCAAGGCGTTCTCGTCGTAAGAAATAACAGTGGCCGCTTTGATTAATATTTACCCATGGAAGTTTGGGAATTTGCAGGCGGTCTTTGAAACCGGTGCGAACGGTTGTTCTTTCGATTTAAAATTTTTTCTATCGGTTTTGCCAAATCGAAGTTAGTTGTCAGCAAATTCAAACATCCTCTCACTTAACCTGATTCGTTCTAAAAATTTTTATTTCTAAGAACAACCGATAGCACCGGT
>CAYQXO010000151.1:0-5559 GCA_964421495.1 uncultured Balneolaceae bacterium | reverse complement strand
AGGTAACACCGGGGTGTATATACACCATGCCGTAACTTGCTCGAATAGCCTTCCGGCCTCCGGCTTCCGACTTCCGGCTTTTTTTTCATAACATATTATCCTTAAATTACTTCAATTCACTGCGTATTTATTTGACGTTATTATAAAACATTTCAGAACCATAAAAATATTATAAGACATGGCTAAGGAATTTGACGTGTGTGTAATCGGATCGGGTCCCGGCGGATATGTGGCTGCAATCCGGGCTTCGCAGCTCGGCTATAAAACTGCTATTGTCGAAAAGCGACATCTCGGCGGGGTGTGTCTGAATATCGGGTGTATTCCGACCAAGGCGCTGCTTCGGTCGGCCGAAGTGTATGAGGAGGTCGCCAATGCGAAGGATTATGGTATTAATGTAGAGGACTATTCTGTGGATTTCCCCTCGGTGATCAAGCGCAGCCGCAAGGTGGCTAAAAAGATGAGCAAAGGCGTACAGTTTCTGATGAAGGCCAATGATATCAAGGTCTTTATGGGGAAAGGCGTTTTTGACAGCAGGGAGGAGTTGAAGGTACTCGATGATGATGAGAAGGAAACGGAGCGCATCAAGGCCGACAAGTTTATTATTGCCACCGGTGCCCGACCCAATGAACTTCCGAATGTACCGATAGACGGCGAAACTGTCGTCGGGTACGAACAAGGCATGCAGTTGGAGGAGCAGCCCGAAAAAATGGTCGTTATCGGTGCCGGGGCGATCGGAATCGAGTTTGCCTACTTCTACCATGCCATGGGAACCGAGGTTTCGATCGTGGAGATCCAGGATAACCTGGTGCCGCTGGAAGATCCGGAAATCGGCAAGGAGCTGGCGAAGATCTACAAGAAGAAAGGAATGAATATTTACACCGGCAGTTCGGTCGAGAAAGTCCGCAAAAAGCGGGGCCGCGGCACCGGACTCAAGGTCGAGGTCAAAACCGGGGACGGGACGGAAGAGATTGAAGCAGATATCGTGCTGTCGGCCGTCGGCGTGAAAGGGAATGTCGAGGGTATCGGACTCGATGAAATCGGCGTGGAATACGAGAACAATGCCATCAAGGTCGACCGCACCACCTTCCAGACCAACGTGGAAAATATTTACGCGATCGGCGATGTAGCCGGAGCTCCCTGGCTGGCGCATAAAGCCACCCACGAGGCGCTGAATTGCGTGGAGC
This sequence comes from uncultured Balneolaceae bacterium, assembly GCA_964421495.1. Lineage (GTDB taxonomy): Bacteria > Bacteroidota > Rhodothermia > Balneolales > Balneolaceae > CAJXOW01. Next base: position 4,375 of record CAYQXO010000151.1, on the reverse strand, counting down.
AGTTTGCCGGCGAGGAAACGTTGACGATTGACTACAACAATATTCCGGCCTGCACGTATTGCGAGCCGCAAATTGCCTCGGTCGGCTATACCGAAGCGGAAGCGAAGGAAGAGGGATATGACGTTAAAGTGGGCAAGTTCCCCTTCTCGGCCAACGGCAAGGCCACCGGCCTGGGTCACCAGGAAGGTTTCGTGAAAGTGGTATTCGACGAGAAGTACGGCGAGTGGCTGGGTTGCCAGATGATCGGACACGGCGTCACCGAAATGATCGCCGAAGTGGTGGCGGCCCGCGAGCTGGAGACGACGGGACATGAAATCATCCACTCCCAGCATCCGCATCCCACGATGTCGGAAGCCGTGATGGAAGCAGTCGCCGAAGCCTACAAAGTGGGCGTGCATCTCGGAACCAAAGTTAATTAAGGCGCTAGATGCCGGAATCCCGACGGCTGTCGGGATCGACGCTTATTCTAGCTTAAAACCGAGCGGTGTATATCCGCCATTTGGTTACCGATCGGGATAAGCATTCGGCCTGATAGCTGTCGGGACTCCGATTTCCGGCTTTCTAACATCGAGCTTCCGGCGCTTCGTCAGCATGCGTAATGAAGTGGCGGCCCATGCGTTAATAAGCATAACTCACAGTAAGGGATATGTCCCAGTCTAATTTTTATGCATGAGGTTATAGTAAAAGATCTCGGCCGGGCGGACTATCGGGATGTCTGGTCGCTGCAGGAAACTGTCCAACAACGCCTCATCGAGGACAAGTTGGCCGTACGTCGGAATCAAAAGGACCGGCTCGAATGGAAGGAGGTATTGCTGCTGGTGGAACATCCCCACGTCTATACGCTGGGCAAGAGCGGAAACGATCAAAATATGCTGATGAGCAGCGAGCAACTGCAGCATCTCGAGGCCGACTTCGTGCATATTGATCGCGGGGGAGATATAACCTATCACGGTCCCGGTCAAATCGTCGGTTATCCCATCCTGGATCTGGCTCGCCGGGAGATCGGCATTAAGCAATATATTTGGTCACTCGAACAGGTGGTTATCGATACATTGGCGGAGTATGACGTGAAAGGCGACCGGGTGGGCGATTATACGGGCGTATGGGTCGGCGATGCGAAAATATGTGCCATCGGAATCAAGGCCTCCCGCTATGTGACGATGCACGGTTTTGCCCTCAATGTGAATACCTCCCTGCAGTATTTTGACTATATCGTACCCTGTGGAATTAATCATAAATCCGTAACCAGCCTGCAGGAACTGCTGGGCCGTGAAATCGATTTGGGAGAGGTCAAAGAAATCCTGATTCGCCAAATAGAGCGACAATTTGACTGTAATGCGGTTTTAGACGGGAGGGTGCCTGAACTCGAGGGACAATTTTCTTATCTTGGTTCTGATGACATACAAACTACTGCAGAGTGACCGTTTATGTAATAACGTAGTTTCTCGTATATTGGCAATCTGAATTGAAGCCGAAAAGTGATGAGCCTTGATATTTATTAAACGGGGTAAAAGAAGGTATCACGGCTCCTGATATTGCGGTTTAAATGAAGTCCGTAGTTGTACAACGAGCTTCCGTCCCGAATGCTGTCGGGACTCAGACTTCCGACTTTTTTAACATTATTTCATTATTGAATAATCATTATGATAAAAGAACTTAACGTAGTAGAAGGTGGAAATAATAATCGATCCGGACGTCGACCCGAGTGGCTGCGCGTAAATCTGCCGTCGGGAAAGACGTTCAAGAACGTGGCGGAGACTGTCAGTGATAATGCGCTCAATACGGTTTGCGAAGAGGCCCATTGTCCGAATATGGGCGAATGCTGGGGAAATGGTACAGCCACCTTTATGATCCTGGGGGATGTGTGCACGCGTTCCTGCTCGTTTTGTGCGATCAAGACCGGTCGGCCTGTGCAGGGACTGGACTGGGATGAACCCCGCCGCGTGGCGGATGCTGCCGAACAGATGGAATTGCAGCACGTCGTACTCACCTCGGTCAACAGGGACGAGCGGGAAGACGGCGGCGCGCCGATCTTTGCCGATACGATTCGGGAACTCCGGAAGCGTATTGACGGAGTGACGGTGGAAACCCTGGTCCCCGACTTCCGGGGCGTATGGGAGCCGCAGAAGATTATGATCGACGCCCATCCCGATGTGCTCAGCCATAACCTGGAAACGGTACCCAGCCTCTATCGGACCATTCGTCCCCAGGCCAAATATGAGCGATCCCTCGAAGTACTGAAGAATTACAAGGAACACGGGTTGCGGACCAAATCGGGCATTATGGTGGGCTTCGGCGAGGAGCCCGAAGAAGTATTCGAGTTGATGGAGGATTGCGTTGACGTCGGACTTGACGTGTTGACGATTGGACAGTACATGCGGCCCACCAAGATGCATCAACCGGTAGCTGAATGGATTCATCCGGATCAATTTGCAGAATATAAAAAGGTGGGTGAGGAAATGGGACTCGAGCACGTCGAAAGCGGTCCGCTGGTGCGTTCTTCCTATCATGCCGAAAAACATGTTTAAACAATCCTTTATTTCCGGTCTTGTTTGTTAATTTTGAGTAAAAGATCGGAGACGAGCGTCGTCTGAAATGGGATCACTTGAAAAACATTCTACTATTTAATTTATGCTAGCGCTTGCCGTTGTCATTATATTGAGTTATCTGGTCGGGGCGATCCCCTCTTCGCTGTGGGTGGGACGCCTGCATAAAGGCATCGACCTGCGCAATTATGGCAGTGGAAATCTTGGAACCACGAATACCTTTCGCATTCTGGGATGGAAAGCGGGAGTGGTCGTCGGGCTGATTGATCTCGCCAAGGGTTTTGTTGCCGCCTTTTTCATTAGTCAACTGGGTCACGTTATAGGAGACGGCGCCGTGACCATTCCCTATTGGGAGCTCGACGCTTTTCTGAAAATTGTGGCCGGCGTAGCCGCCGTTTTGGGTCATATGTATTCTCCCTATGCCGGTTTTGACGGGGGAAAAGGCGTGCTGACCGCCGCCGGGATGCTGCTGGGTATCGAACAGATATCAATTTTATTGGCGATGGTGGTATTTACGGTCATACTACTCTCCAGCCGTTATGTATCGCTCGCTTCGATTATCGCCTCCTTCATGTATCCTCTTTTCCTGGTGATGCTCCGGTACGGATTTGGTTTTGAGATCGACGGGAGTATAATTATTCTTGCCGCCATTCTCGCCGTGACGATTATTGTTAAGCATCATGAAAATTTACGACGTCTGCGACATGGAAACGAAAACCGGATCAGTTCGTTTAGTCCGGCGAAGGGATGGCTGAATAAAGAGCAGGGAGTGACGTGAAGAAAGTCGGAATCATAGGAGCCGGAAGTTTCGGAACGGCCCTGGCGGTCGTTTTGGCCCGGGCGGGCAATGACGTTATTATGTGGGCCCGCGAATCGGAAATAGCGTACCGGATCAATAATTTTCACGATAACCGGGCTTATCTGCCCGATGTTACCTTGCCTGACTCGGTTGAGGCGGTAACGGATATTGCCGAAAGTATCGAGGATCGGGAGCTGATACTGTTTGCCACTCCCTCTCACGCTGTTCGGGAAGTGGCGGGCAGGGTGCATCCCCATCTTCAGGGAGATGAGTTGATCGTAAATGTGGCCAAGGGGATCGAGAACGATACGTTTTTGACGATGTCGCAGGTTTTAACGGAAGTGCTCGGGGACCAGGTTGACGAAAATAATATAGCGGTGCTTTCGGGTCCGAGTCATGCGGAGGAGGTCAGTAAATTTAACCCGACCGCCATTGTGGCTTCCTCCAATTCGAAACGAACGGCCCGGATGGTCCAGGAAATATTTATGACGCCGATGTTCCGGGTATATCTGAATTATGATATCGTGGGGGTGGAAATCGGCGGTGCCGTAAAGAATATTATGGCCCTGGCGGCGGGTATTGTGGATGGGGCCGAACTGGGTGACAATACCAAGGCGGCGCTGATGACCCGCGGCCTGCACGAAATGAAGCGTTTGGGCATGCACCTGGGCGCATCGCAGGATACCTTTTCGGGATTGACCGGCATGGGCGACTTGATCGTTACCTGTACGAGTCGTCACAGCCGTAATCGATATGTGGGATATGAAATCGGTACCGGAAAAAGTCTCGAGGAGGTAACCTCCGACATGCTTATGATTGCCGAGGGAGTGAAAACCGCCCAGTCGGTCCATGGATGGTCCCGCAAACTGGAGATCGACATGCCTATTACGGATGGCGTCTACAAGGTGTTGTTTGAAGGTGTGGATCCAACCGATGCCCTGTATGAATTGATGACGCGGAATCCGAAGGAGGAAGTGATTATTTAGGGACCGGAAGTTTCACGGATCTGGCAAACAGTGGTATCAATGCA
>CAYQXO010000150.1:0-5679 GCA_964421495.1 uncultured Balneolaceae bacterium | reverse complement strand
TCTTCGAAGGGGAGGCACTATAAAGCAGGGAAGGGATCCGGAGCTAAGTCGCAATAAGCAGATCCTCCAAGAGGTACGTTTTATTCCCCTTACCCAACTACCGGAACTTGAACTGGAACCCGCTTTTTTACGGGAGCAACTGGCCGGGGATTTGGAAACGGATGTACGGCGTCCGCAATGGATTAAGCCTGCTGTTGAATAATATGGAAATTCATCATGCAGCTCACTTAAAGTTAACGGTAACGTATGAAAATGGAGACGATCCTTATAAACAATGTCGAGGGATATACCTTTCGCCATAATAAGCTCACATCCTTTCATGCTTTGGCTTTTAAGGGGGACACGATACTTGATGTCGCTGATGACGGTCGTGAGCTTGAAGAGAGGTATGCAATTGATCGCAAAAAAGATGGAAAAGGGTATACCCTGCTTCCCGGGATGATCGATGCACATGGCCATGTGCTGGATCTGGGGTATAGCCGATTGAATGTTGACTTATCTGATACCCGTTCGTTAAAAGATATTCAAAAAAAGGTGAAACAGTATGCCCGGCAACATCCCGAACATAGTTGGATAGAGGGTTTTGGCTGGGACCAGTCTCGATGGACCCGGGATCGGTTTCCATCGGCGGAAATGCTTGATGAGGCGGTGGCAGATCGACCCGTTTGGTTGGTTCGCAAGGATTCTCATGCCGGGTGGGCGAATAGCGAGGCTTTGCGGCGAAGCGGTATTACAGCCTCCACGGGAGTTCCGGAGGGAGGAGAAATAATGCGTGATGACCGGGGAGAACCGACCGGCGTATTGATAGATCGGGCGATGTCGTTGGTCAGCCGACACATCCCGACCGGGGAAAGACGAAAAGACGTTCAGGCTCTCGGAGAAGCTTTAAAAGAGTTTAGATCCAATGGAATCACGTGCGTACATGAGGCCTGTATGGATTCCAGGAGCTATGAACTGTTTAAAGAAGCCGCTCAAGCCGGAAAACTGACCTCGCGGATTTATGCAATGGTTAATGCGAAAAGTGATTTTTATGAAAGTTGGCTTGAGCAGGGGCCGGCGAAGAATACATTTAATGATCTATTAACGGTCGGAAGCGTTAAGCTTTTTGCCGACGGCGCTATAGGAAGTCGCGGTGCCGCGATGCTGGAGTCGTATCAGGATGACCCGGATAATCATGGCTTCCTGTTTTATGAGACGGATCATTTGGCAGACGCTATACGAAGAGCGGGAGAACGGGGATTCCAGGTAAATATTCATGCCATCGGGGATCGTGCAAACCGCACCGTGATCGATGCCCATGAGAAAGTTAACAACGCATTGTCGGCTAATCTTCGCCACCGAATTGAACATTGTCAAATTATAGATCCGGGAGATATTCCCAGAATGCGGGAGTTGGGACTTATTGCCTCGGTCCAGCCGCCGCATGCAATGGGGGATATGGGAATGGCGGAAGCGAGAATTGGAAAGCATCGGATGAAGGGAGCCTATGCCTGGCGGAGGTTCCTAGACGAGGGAGTGTTAATGGCCTGCGGATCGGATTTCCCTATTGAGTCGCCCGACCCCTTTTACGGGATGTATACGGCCGTAAAACGCAAAAATCGGGAGGGAGATCCCCCGCAAGGATGGTACCCGGAACACCGGATTACCGCAGAGGAGGCCTTTTACGCTTATACGGCAGGAGCGGCCTATGCGGCTCATCAGGAAGAGGTCATTGGAACGCTGGAGGCCGGGAAGAGAGCGGATTTTATCCTGACCGACCGCGACCCGTTTTCAATTGCTCCGGGGGAATGGTTGAATCTCCAGGTATTGGAAACCTGGTTGGGAGGAGAAAAAGTCTGCACAATCGAGTAGGGATGCAGACGTTCAATTAGAGTGGCTTTGACGGCTAAATTTCGGTATTCGGCATGACTTGTTGTATTGGATTGATGTAATATCCCTGCTATTTAACAAATTTTTAATTTCTGAATCGAACAACGTTATCGGTCAGTCACTCGCAGGCGGGGGTGCTGACCCGATAGGAAACGAATTGAAAAATCCTTAATATTCACACCGAAATCGGAATGGGTTCTCACAGTGCCAGAGAGTATGTTGGTTATAATCGATTAACGTTTCAGATTTAAAACATGACAAATAACAGATATCGTTTTATGAATATTTTTTGGACAAGAATGTTTAGAGTTGCGGGAATATTGGGGCTGACACTTGTTTTTGCATTACCTCTGTTGGCACAACAACAAACCATAGATTCCTTGAAAAAAGAGCCATTGGGTACGCGAACACTTCCGTATGATGATCCCATGAAATTTACGCTGCTGGAAGACGATCCCATGCCATCCACCGCGGATACGGTGAGGAGACAGGTTAATTTGGGTGAACATGATAGAGAGGTGATGCGTCGGATGTCCACCGTATATCAAATGCTGAAAAACACAATCGATGCCCAGGTAAACAACGACCCGCTGCAGGCTGAAAATAATCTGAACCGGGCATTCTCCGAATTGCAGGATCTTATTGATCAATATCCCAAAATACAGAATACGCAGCGGTTTAATGAGCTGTATCGGTCTGTGATGAATGAGTATCGTGAATTTTACGGCATTACAGAACCCGTGGATGAAGTGCAGGGCGAAATATTTGCAATCCGGGAAGAAATGTTCGAAAAAAGCGAGCATTTGTCGCCGGAACAGTATGAGCTCCCTTCCAATTTGGACCTGGAGAAGACCGAGGTACCCCTGATTCATAATCGCCAGGTCAATCGACATCTGATATACTTTGCGATGAAGCGGCCGGAGGTAATGGATCGGTGGTTGGAGCGCTCGGAGAAATATTTTCCCATGATGCGTGAAATATTCAAGGAAGTGGGAACGCCGGTCGAACTTATTCATCTTTCCATGATTGAGAGTGGACTGGTGGCTGATGCCTACAGCCCGGCCTCCGCGGTGGGGATGTGGCAATTTATCAGAGCTACCGGATCAATGTATGGGTTGGAGGTGAATTGGTGGATTGACGAGCGTAGAGATCCCGTCAAGGCCACCCGGGCGGCCGCTCGTCACCTGAAAGATTTACATGAGATTTGGAACGACTGGCATCTGGCGATGGCCAATTACAACGTAAGTCCCCGTCGTTTAAAAAGAGCCATTCGAGCCGGCGGTGGAGAGCAAGACTATTGGTCGGCTTACGATTTTCTCCCGCGGGAAACCAGGGGATATATACCCGCCTTTATTGCCGCCACCATGATATCCCAGAATCCAAGAGCCTTTGGATTTAAAAAGGAATATGATGTTGAGCCCTATGAATATGACGTGGTTGAGGTTGCAGGTTTGATGCCGCTGGATGCACTGGCCGAAGCGGCTGAGATAAGCGAGGATAGGTTACGGAACTATAATCCCGAATTGCTGCGATGGGCAACACCGCCCGGTTCTGAATATCCGCTGAAAATTCCTGCCGGGAAAAAGGATGAATTTCTTGAAAATTACGAGGATATTCCAAAGGACCGCAAGGAGAACCGGATTACGATGCACCAGGTTAGCAGAGGCGAAACGCTCGGAAAGATAGCCAATCAATACGGAACGACGGTTCGGGGGTTGTATGAAACGAATGAAAACCTCAGTAGTACCATTCACCCGGGCCAACGGATTGCGGTGCCCCTGCCTGCGAGCAGTGATACTCAGATTGATGCCCGCAGACCTTCCAATCAGCCGCGGAGCAAACAAACGGCGCAGAAATCCAGTCGTCAAACTCCGGAAGGCAAGGCGAAAATTAGTTATTCGGTGAAGAGCAATGATACAATAGGTCATATTGCCGAGTGGTTTGATACCCATGCCTGGAAGATACGATCATGGAATAATACGGGTAATATAATTCGGGTAGGCGAACAACTGGCCGTTTATGTACCCAAAGACAAGGTGGACTACTACAGTCGAATTGATGATTTGTCCTTCAGCGAAAAGCAGGAAATAGAGCAAAAACAGCGAAACGGCGTTGATGTCACCAAACAACAGTTTGCATCGGCGGAGGGAAGCGGGAATACCGTAACCTATACCGTACGACCCAATGATACGCTCTCGGAAATTGCCGATTCATTCAATGTTTCGATACGTCAGATTCAACGCTGGAACAATTTAAACGGTTCCCGGATTTATGTGGGACAAACGTTGACAATACGCAGATAAATTCAGTTTTATGAGTAACAAAGTTAAATCCCTTTTTCTGGTCGGAATACTGGGAGTCGGTTTATTGACGGCAGGATATACCCGTTATTCCGATGTCTATTTTAAAATAAAGAAGAATTTCTCGATATTCAGCGAAGCCTACCAGCAGGTAGTATTGCGGTATGTAGAGGAAATAGATCCGGGAGAACTCATGGATGTAGCGCTTACGGCAATGCTCGATTCGCTGGATCCCTATACCACGATTATCGATAAGGCAAAAAGTCAGAAGCTGGATGTTATGACCTCCGGTCGGTATGGGGGAGTAGGATTGGAGGTCGGTGTCAAAGGCGATAAGATAGTAGTGATAGCTCCTATGGAGGGATATTCCGCCTATAGGAAAGGGATGAAGTCCGGCGATGTTATTCAGTCTGTCAACGATATTCCGACCAGTGAACTTACTCCCGAAGAAATTCAGAATATAATGCGGGGAGACCCCGGAACTACCGTATCCATTACTGTTCAGCGTTACGGAGTGGAGGAGCCCCTGACGTTTGAGCTGAAACGGGAGTATATTGAAGTTCGGAACGTGACTTTTGCCGATTTAATCGGTCCGGAACAGTCTATTGGATATATACTTATTAACCGCTTTTCAAAAAATACCGCTGAAGAAGTTAGAAAAGCCATTCGCAATTTCCAGGATGCGGCGGAAATGGAGGGTCTTATTCTGGATGTGCGGAATAATCCCGGCGGTTTATTGGGGGAAGCGGTTAAAATGGTTGACAAATTTGTGAAACCGGGAGTTAAAGTGGTGGAAACCAAGGGACGGGTTGCCGATCAAAATCATGTGTATCGTTCTGAAGAACCGGCGATGCTGGAGGATTTGCCCCTGGTGGTTCTGCAGAATGAAGGCAGTGCCAGTGCATCGGAAGTAGTGGCCGGGGCTTTGCAGGATCTGGATCGTGCCGTGATTGCGGGACAGAAGAGTTTTGGCAAGGGACTGGTTCAGGTCGTCCGTTCCCTGCCGTATGACATGGCGTTGAAAATGACGGCTTCAAAGTATTACACGCCCAGCGGGCGAAGCATCCAATCCATTGATTACAGCCTCCGGGACTCCGCCGATCATCCTGAAAAAGCGGACTCGGCAAGAAAGGAGTTTAAGACGAGGGCGGGAAGAACCGTATATGATAGTGAAGGTATTATTCCGGATGTTAAAATCAAGGATAAAGAGCAGAGCCTGCTGGAGATAGCCCTGCAAAAAAATAGTCATTATTTCTTTTTTGCCAACCAGTATGCTTCTGAACACGATTCACTGGACAAGCAGGACCTGAATGATGAATTGTATAAAGAATTTCGAACGTACTTGAAAAGCGAGGACTTCCAGTTTAAAACCCGTACCCAGAAGGAATACGAGGATCTGAAACAGAGAATAATTTCAGATTCCGTTACCACCGAGGTCACCGCGGCACTGGATAGGCTGGAACAACAGATAGAGCATCGGAAAGAACAGATGTTTGAACGACACAAGCAG
>CAYQXO010000149.1:0-5681 GCA_964421495.1 uncultured Balneolaceae bacterium | reverse complement strand
TATCTACGAAGGGGGATGTTTTTAAAGCGAGATTACAAGAGGAGAACGTGTTATGTTAAAATTTTCCGGGCAAGGGCGTGTAGACTGGCTACCCTGCTTGAAACATGTATTCAACGTGTCGCAGTTCCTTCTTCGTTTTGAAGGGGGGATGCTGAGGAGAGGAAAGAAAGGAAATCAAAAGCGTCGATAAGCCGGATTCTGTGTCCCGACAGGAGTCGGGATGGCAATCATTTATCTGGTCTCCGGATCGCTCCGGAGCTCTAGCGATCCACCCGACAGCATGGCGACGGGCGACACGTAAGCTGTCTGCATGATCTTTCACCCCGTGAAGTTTGCCGTACCTCTGCTGTCACCAGCACGAGTGGTGAGCTTTTACCTCACCGTTTCACCCTTACTCCGGCCAGGCCGGAGCGGTCTGTTTTCTGTGGCACTGGTTGTCTTTCGTTCCTTGCGAAACGAAAGCCTTCCTGTTAGGAAGCACGGTGCCCGTGGGTGTCCGGACTTTCCTCACCTCCCGGTCAAACCGGAGAGGTGCGATTGCCTGACGCTTTCAATCTCGTATAACTATAACGAGTGATGACGCCCGGAATTATGCCAATTCTTTTTCAGCTTCTTCAAAGAAAGAGGGATCCACGACGATACGCCCGCTGTTTTCGTCGATCACGATCTTGTTTTTTCGACGGACTTCCACCTGCGTCTGGGGCGGGAGCATCATGCCCTGGGCAGCGCCTTTTTCCATGGCAACAACCGCCATGCCGTTGTTCAGCCCGTTGCGAAGGCGCTTGTAGCTCTTCAAGTACCGATCGTCGAGCTCTTCTTCAACTTCTTCCCGCTTTTCCAGCAGCTCTTCTTCCTCTTCCTTGGTTTTTTCCCGGAGCTTGTCGAGTTCCTCTTTTTTCTCGTCGTACAGCTTGCGGGTTTTCTCGAGTTCCTCTTCCACCTCTTCGAGTTCGGCCTCGATACCCTTCTGGCGCTTTTCGATTTCCTCGAGTCGCGATTCGGCATTTTCGATCGTCTGCTGCTGGGTCTCTATCTCTTTGGTCAGCGCATCGTATTCGCGATTGTTGCGAACCGAAAGTTGCTGTTCCTCATACTTCTCCACCTTTTGCTCGGCTTCCTGGATATCAACTTCGAGATTATCCGCTTCGACCTGCAGTTCCTGCTTTTCCTCCTTCAGCTTTTTTATGCGGGCCTCATGACGGTAAATATCCGTTTCGATATCTTCAATATCTTCCGGTAGGTCACCCTGAAGTTGTTTGATTTCGTCAAGGCGATTGTCAATGTATTGTAGATTGGTGAGTTGTTGAAGAACTTCTTCCATAGTTTTAGTTAGCTGTTTGCTTGGTTTTATTGGCTTAAGATTTTTTATTTGGAGAGAATATTTTCATGGGGTTGGTATTAACCCCCGTCGTCGATACTTCAACGTCTTCGAATGTATGGGAGATTTGCTTTTGCAGTTCGGAGGCGATAGGAATTTCACTCTCATAATGACCTGCGTCAATCAACATAAAACCTTCTGTTTCTGTAAAATAATTGTGGTACTTGATATCACCGGTTACAAACGCATCGGCACCGGCTTCGATTGCTTGACGTGCGAGAAACACGCCGGCGCCGCCGCAGACGGCGACTTTGCGAACCGGATCGGCCGACCCGGAATACCGCAAGGCGTCGGCATCGAGCCGTTGCGTTATTCGCTCGAGGAACTCATTTTGAGAAAGACCTTCTCCCTCGTAGGTGCCGATGGCCCCCATTCCGGTGTTTGGAGTGGCGGTATCGGTTTTCAGGATTTCCAGAGATTCGGGATCGGCAAGTCCCTCCTGGCTCAGTCGGGAAGTCAGGCTTCCAAGTTGATGGTCTTCGACAAGGGCTTCAACGCGGACCGTTTGACCGGATTCGTCTTCCGGTTTTAACACTCGGATATGGTCCCCCCGGTGATTTTCGAGCAGGGCTCGCACCGACGCCCGGTTGGAAGCAGACGTATCGAAAATAATTTTATAGCGATTTTGATAGCTCGTATCGAGAAAGGTAATGTCCCGGAGTCCCAGGGTGTCCGCCAATACCATCGACACCCCGCCGCGTGCGGCGTCCAGGTTGGTGTGGGCGGCTAGAACCCCGATGTTGTTCTGGATAAGCTCATAGATCATGCGGCCGTGGTCGTCGGTGGGAGTAATAGCTTTCAGCTTGTTGAAAATCAGGGGATGGTGGGCAACGATAAGGTCGGCATTCCATTCAACGGCTTCCTGCACAACGTCGGGGGTCACATCCAGGCAGGTTATAACTTTGTCTACGTGGGCTTGCGGGTCACCCACCAGCAATCCTACATTGTCGAAATCCATCTGGGTTTGTTCCGGAGCCCAGCGATCGACGAAAGACGAGATATGCTGAATGGTTGTGTTCATATCCCGTTATCTCTCGCCTTTTTTGCAATGCAGAATGCGAACTGCTCTTTTCTAAATATCTGCCTTGATCCTACTGAAGGCGAAACAGTTTTAGACAACCGAATGCGTCCTGTTTAATTAGTATTTTACGTACGTAATCAGACGGGACAAACTTACGATTTATTTCGGTTTCATAAAAGCCTATTTTTAATTGAATTGAATGGAGATCGATTGGAAACGTAAATTATGAAGAAAAGGATATGAGTCACACGATTTCAGAAGGATTGGAACAGGTCGAGGAACGCATCAGCAAGGCATGTCGGAGTGCCGGAAGAGATCCGGAGGAGATTACGCTGGTGGCTGTCAGCAAGATGAAGCCGACGGAAGATATCCGCGAGGCCGTGCAGTGTGGACAACTGCATTTTGGCGAAAACCGCGCGAAAGAATTGCAGGATAAAATGGAAACGCTGGAGGATCTGGATCAGATCCAGTGGCATATGGTTGGGACGTTGCAGACCAACAAGATTAAATATATGGTGGAGCGGGTGAACTGGATCCAGTCGATTCCCAAAAAGAAATCCCTCCGCGAAATCGAGAAACGGGCCTCCCGGATTGATCGGACCATCCACACCCTGATCCAGGTCAATATCAGTCAGGAGGTACAAAAAAGCGGATGTGAGCCGGACGATCTTCCTGCCATCCTGGAATATGCCCGGGATCTCGAGCACGTACGGGTACGTGGGCTCATGGGGATGGCGGAGTTTGTCAAGCCGGAACAACAGGAGAAGGTACGACCCGAGTTCCGGTTGCTGCGCGAGTTGCGCGAGAAATATGCCAACTACTCCAAAGGGAGCGTCGACCTGGAGCATCTGTCCATGGGAATGACGAACGACCTGGAGACGGCGATCGACGAAGGAGCGACGATCGTGCGCGTGGGACGTGCCATCTTTGGGGAAAGAGATTACGGGTAGCCGTAGTGCCGGGGGATATAAACGAATCACAAAAGACTATTTCCGAATCTGATACAATTTTTGAATATTTAACTGACGCGTTCGTTAAAACAAACAACCGGACGAGCCTTAATTTCCTGGCGAATACTAAGAGAATCGAAGTACTATGAAACTAACAGCGCTTGAGATAAAACAGCAGACCTTCGATAAATCCTTCCGGGGATACGATGAAGAACAGGTGAAGGCATTTTTGAATACGGTCTCCAATGAGTATGAAAGACTGGTGACCCGCAACCGGGAGCTGGAGCAGAAAGTGGAACAATTGGAGCAGAAGCTGGAGCAGTATCAACAGGTGGAGCAAACGCTGCATGAGACCCTGCAGACGGCAAAGGAATCGGCGGATCATAAACTGTCGGGTGCTCGCAACGAAGCGCGTAATACGATTGAAAAAGCGGAGATGGAAGCCAACTCCATTATCCGCGAAGCGCAGCAACAGCGTCAGCAGATACGGCAAAGCATCCTGCGGCTGCTGGATCGCCGGGATGAGATTATAGGCAGCCTGCGCTCTTACCTGGAGCGCGCCCGCGAGTCGCTGGAAAATTATACGGACGAGGAGGAAGAGCTTTTTGCGTTGCCGGACGAAGAAGAAGAGGAGTTTGAGTCGCTGAAACCCAGTGAGTTCCGCCGGGAATTGGAGGAAGAGGAACGTGAGGCCCGGGAAAAACAGTCGGAAACGCAGGAAGAGCAGTCAGATGCGCAGGAGGAAAAGTCAGAGTCCCTCGAAAAAGGTTCTCTCTCGCCTTCCGGGGAAAAGAAAAGGGATGAAAAGGGAGGCAAACAACGCGAGCAACAGCGATTCTTTGACGAGGAAAATGATGTCGATAATATCATTGATGAAATCGATTGAGGATACAGGGGGATATTTTAAATGCAGAGTCAATTCGGGGCGAGCGCCGAGTATAGCAATCTCTGAGTCAGTGTTCTGAACGAAACGGGTACCGCGTCAGTGTAACGGGCAAAGCGTCGTCCGCGAATTACTCCGAGCGAAGCGATTCTCGCGTTAGCAAAATGCGGGATTAGTGTCATTATTCAGGAAGTAAATTCACCATCAAGACCATACGACATGTCGTACGACAGTATTGAAACGTTTCGTCAAAAACGGGATGAAGCTCTTCACTATATCCAGCAGCAAACCGACCTGCGACCCGAGTATGTCATCGTCCTCGGCACCGGCCTCGGCAAGATTGCCGACAAAATGCAGGTCCAATCGGAAATCCCCTACGAGGAGATCCCCCATTTCGGGACTACTACCGTGGAGCAGCACGAGGGCAAGCTGCTTTTTGGCGAGCTTGCCGGTAAAGAGGTGGTGGCCATGCAGGGTCGATTTCACTACTACGAAGGCTATACCATGAAACAGATCGTCTTTCCGCTGCGCGTGTTATACAGCAACGGGGCGGAAACCCTGTTTATCAGCAATGCTTGTGGGGGTATGAATGCCAATTACCGGCGCGGGGATATTATGCTGATCCGCGATCATATTAACATGATGGGAGATAATCCGCTGATTGGTCCGAATGACGAGGAAATGGGGACCCGCTTTCCCGATATGAGCGAACCGTATACCGGGGGACTCATCGAGCTGGCCGAGCAAGTGGCCCTGGAAGAGAGTATTCAGATGCACAAGGGAGTGTACGCCGCTTTTCCGGGTCCCATGCTGGAGACCCGGGCCGAATACCGCATGATGCGGCTGGTGGGGGCCGATGTCGTGGGAATGAGTACGGTGCCCGAAGTTCTTGCGGCGGTTCATATGGAGATGGATGTACTCGGGATTTCGGTTATTACCGACGAGTGTTTTCCCGATTGCCTGGAACCGGTTGTATTGGAGGACGTTCTGGAGGCGGCGGGCATGGCGGAACCGCAGGTTACCAATGTGATAGCCGGCGTATTGCACCGGCTTTAATAATCGAAGTTTCTTTCCGTAAAATTACTTAATCCTGTAGGGAAATTCCCCGACTTTTGTTAGATTATGTATATCATCTAGGCATGGTATGAGTTTGATTCATGATCGATTTTAAGAAACAGCAACTATGGAACGAGGACCCTTTGGTGATCAGGTGTGGGACGAGCAGGCATGGGAGTCTCATATAGACGATTTGGAAGAAAAAAGTCGTCGCCTGAAGCGTTTTATCACTCCGCACGGGGAAGAAAGCAATCCCCGATGGCTCTTCCTGATGCAGGATTACGAGTCAGAGGTGGAGGTGGTCGATACGTATGTAATGGAGGAATTGATTTTCGAGGAGGCTTATTTCCCCGACGATGAAGCGGATTGGGATGAAGAAGGGGAGGAAGAGGA
>CAYQXO010000148.1:0-5781 GCA_964421495.1 uncultured Balneolaceae bacterium | reverse complement strand
CTCATCTCCATTATCATGCTGGCAGTAATCTGGAAATTAATTATCTCCACCTCTACTCCCCGTCAGCCATAAGCAGTTTAGCCCTGATTATTTGATAAGCACAGAGCGGTGCGTTTTCACGTCAGCGCTCCGAGTATCAGCGATTTTTACGAAGTACTCCGAGCGGAGCGATTACCAGAAAGTGAAATTTGACCGTCAACTGCGTTAACTGGGCGACAAGCTTGATCAATGTACTATTTGCAGATTTCCTTCGCCAGCACCCTGTCGCCTTGCAGACGATCAAATTTCTTGATGAGTACAAAACGAAACGTCAACCACGCAGTGCAATCCGGGCCAAGGGGGGGGCGACATAAAAAAACCCCGCGACATCTTCCAGCCCCGGGGTCTGATTATAGGTCTCAGCATTAAAGATGCATAAAATATTCTTCTCCAAGTAAATTCGTCGTTACCGATCAAATATTTTATACATTACATAGACAAGAGTAATCAGACGTGGAACTGTTACAAATTTTTTTAATTTTTTATCAGACGGTAAGAAAAAGCGGGGCGGACGGCCGCTCCTTCGATTGAAAATTTTTTCTAACGGCTTTGCTTTTTCCGGTTAGCTGCCCGTAAATTCATACTTTATTACATTTACCAAGATCCGTTCGAAAAATTTTTAGTTCTTCGGAACGGCCGTCCGCCCCGCTTTTTCTTACCGTCACTCAGTTTGTTCGGGTTAACCTGCAACGATTGTCAAAAACATGAATAAAAACGCTGATACGCTTCCAATGTTCGAGGATGTCCGCCAGGCTGACCGGCACATCCAGCGTCATATTCACCGTACGCCTATTCTGACCAGCAGTTTGGCCAATCAACGTACCGGCGGGCAACTGTTTTTTAAATGTGAAAATTTCCAGAAGGTCGGAGCATTCAAGATACGGGGGGCTTTAAACGCGGTCCGAAAGTTGACGGATGAAGAAGCGGTACGGGGGGTCATAACGCATTCTTCCGGCAACCACGCCCAGGCCCTTTCCCTTGCCGCCCGGAAATTTGATATCCAGGCTACGGTGGTGATGCCTGAAAACGCCCCGAAAAATAAAATTGCGGCAACGAAAGGCTACGGCGCCGACGTCCACTTTTGCGAACCGACCCAATCGGCTCGGGAACAAAAAACGAAGGAGCTGACCGAGCAAACAGGTGCTGTTTTCATCCCCTCGTATAATCATCCCGACATCATCGCCGGACAGGGAACCGTCGGGTACGAGCTTTTTAAGGAGATCGGCGACCTCGATCGCATCCTGGTGCCGGTGGGCGGGGGCGGGCTCATCAGCGGCATCGCTTTGGCCGTCAAGCATATCAATCCCGATATAGAAATCATCGGCGTTGAACCGGGTCTGACGAACGACGCCTACCGCTCCTTTCACGAGGAACAAATCGTGCAACCCGAGCGGACGGATACGATTGCCGACGGCCTGCGCACTTCCCTGGGAGATCTGACTTTCAACATTATCCGGGATAAGGTGGATGATATCGTGACCGTCGGCGAAGACGCTATCCGGGAGTCCATGCGTTATATATGGGAACGCCTGAAAATCGTTATTGAACCCTCCGCCGCCGTGCCCCTGGCCGGCATCTTTGAAAACAAAATCGATATCAAGGACCAGCGCGTCGTACTGATTGTCTCCGGGGGAAATGCAGATTTGGATCAACTGCCGTGGATGTAGCAGATTATCGTAAGTTGCCGGCATAAACTGAAAATCGGGGCGGACGGCCGTTCCTTCGATTGAAAATTTTTTCCTGCAGTCTGTCGGGTTTTCCGAATCGTAGCAAGAAAAAGATCGGTTTGAGGTAGGTTTTAGTCGATTTAGAGGTCGAATGGTGGACTCCATTTAACGATAAATCGGCTAAAAGATACCCAAATCCGGCTTTTTCGCAGTAGATTTGTGAAAGCTCGACAGACTGCCTGGCTTTGCTTTTTCTACATAGCTGCCCGTAAATTCATACTTTATTGCATTTACCAAGATCCGTTCGAAAAATTTTTAGTTCTCCGAAACGGCCGTCCGCCCCGATTTTCAGCTTATACTTCGTATTTTATTATTGGACAACCACGTTAAACCAACAACCGATACATCGTGAACGACATCGACAACAAACCGGACATTCTGGTTCTCGGAGCGGGGGCCAGCGGCATTACCACCGCTCTTACGCTTCAACTGCTCGGTTACAAAACCCGTGTCATAGGAGCACAATTCTACCCCTCATCCGAGAAAAACGGGGCGGGCAACTCCTTGTTTGCGAGCCGTTATCCGGCCGCTTCCATCATACCCCATTCGGTGAAGACCGACCGAATGGACGTCCTTTACCGCGACTCGCAGCAGATTTTTCGACGGTTGTATCGAGCGGGAATGGATATGTTGCGTAAAAATACCCATTACGAATGGTTTGGCTACCCGGTATCCAGACCCGACTACCATCAGTGGGTAGAGGATTTCAGTCCGATCGGGGAGGATAAAAACGAACTTTCCCACAAGGTAGTCGGGGCAGGTCCGGATTCTCGGGTAAACGGGTGGAGATTTTCCTGCTTTTTTGTGGACTGGCCGCAATATATCAATCAATTATACGAGTGGTACGAGCAGTCAGGGGGACAGTTTGAACAAAAACGGGTAACCCCGCACAATATCAAATCTTTTGACCCGCACTGCATCGTAAATTGCACCGGAGCTCACAGCCGGGAGTTGTTTGAAGACAAAAAAGATTTTTGCTTTTTGCTGGGTAAAACCCTGGTGGTTGAGGATGCGCTCTCTCCCGGGCAGTTCGAATCGATTATTTCCTATAACTACACGCCGGGAGCGGAAGTTTATTCACACAGCAGCGGCACGCCGGTCGACGTGTACTGCTACCCGCGGGAATCCGGCTGGGTACTGGGAGGATCCCGCCTGCACGGTCACCTGGACGAAAAAGGGCGCTGGTCGGGCGAGCAGTGGACCGGCCGGATGTTATCGATTGACCAACAACAGGTCCCCGCTCCCATCTTCGAACTCAACCGCAATCTCATCAGCCAGATATACGATTTCGACATCGGCGATTACAAGCTGCGGTCTAAGTCGGGCTACCGCTTTATGCGGGACTCCCAGACCAACGGCCTGCGTCTCGAAAAATCCCGCGAATATGGCAAACACATCTTTCACAACTACGGACACGGGGGAGGGGGAGTCACCCTTTCCTGGGGGTGTGCCCTTCAGGTGGCACGGATGGTTCGCAATTACAAGACGCCTTCACCGCCCCATGAAGGTCCAAATAAGGAACTAAACCATTTGAGGCAGGCCCTGAATGAATTATTTTAATGATATTATAAATAGATACAACGACCCAAGCCACTCTATAAATGAGTATATCCAAACCCTTGAAAATCGTCATGGACTTACTGAATGTTGCCGTAGTCTGCAACAAATATTTACCTGAATTAAACAAGCTCTCCATTCCTATTTCCCCGGCCATTAAACTATTAATATGCACGACTAAAACAGAATAATATAAAACCTCCACTTCACTAAACTGCGCGAGTTCCACTATGCTTCATAAAAAAGGCGGACTCGTCGTCTGACGAATCCGCCTTCAATGGTCCTGTATTCGAACCTTAAACAGCTCTTACCGCTTAGTTCGAATGCTGCTTAAAGTGATTGATTTCGCCGCCGGCCAGCATGATTTCACGCTGTCGCTCGCTCATGGTGTGTTTAAGCGTGTATTCGTTGCCTTTGGTTACGTTTTTCAGGGTGACCTCGTGGCCGTTTTCCAGTTGCTCGCGGATGTTTTCGGCCTTGATGGTGTCGCCCTGGTCGATATCGTCGTAATCCGCCTCATTATCAAATTCGAGCGGCAGGATGCCGAAGTTCACCAGGTTTTGCCAGCCGATACGGGCATAGCTTTTGGCTATGACGAGTTGCTGACCGAGGTAGCGGGGAGCGATGGCCGCGTGTTCACGGCTCGAACCCTGCGCATAGTTCTCGCCGGCCACGACAATGTGTCCGCCGTGTTCGTCCTGCGCTTCCAGTGCCCGCTCGTAGAAGTTCTCATCCACGATTTCAAAGGCGAACTTGCTGATCTCCGGGATATTACTGCGATACGGCAGCACGTCGGCCCCGGCCCGCAAAATCTCGTCGGTCGAAATATTTTCGCCCATTTTGAGCAGCACCGGAACTTCAAAGTCATCGATCGCGTCAAAATCGGGCAGCGAAACGACGTTCGGTCCCTTGTCGAGTGAGCGGTCCTCGCCGTTTTCCGGAGGAGCAACCAGCATCTCGCGGTTCACGATAATCTCGTTGGGCTCCTGATAATTCGGATACCCCATGTTGTAGATCTCCTCGAGATCGCGGGGATCCGTAATCTTGCCGGTCAGCGCAGAAGCCGCGGCTGTCTCGGGACTGCACAGGTACACTTCATCTTCCTTGGTACCCGACCGACCCGGGAAGTTACGCGGGACCGTGCGGAGGCTCTTACGCCCGGTCGCCGGTGCCTGTCCCATGCCGATACACCCGTTACAGCCGGCCTGGTGGAAACGCGCTCCCGCCTGCACCAACTGCATGAGCGATCCATCCTCGGCCAGGTTTTCGATCACTTGTCGCGACGTCGGATTGATATCGAAGGATACATCCTCATTCACGCGCTTTCCTTTGACAATCTGCGCCGGAACCCAGAAATCGCGGATGCCGGGATTGGCGGAAGAACCGATGTAGGACTGATAAATGTCACTTCCGGCCACTTCGCTCACCGGGACTACATTACCGGGACTGCTGGGTTTAGCGATCAGCGGAACCACTTCGGAAAGATCCAGCTCTTCATGTTCGTCGTATTCGGCGCCTTCGTCGGCTTTCAGCTCTGACCACTCGTCTTCCCGCTCTTGCAGTTTCATAAATCGGCGCGTCTCCTCGTCGGAGGGAAAGACCGTAGACGTGGCGCCCATTTCGGTCCCCATATTGGCAATCACGTGGCGGTCCATCGTCGACAAATGCTTGAGGCCGGGTCCGTAGTATTCAATAATCTTTCCGACGCAGCCTTCCACATCGTACCGGCGCAGCATTTCCAGGACCACATCCTTGGCGCTGACCCAGTCGGGCAGTCGACCCGTAACCTTGACACCGAGGACTTCCGGCATTTTCACATACATCGGCTTGCCTGCAATGGCAAAGGCGACATCGAGTCCGCCGGCACCAAACGCCAGCATTCCCATGCTTCCGGTAGCAGGCGTATGACTGTCGGAACCGATCATCGATTTACCCGGAACGGCGAAGCGTTCGGTATGGATCGGGTGACTCACTCCGTTGCCGGGACGACTGTACCAGATCCCGAACTTCTCTGCCGCCGACTTCAAAAATACGTGATCGTCGGGATTCCGGTAGTCGGTCTGCAGCAGGTTGTGATCCACATACTGGCAGGAGAGTTCCGTTTGAGCTTTGTCCAGCTCCATTGCTTCCAGCTCCAGCATGACCATCGTACCCGTCGCATCCTGGGTCAGGGTCTGGTCAATTTCGAGTCCAATCTCCTCACCCGACTTCATTTCGCCTTCGACGAGGTGACTCTTAATAAGTTTCTGTGTTACATTGAGGGGTTTATCCATCGACATTCTGTTGGTTTCTTTAGTTATCGATTGTATTTAAATATTCTGTATATAAAAAGGGAAATTATAACAATTTCGTTTCATTGCGGTCCCTGAAAAACGGGGCGGGCGGCCGTTCCTTCGATTGAAAATTTTTTTGCACGGCTTTGCCGGATTCCCTTAGCTGCCAGTAGATTCAAAGCTCT
>CAYQXO010000147.1:0-5800 GCA_964421495.1 uncultured Balneolaceae bacterium | reverse complement strand
GTGGTGGAGCAGACCGAGTTCGTGACTATCGTTATCGAAAATATGGCGGGCCAGGGCAACAGCGTCGGCCACGATTTCGAACACCTGGCCACGATTATCGATCGCTCTTCCCATTCCGATCGGGTGGGCACGTGCCTCGACACCTGTCACGCCTTCGCCGCCGGATACTCCATCGAGACTGCGGAGGGATATGAGGACATGATGAATCAATTCGAGTCGATCGTCGGCCTTTCCAAGCTCTCCGGTATGCACTTGAACGACTCGAAGCGCAAGTGCGGATCGGAGGTCGATCGCCACGAATCGCTCGGCCAGGGAGAGATCGGATGGGAGCTGTTCGAAGCCCTCGTCAACGATTCCCGCACCGATAACATCCCCCTGATTCTCGAAACCCCGAACAAGGAGAACTGGCAGGAAGAAATCGCTGCGCTATATGAACTGATTGGCGAGTAGGGGAGAGGAAAGCCGACGCGGGGCGAGCGGCCGTTCCTCGATTGAAAATTTTTTCTTACGGCTTTGCCATGTCAACGAGCTCTTGAGAAACCCGGGGATATCTCTTCAGCCAGAGAAATTCGGCGGGTCGTTGCTTTACAACAGTTACGTTCAAAATATCGATTTGTAGTGAATTTACATTTTTAGCCTGAAAGCCGAACAACTCAAGTGCTTCAGAGACATCCCCGGGTTTCTCAAGAGCTCTCAATGCTAGGAGTCTGTCCACAAATTCATATATCCAATCATTTAAACTAAGCCATTCGAAAAATTTTTATTTCTCCGAACGGCCGCTCGCCCCGCGTCGGCAAGATCCCTTCACTTATAACACCCACTTGAATCAGGTAATTACGTTAATCCGTACAGCGGCATATTTTCGCTATTGTTGGACCAAGTTCGTCGTTCTCGACAAAATAAAATTCGTGGATTATATGCTATTACGGATATAGGTAAATGGTTTTCTACCTGAACGCTGCGTTTTGAATCAGATTTCCTCTACCTCATACGCTTCTTGTTCCACTTCGAATACGCGCAGGCGATTCAGGGCCGCGGCGATTTCGTATTTGCGCACTTTTGCAAATTTGCCGGGATGTTCGTCGTCGAACGGACAGAGGAAATCCAGTCCCTCTTCCTCGATGCGTGTCTCTATTTCGTCGAGTACTTCGTCCAGGGATCGCTCGTCGTCAACCACTTCCTCCATGGCGTAACGAAGGGATTGGCCCACCGAGTTGGTCTGGCTGTGATCCACCATCTGCTCTACGAAACGCATCTCAATATCTTCGCGACCGAATTGAATTTTATAGAGTCCCCGCGGCTTGACCCGTATATGATTTTTACGTCCCTTGGCCTTCTCCAGGCTGGAGGTCAGGGGGATCCGTTTCGCCGGTGGTTGAAAGGGTTCCACCGTATCTTTCTGGCGTTGCACTTCAAAATCCCCCGCTATTTCGCGGGCCTGCTCACTCACATCGTGCGGCAGGAAATTGCGCATCATGATAATGTTATCGGCAACGTCGAAATAGTCGCCACTTCCCCCCATAACCAGTATCGTCGATATGCCGAACTCATTATATAACTCTCGTACTCGATCCAGAAAGGGAGTAATCGGTTCATTTTCCTTTTGTACGAGCGCCTGCATACGGGCATCCCGAATCATAAAGTTGGTTGCCGACGTATCCTCGTCAACCAGCAGGGCTTCCGCACCCAACTCGATCATCTCCATAATATTGGAGGCTTGGCTGGTGCTGCCGCTGGCGTTATCCGAATAGAAAGCTTCCGTATTCTGATCATTCGGCAAGTTATCTATAAACGGACTGATATCCACTTTCTCTACACGCCGTCCGTCTTCCGCCCTGATTTTTACGGCGTCGGGATTGGTAATCACATACTCTCGCCCATCCCTCGGAATGTGATTGTATATACCCAACTCAATCGCATCCAGCAGGGTGGACTTCCCATGATATCCGCCGCCGGTAATCAGGGTTATTCCCTCGGGGATGCCCATACCTGAAATGCTGCTGATCTTTTCGCCATTATACGTGACCGAGTTGGGCAGGTCAAAGGTGACCTCCATCGATTCGGGCGATTGAAATTTGACGGCCCGATCTTCTTCCAGGGGACGTTGGTCGGCGCCGGTCCGCCGCGGCAAGACGGAGCCATTCGCAACAAAAGCGATCAAATCGTTTTCCTCGAGTTGATCCCGTATATAGGCCTGATTTTCAATATGCTGAACAAATTCCCAGACTTCGCTCTGGGGCAGGGTTTCCCACACGAGGGTGTCAGCCGCAATTTGCGGAATTTCAACATTAAGCATCGCATCCGCCTGTTTCTTGCCCAGTATTCGGCGTCCGGCCGCCGGCAGACCTATTTCAAGTCGCAGTTCGATATACTCCTCATTCACCTCGCAGGCCGTACGTTCAATGACCTCCTGACCGCCGGCATCGATCGCGATCATCCCGCTTTTGCCGGATCCCCGATTCTTTTTGGCCACCTCGCGAATTGCCGACTTGGTTCGACGTGCCAGAAAATCCCCCAGGGCCTTCCGCCTGACGGCATTGTTATACAATTTTTCCGGAAACTGAGCTTTATACTGGGGCAGGCGGACACGGGCTTTCGAGGGAGAAGCAAATGGATCGCCCTGCACATAGTCGATCGCCAGCGTATAATGCCCTACCTGGTAAGCCCCTTTCAGTTCCTTGTAAGCTCCATAGCCCTTGTTGTCAATCTCCTCGAGCGTGTCACGAAGTTCTTCCTGTGTCTTCAATGGTCTGTCGCTGTCTTTCTTCCAGATTATTCATCTCTCTTTCACTTTTATAACTATTTAAAAACGAATTTATGATAAGGGCTCGCTTTGCTCGCCCGTCGGAGGTCGGATGCCGGAGGCCGGAAGGCTATTCCGATCGGTAGATTAGTTGTGTATATACACCGCACAATTACTTGCTCGAATAGCCTTCCAGCTTCGAGCATCGAGCCTCCAGCAGGGCGAACGAAGTGAGCCCTTCATGGCGACAAACGCCTTATTTTCCATCCCTCATTTTTGCTCCACTTATATTCCAGTCGATCGTGCATCCGGCTGGGGCGACCCTGCCAGAATTCATACACGGTGGGTTCAAGCAAATAGCCACCCCAGAATTCAGGCAGCGGTACTTCCTTTCCTTTAAATTTTTCTTCGTACTTGCGGAAATTCTTTTCAAGTTCCGCCCTGTTTTCCACTATCCCGCTCTGAAGGGAAGCCCAGGCACCGATCTGGCTGTCGCGGGGCCGGGTCTCGAAATAGGATTCCGATTCCTCCCGGGGTAGACGTACCACTTGTCCACGGATGCGAATCTGGCGTTCAAACTCTTTCCAGTAGAAACACAGCGAAGCGTGGGGGTTTTCGTCCAATTGGACCGCCTTGCGACTTTTGTAGTTCGTATAGAACACAAAGCCCCGCTGATCATATCCCTTCAACAAAACGACGCGCGAGGAGGGCCTGCCTTCCGCATCGGCGGTGGCGAGGGTCATGGCGTTGGAGTCAATCAAATTGCTTTCGACAGCCACTTGAAACCACTTTTCAAACTGTTGTAGCGGATCCTCATGGACGTTATCCTTTGCAATACCCTGCCCCTTATATTCTCTTCGTAATTTTTCCACCTTATCTCGACTGAGTCCCTTGGCCTCTGACATTTCTGTTCCGTCAATTATTTATCTATTACCGGATTAGCTCCCGGATTCAGCTTGCATACGCAGGAGCATTTCCAGGCTTCCATTTAATGTTGCAGCCCATACTCGGTCTCTGCTCCTTTTTCACCTCGCCCCCCTCTAATACGGTATCAAGCGCTTGTCGCAAATCACTTCCATCGCACGGCTTGTCGTTTCCCGGTCGACTGTCATCCATCTGTCCCCTATACGCCAACTTCCGCTGCCGGTCAAACACAAAGAAATCGGGCGTGCAGGCCGCTCGATATTTTTTGGCGACCTCCTGACTTTCATCGTACAAATACGGAAACGGATATCCATATCTTTCCGCTTCAATTTCCATCTGCTGGGGACTGTCCTCCGGATGATTTTCCACGTCGTTGGAATTTATCGCAACAAATGCCACGCCCCTCGTTTTATATTCCTCAGCTATATTGATCATCTCCTCGCGGGCATGCTTTACAAAAGGACAGTGATTGCACATAAATACAACGACCAACACCTCGGCATCCTCAAAATCATTCAGCGATACTTGATTACCCTTCGTATCCGGCAATTCAAAGTCCGGGGCCTCGGTGCCAAGTTCCAACATGGTTGATGGTGTGACGGACATAAATAGCGTACCTCGTCTGATTGAAAACCTTGTTTGGTATTTGTGAAATCTTTCTTCATCTCACGAATTCAACACATTTCTCATTAATTAGGTTTCAAACGCTTTACATAATCTATTATTGAGTATCTGTTTCCCATTATCAAGCTAAATTATCTTCGGGAGCCTTTCGAGGTGTCCGGAGCGCAACCAAAACCCAGTCGGCTGTCAGAAAAATTGGGACGCTCCCCCGTTCCTCGATTGAAAATTTTTACTTGCGGTTTTGCCACATACTCCTTAGTCATTAGTAAATTCATACTTACCTGCTTTTACCCTGATCGGTTCGAAAAATTTTTAGTTCTCGGAACGGGGGAGCGTCCCAATTTTTCTGACAGAACTCCTATGCATTGGAGAACATATCAAGTTGAGATCCGGCTCCCGGACGGAAGTGTTCGGTTGAAAGAGGTGTGCGATTTTTATTCATACCCAGTTTCTTGACGTGCATGGCGAACATGTTTGATATTTGTCCGGCGTATTCCCCTTTTCCACTCATACGATGACCGAAACGGGGATCATTCAGCCGGCCGTTTCTCATGTCCTTCAGTCGATTCAACACCTTGTTTTTTCGCTCCGGGTAGTGATGTTCCAGCCAGTCTTTGAACATATCCTCGACGCCGTGGGGCAGGCGCAAAATCGTATAGCCGGCATCCCGGGCGCCGGCCTCGGCGGCCTTTTTGAGGATTGAGGCGATTTCATGATCGGTCAATCCCGGTATAATGGGGGCCACCATCACACCGACCCGTATTCCCGCTTCCGATAATTTTTCAATCGCCTTCAGCCTTCTTCGCGGTTGCGTGGTCCGGGGTTCCATCGTGCGGGCCAGTTCCCGGTCCAGTGTAGTGATGGAAATATTTACGCGGGACGCATTATACCGGGCCATCTGCCCGAGCAGATCCGCATCTCTGGTAACCAGGTGATTTTTCGTAATGATGCTGACCGGATTCATGAATTCCGAAAGTACTTCTATGCATCCCCTCGTTATACGCAACTCCTTTTCACGGGGTTGATAGGGATCTGTTACCCCACTCATCACCAGGGGTTGAGGAGTCCAGCGGGGATGGGTCAATTGTTCCCGCAATTTACGGGGAGCGTCATACTTGACCATGATTCGCGACTCAAAGTCCAGTCCGGCGGAAAACCCCAGGTATTCGTGCGTGGGACGTGCATAGCAGTAGATACACCCGTGCTCGCATCCCCGGTATGGATTGATACTCGAATCAAAGGGAATGTCGGGACTGTCGTTATGCGCTATAATGTTTTTGGTATCGTCGCGAATCAAACGGGTGTCCGGCGCCGGTTTTTCACCGGTTTCCTCATCCGGATCGTAATCGATTTTGCGCTCATCAAATCGATTCGCCGGATTGTCCGAACTTCCCCGTCCATGTATCGGATTGCGATTGCCGGACATATTCCTCCATCTTGTTTACATATGTTGTACATATATTATACAACTTTGTACCGTCGCACGCAATCTCTGCCTGGGAATGAGGG
>CAYQXO010000146.1:0-5892 GCA_964421495.1 uncultured Balneolaceae bacterium | reverse complement strand
TGACCTCCAACTCAGGTCACAGACGGAGAATCTGGGCGAGGTGACCGTCACGGCTCGTTCCGTCGACGACAACGAAGCGGCGCTGCTGGGTAAGCGACAAAAAGCCATTGGCTTTTCCAACGCGATATCGGCCGACTCCATTTCCCGGTCCGGTGCCGGGGATGCCGCCGAGGACATGAAAAAAGTGGTGGGGGCCTCGGTCGTGGAGGGTAAGTACGTGCACGTTCGCGGACTCGGGGATCGTTATTCGGAAACGCAGTTAAACGGCGCCAGTCTTCCGAGTGCGGATCCGGATAAAAAATCGTTTCAGATGGACCTGTTTCCCGGAAGCCTGATAAAAAATATTACGACGGTCAAGACCTTTACACCCGACCAGCCCGGCAACTTTACCGGGGGACTCGTCAACGTGGAGACGAAAGATTTCCCCGACCGCTTCACGTTCGAGTTTTCGGCCCAACAGTCCTACAACGCGCAAACCAGTTATAGCCAGATCCTGCAGGGTAATTCCGGTTCAACCGACTTCCTGGGTTTTGACAATGGAGCAAGGCAGGTGCCCGACCCGGTTCGAAGCTACCTGGACCATCCCGAAAAAGAGTTCCCGCAAAGAAACAGCTCGATGGAAGGGGCCGGGGAGCTGGATCGACTATCGAACAGCTTTAACAAGCAAATGGCTCCTATAGAAGAAAATATAGGTATGAACCGGGGATTTTCGGCCTCAGTCGGGAATTTGCTCTCGCTGGGAGATAACGATCTCGGATATACGGCCAGCCTGACCTACGGCAGAACATTCTCCGGGTATGACCGGGGTCGTTATGCCCGCTGGGCTGGAAATACGGAAGCGGATTCACTGAACTCCCGCATCAATATGCGAGACCGGAAAGGAGAGGAGAATGTGGGTATAGGGGGTTTGTTGAATGTCTCTTATCGATGGAATTCCAACCACAAAATGTCGGCTACCTACCTGCGATCACAAAACGGCACAAATATGGCGCGAACCCTTACGGGATCCAGCACCAAGGATCTGTCGGATCGCGCGCTGTTTCGGTCGCAGACGATGCATTACAAGGAGCGAAGCCTTTCCTCGTATCAGCTCGAGGGTAAGCATTTCTTCCGGGAGTTGGTGAACGCTACGGTTGATTGGCGCGCATCTTATGCGAAAAACACGCAGGACGAGCCGGATCTGAGGTTCGTATGGAATGTCCGATCTTATTTGCCGGCTTTTAATGATTCGGTGTACTCGATGCCTACCAATAATGTAAGTGCTCCACCGTCCCGTTATTTCAGAGATCTGGATGAGGAAAATATAAATGCGGGTGTGGATATCAGCGTTCCGTTTCCGACGCACACCTCGAGTAAAGGAAAAGTAAAGTTCGGTGGAAACTACAATCAGGTGGAGCGGACTTTCCGGGAAGACCGCATAGAGTATGAATTGCCTGACGCGGGAACCGTTAGCATTAATGAGGTAGAAGGGGATATTAATGAATTTTTCAGCAATGTCGGTCTCCTCTCGACGGATGACGGTCCGAGGTATGGATTGACGATTAACAACGCCACCACCCGTCGCAACAACTATGACGCCTCCAAAGAGCTGTATGCCCTCTACGGAATGGTGCAACTTCCCCTTATGGATCAATTGAAACTCTCGGGTGGAATTCGCATGGAGGACACCGATATAGAGACGATCAGCCAGGATAGTTCGGTGGCCGAAGGGCATTTGGAGAACACGGACTTTCTGCCGTCGGTCAACCTGACCTATAATATCACCGATAAAATGAATGCCCGTGCCTCTTTCACCAAGACCCTGGCCCGGCCGACGTTTCGGGAACTGGCTCCTTACGTCACCTTTCAGTTCGTGGGTGACTATCTCTTCTCGGGCAATGCAAATCTGAAAAGGACCCTGATCCGGAATTACGATCTTCGATGGGAGTGGTTCCCGAATCCGGGAGAAGTGATCGCCGTCAGCGGTTTTTATAAACATTTCAAAAATCCGCTGGAGCGGGTGATTCGGGTGGATATCGGCAATAATGCCTCTTCCATTCAGAATGTGGATCGGGGATTGGTTTACGGGGCTGAATTTGAAGTACGAAAGCAACTTGATTTTCTCGGGGATCCGCTGCGGCATTTCCTGGTATCCACCAATCTGACGCTGGTCAACTCGGAGGTGGATGTCCCCCGGATCGAGCTGATAGAGATCCTGAATCTGAATAGCCAGACTATGTCCGACGAGGAGATTGACCAGGCCATAGAAAATGCGCCTGAAGAGGCGAAACATCGTCCGCTGTCGGGTCAGTCGCCGTACACCTTCAATTTCGACCTCTCCTATCAGAATCCCGAAATCGGTCTCTCGGCCGATCTGAACTATAACATCTTCGGAGACCGGCTTTCGGAAGTGATGCGGGGCGCTACGCCCAACTCGTTCGAACGGGCTTACGGCACGCTCAATTTTGTCGGCAGTAAATCGATTACGGATCACTTCACGCTTAAAGTGTCGTTGGACAATCTTATCAATCCGGACATCGAGAAGACCCAGCACTTCAAGGATACACACTATATCAATCAGTCTTTCCGCAAAGGAAGAACGTATAAGATCGGCATAACCTATAACCTCTAACGAACGCAACATTCATAAATCCTCAATATAAATCGAAAATAAATTCTATGAACTATAAAATACCAATAATCTTCAAATTAGCGGTTCTTTCCCTGTTCCTCCTGCCGTTCGCGGCGATGGGACAGCAAGAAGTAACTGTTTCCAACAATATTACCGAAAATACCAACTGGGAATCCGATACGGAATATATCCTGGATGGTACGATCTTCGTTACCAACGGAGCCGAATTAACCATCGAAGCCGGCACCAAGATATTCGCCGAAGACGGTCAGAATCTGGACGCCTCGGCGTTGGTAATCTCGCGCGACGGCAAGATTTTCGCCGACGGCACGGCCGAGAACCCCATCGTGTTTACCTCGATCAACGATCGGGATCTGACGATGGGTAAAAACAACACCGGTCTGTGGGGCGGGATCGTCATTCTCGGCGAGGCCCCGACGAACAATCCCAGCCCTAAAGCCGTGGAAGGCATCAACGAGATCGTCTCCCAGGAAAACATCGAAATGGCCCAGTACGGCGGCGACGACCCGAATGACGACTCGGGCGTGTTCCGCTACGTATCGATCCGCCACACCGGCATCAACGTCGGTTCCTCCTCGGGCAACGAGATCCAGGGACTGACGATGGGCGGGGTCGGCGCCGGTACGACGATCGAGTTCGTCGAGTCATTCGACAGCGCAGATGACGGCTTCGAATGGTTCGGCGGAACGGTCAACACCCGATATCTGGTTGCGGCCTTTGTCGAGGATGACGGTTTCGATACCGACGAGGGATTCCGCGGTAAGAACCAGTTCTGGTTTGGTATCCAGGACACTGACAAGGCGGGTCACATGGCCGAGCAGGACGGTTCCTCGACCGACGCCGAGGATACGCGCCCGTTTGCCTATCCGCAGATTGCCAATGCTACGTATCTCGGGACGGGGAACTACGAGGATGCCGGCAATGCGCCTTCGGGCGACCCGGAAGAGTCGATTCTGCTGCGCGACAATACCGGCGTCCGATACGTAAACAGCGTGTTTGCCGACGACTTCAAGGATCCGTTCCTGGTGGTCGAGGATCTGGACGGGACCGACGAGTATGACGCCCGCGCCCGCCTGGAAGCCGACTCGATTACCTTCGAGAACAGCGTCTTCGCCCGGAGCCTGGAAAACAGCCAGGCCACCGAGCTGACCGACCTCGGCAACGCCGGCTTCACGAACAATATGCTGGCGGATGCGGCTTACAGTAATTCCGTGATGGATCCGCAATTCAAAGGAATAAGTCGAACTGCAGACGGCGGACTCGATCCGCGTCCCGAAAATGAAGACGTTCTTTCCGGTGCCGCAACGCTGGAAGGCGATTTCTGGACCCAGGTGGAGTACAAAGGCGCGTTCGGACAAGAAAACTGGCTTGTGGGATGGACGGCTTTGAGTCACCTCGAATTCACCTCGGGGACCGGAACACCGATTGCGGATAAAGCCGGTGACATCATACCCGACGACGTGCGGCTGAAGAAGAATTATCCCAATCCCTTTAACCCGGTGACCAACATACAATACCAGTTGCCCTCCGCGACACAGGTGACCCTAAAAGTGTATGATATGTTGGGACGAGAAGTCGCGACGCTGGTGAACGGAAAACAATCGGCCGGCAATCACAGTGTCACCTTTGATGCCTCCGGACTGTCAAGTGGAATGTATATCTATCGCCTGACAAGTGACAAATTTTCCAGAAGTCGCAAAATGATGTTGATCAAATAACGCCTATTCCCACACACAAAGAACGGTCCAATAAAAAAATTGGATGTGCTGATGCCGGGAGGATCTCAATGACATTGAGATCCTCTCTTTTATTTTAGGGAAGTGTTCCCTGGCTATTTAAATTACTTCATAAACTAAGATGTAATAGTCTGACTGTAACTGCGTTATGGTAATTCAAAGGTTGAGTTGTGGGTACTTCACGAAGTAGTAAATCGGTCTTTGTTACGAAGCGCACTATACGTACGCGATCATAGAAATAATGGAAATTATTTTGTAACGTTTCCCTGTTAACCTAAATCCAACGATCCGTTGACTTTTATAACGCGCAGGGCACATTTTAATGCGGCTCATCGACTGCATAATCCGGAGAAGTCGGAGGAATGGAATCAACAGATCTACGGGAAGTGCAACTCGAAGAACTGGCACGGCCATAATTATGAGCTGGAAGTTACCGTGGCCGGCGAAATTGACGAGGAAACCGGGTACATCATCGATATTGGCAGGTTGAAGGAGATTATTGAACGGCGGATCGTCGAGAAGTGTGATCACAAAAATCTGAATCTTGATGTGGATTTTTTACAGGATACGATACCATCGACTGAAAATCTGGTTAAAGCTTTCTTTCATGAAATAGAGACGGAAGTGAAGGAAGCGTGCCACGGGAAAGGGGTCTTGTATTCGATTAGGTTGTATGAAACCAGAAGAAACTTTGCCGAATACTGTCCCCATGCCCAAGAGGGACTCGAGGTGTAAATGCAGGGGACGGGCACCTTTTATACCGGGAAAAGTTGCAAGCCCGAGTCCGGAAGTGATTTTGGAATGCAATGAAAGTATATTAGAATAGATTGGAAGAGATTTCAAATGTTTGATTTTTTTGAAGATTGCCGGGAAGACGGCCGGTTTTCGCCGGCTTCCTGAATAGTGCATGTATCGTGTGGTATTCAAAGTTCATCGGAAGTCATATGAATGTTTAATGCAACAACAACTAGATCGATTAATCGGATATGGACGGAATGATTAGTTCAAATTTGAAAAAATATTACGATCCCACGTTTACGGTATCCGATCAGTACAAGGATACCCTGCCTGATCTTCAAAATGGACCCGCTTCCTCGATTGAGGGAGCCGATGTCCCGATACAGCAAGTGGGGATATCCAATTTCAAGCTTCCCCTGAAGATACCGGCACGTAATGGCGATTATAAAGAGCTGGAAACCTCGGTCGGAGGTTATGTGGGACTGGAAGCCGGCAAGAAGGGTATTAATATGAGTCGAATAGTGCGCACGTTTTACGACTTCAAGGACGAGATTTTCCATATGGACAAGCTCGCCGATGTGCTTCGTGCCTATAAAGAGGACCTTGAAACGCATTCCGGACAGATTCGACTCGCGTTTAATTATCCCATGCTTCAAAAAAGTCTTCGCTCCGAATTGGAGGGATACCAGTCTTATTCGGTGGCATTTGAGGGCCCGATGGATGGAGAAAACCGATTCAGTAAATACCTACACCAGCAGTTTGACTACAGCAGTGCTTGTCCCTGTT
>CAYQXO010000145.1:0-5950 GCA_964421495.1 uncultured Balneolaceae bacterium | reverse complement strand
AAGTACAAAAAAAGCATCACACTCAATTTTTCCGTATATCGTTTAGAATAATGGATTATATAATCACAGGTTTTTGTCGATTTGGCTATTATCTGCTGAGTATCGTCATTTTACTACTCGGATCTTCTCCCAATCCCGATTCAGCTCATATAAAAGCAACTATTACTTATGCCGGCAACAGTAATATATTTTTGGACCTACAATCTATTCATTATAAGTATGCTACTCAAAAACAATTTAACCTGGAACACGGAGAAAATAATCTTTTCCAGCTTACCCTTCCAGTCGACAGCGCGCAAATTGTTGACCTGGTAATTAACGAAACGTCCTATCCTTTGTATGTCAAACCCGGCGATTCGCTGGTAATAAGCGCTGAGCGTGGAACCTTTCCTTCCGGAGTTAACGTAGAGGGATATGAGGACGACGAGTGGAACCGCAGGATAAATCGGTATGTCCGAATCTCGGATTCACTAATGCAGCACGCCTCCACGTGGAGCCAGGATTTTAGTACCGGCCAGAACGATACCCTGCTTCACTTCTATAAAAAACGGATAGAAGCTGCCCAACAATTATTAGACGGCACTCCCTTCGAAAAATTGAAATATAAGGCGATCGGAGAATACCTGGTGTATCGGTTGAAATTCCTCCGCAATCGTACCTATCACCAGGGAATTGATCCCTCCCGGCTTGATTCCACGCTGGCCCAAATACTTAAACAAGCTAAAAAGTTGAATTTCTTCAGTTTCCGTTCACAATGGGCTCAGCGAGCGGGGATATTTGATTTTGCCAATGCCTATGCTTTCAGTTTTGGCGTTGAAAAGAAAATTGAATCACAACAGGGACAGAAATTAATGAAATATGATGTGAAGCGTTTGGGATATCCTATCCTCGACTCCCTGAAAGTTTCCCTGCTTTCGCATATAGACGAGCGACGAGCCCGTGCCTACGCTGAAATGTATCTGATAGCCGAGCGTATCGGTGAAATGCCGATCGACACCGCTCGTCCCTCTTACCGCTCATTTATCCAGGAATACAAAGACCTTCCCCGCTTCACATCATTTCTGGAAGAATTTTATCGAAAACGCGAGCGGGTTTCCCCGGGTAATCCGGCTATTCCTTTCTCTCTGCCCACGCCGGGCGGCGATATCGTCAAAATGAGTGACTTCCGCGGCAAGTATGTGCTGTTGGACTTCTGGGCCAGCTGGTGCATCCCCTGCCTGGAGGAATTTTCCCATATGAAAAACCTTTATCAAAAATACCCGCGTTCGCAGTTTGAAATCGTTGGCATTTCAATTGAAAAAGACAGTCTGCGCTGGCAACAGGCGTTGAATCGATTCGAATTACCATGGCCGCAGGTCTATGGAGGTAATGGTTTTCAGCAAGCGACTTTTTCCTCCTACCAGGCCGGTGGCATTCCTTTTTATATCCTCGTCGGACCCCGGGGAAAAATTATTCGGTATAACGATGTGCGCCCCTCATACAATTTACCCCGGGTCATTGATTCCCTGATAAATAAAACGGATCCCTGAAAGTAAGCAGAACTTTATGCCGCCCCTAGCATCAAAGTTTCTACTCCGTTTCGCCGAGCTATTTTTTTCCCGGGAATAAATGCCTATTCTATTGCAGAATCCTCAAATTGGAAATTCTTACTAACTTATGGCCCTGTTATTTGTAGCTCCCAATCGTGATTTCGATCAATGGAGGAATGCTTTCCGGGAAAAAGACCCCGCCCTGGATATTTATTTCTGGCCTGAAATCGACCAGCATAAAAAAATCAACTTCATCGTTTGCTGGAATCACCCTTCGCACTTATTAAACAGGTTTCCCAACCTGCAGGTTGTAGCCTCATTAGGGGCGGGAGTTGACCATATTCTTAACGATGAAGCACTGCCGGATGACGTTAAAATCTGCCGCACTCTCACCCCCCGTCTCCAGCAGGAAATGGTGGATTATGTTCACAATGCCGTAATGATGCATCAGCGAAATATACCTCAATATCTGCATCAACAACGCAATACCATTTGGGAACCACGCAATAACCGAGTCGCCTCGGAGGTACAGGTAGGCGTTATGGGCCTGGGAGCTATCGGGAAACAGGTAGCCAAAAAACTGGGCGAGGAGAATTATCAAACCCGGGGATGGAGTCGATCCTCCAAAACTATTGAAAATGTCACCACCTACGCCGGCGAGGATGAAAAGGAACCGTTTTTAAAAGATCTGAACGTTCTTGTGTGCCTGTTACCACTTACCTCAGAAACAGAGGGAATACTGGAGCTCGATCTTTTCAAGCAACTGAAAAATAACGCACTGCTGGTCAATATCGCACGGGGCGAACACCTGGTAGAGGAAGATTTGATTTACGCCCTGGACAGTGATCAACTTGGGTGGGCCATGCTTGACGTTTTTAATGAAGAGCCTTTGCCGGAGCAACATCCGTTCTGGAATCGCCCTGAAGTGATCATTACTCCGCATATTGCCGGCATCACTCCAGCGGATGAGGCGGCCGGAGTAATCATCGAAAATTACAAACGTGCGATATCCGGCATGGAACTCAAATATTCGGTGCAACCAGAGAGGGGATACTGAAAACGCATCTCCTATAAACTGCAAGCTTTAATCCCAGCCGTACTATTCATGTCAAAAAAACTGAAGCAATTGATTTCGAAACTGGAGTACACCCCCAACGGTCCCCTGTTCAATCCCTGGTACAACAGGGACAGACAACACGATTGGGGCCAGAAAAGTCCAGCCGTCCGGCGACAACAGCTTTACGCGTATTTAAATGATCGCCTCGAATCTGGTCGATATATTTGTATCGGAGAAGCACTCGGTTACCAGGGAGGGCATTTTACGGGTATTGCCATGACCTCGGAGCGCATATTGCTGGGGCATCAAAAAACCAAGCACGGGATTCCATCCGACCTCGTATTTCGATCGCGCAAACCACAACGCACCAGCAATCCCGAAGTTTCGGAAAAAGGATTCTCTGAACCAACCGCCACCATCATGTGGAAGGCACTATTGGAGCTGAACATCGATCCCTTCAAGGTCATATTGTGGAACGCACTTCCCTGGCATCCCTACGAACCTGGCGAAGGCATATTAACCAATCGAACCCCATCAACCGAAGAATTCGAGAAAGGATTGCCTTTTCTGGAACAGTTTCTTCAGTTGTTCGGAGATAAACGCGTAATAGCCGTCGGCCGAAAATCGGAAACGTACCTGGATCAACTATCTATTTCATACGACCCCGTTCGCCATCCAGCTCATGGCGGGGCTCCCAAATTTCGCCGTCAAATGAAGGCCATCGCCAACGAAACGGAAGAAAACTAGCCCGGAATTCTCACCAGGAAATTTGGGCTAGCCCGTACTCTGCATGGCGGCTGCAATTCCGTTAATACTGACAAACAAGGCGTGACGTAGTTTTTGTTTTTGCTCCTCATCTTCATCCGGACAGTTTTTCCATCGAGTCAGCAACTCCACCTGCATCAGGTTCAACGGATAGGTAAAAGGATTCCTGAACTCAATTGATTTCTGGATCACCGACCGATGATCCAATATGTGATCGTAGCCGGTCACTTTTTTAAGATATTTATTAGCCAGCGAGTGATCCCGGGTAAGGATGGAGTGAAAATCGGGCAGATCTCCCCGTATATACGCCTCTGCAGTCGTTAAGTCGGTTCGTGCTATTTCCCGCTGTGCATTGTCAATCACTGTTTTGAAGAACATCCACTCCTCATACCATTTCTGCAGCCGTTCCAGGTTCTTGTCGGACGACTCAATCACTTTCTGAAGCGCATGTCCCGTACCATACCATCCCGGGACATTATATCGTAACTGGGTCCATGCAAACACCCAGGGTATAGCCCGCAAGTTATCGAAATCAGCTGCTTTTGCACTACCCCGGGAAACGGGACGCGATGCAATGGGCAGGCGGCTAATATGTTCAATCGGAGTCGTACCGGTGTACCATTGCCAAAAATCCTCATGATCAATTAGCTCCCGATAACTTTCCATCGAGTACTGTGCCAACTGCTCCATCAATTCAAAACCGTCGCTTTCAGATTCCATATATAGAGGGGTTTTCGAGAATTCCTCGATCGTAACCCGAACCATGGCATTGACAATTTGCTCCAGGTGTCGACGCGTAATAGCGGGAAGCAGATATCGAAATGATATGACCTCTCCCTGTTCCGTAAAACGTATTCTACCGTTATTGGCAATAGGCGGAAGCGCCAATATAGCCTGGTTTGAACGACCTCCCCCTCGTCCCACGGTACCGCCTCGACCATGAAAGAGTCGGAAATCTATATCGTAATCGCGGCAAACTCGTCCCAGGTCGTGCTGTGCTTTCTGCAATGCCCAGTTAGCCATCCAATATCCACCGTCCTTGTTGCTGTCGGAATAGCCCAGCATGATCTCCTGGAAAAAATCTCTCGAACGCAGTTGTTCCAGGTAGATATCACTATCGTAAATCGATTTCATAAGGTGACCGCAATTTTCCAGGTCCTCAATGGTCTCGAACAGCGGAACCAGATCCAATTCGCTGGAGACCTCCTCATCTTCATACGACCAGAGACCGGCTTCCTTGGCCAGAATCAATACTTCCAGCATATCGCTCACTCCATGGGTCATGCTGATGATATAACTTCCGAACATATCCGAATCGAGTTGCTGCATGGAGTGTACCATATTGAATACTTCCAGTATCTCCCGGGTCGTCTCGGAAGGTGAAGAGCTGACCGGATTAAGCGGACGGGGATTAATCAGTTCGGAGGTCAACAACTGAATTTTACGATCTTCAGACATCTCCGAATAATTATCCTCAACATCCGCCAGTCGCAATAACTCTTCCACCGCCTGCTCATGGATACCGCTGTGCTGGCGAATATCCAGTGAGGCCAGATGGAAGCCAAACGTCTCCGCCCGTTTGATCAAGTCGACCACCCTGCCATATTCACTGACATTGGACAATTCACTTTTCTTTAAACATCTTTTGAGCAACTGAAGCTCCTCTATAAAATCCTTGCTGCCATATTGATTGGCCCGCTCCATCAAAATAGAGGATTCCCGTTCAACGCCGTCTCGTTGATGGCGCAGCTTTTCGATAATATGGCTTACCTTGCGGCGATAGGGTTCCTGTCGGTACCGACGCATGTAGCGATCTGACAAGGGAACCTCTTGTTCATCCTGTTCCAGTGAATATCCAAGTTCTTTCGGTATGGTCACCTGGTGGTCCGATACACTCAGATATCTGCGCAATTCCTTCAGTTCCGAAATATATAGATCCAAAACCATCCTGCGATGTTCTAGAACGGTTTCCCAGGTTACATCGGAGGTTACATTCGGATTTCCGTCCCGGTCACTGCCAATCCAGGAACGATAATTGATCATGCACGGAATATCGGGACTTTCGTCATAATACGTCTCGAAAGCTCGTTTCACATCACTGTATATTTGGGGTACCGTTTTCCAGATGGCATTGGGAAAATAAAACAGTCCGTTTTCCACTTCATCTTCGACGGTTAGACGCTCAGAGCGAACTTCGTCCGTGGAAAGCAACAGGCTGATCTCGTTAAGAATCTCGTATTGAAGTTCGTATAGCTCGGCCGGCGTTAAATCTTCGTTGTTAAGTCGGCTTATCATAGCCGTTATATCCTGCTGTTTAACCAAAATACTACGACGTCGGGCTTCGGTCGGGTGGGCCGTTATCGTAGGTTGTATATCAAGCGAATCAATCACTTCAATCGCCCGTTCATACGAATATCCCTCTTCTTTCAGGTGATGAATGATATCGGCAATACTTTCTGTACGCGGCTGATCAACGGTCGCCTTTTTGGCCCGCTTCCTATTCACTCTGGTAATTTCGTGCTGCTCCATTGAATTCACCAGGTGAAAAAACACGGTGTACAGGCGTATCAACACGTTGAAGGAACACGGCCTGGTCGAA
>CAYQXO010000144.1:0-5955 GCA_964421495.1 uncultured Balneolaceae bacterium | reverse complement strand
TCCGATAATACGCGCCTCGTCTTTATCAACGGCTCTTTTTCAGAGGAATACTCCTCGATTCGGGATCTGCCGGATGAGACGGTAATCGGTAATATCTCGGAGCTGGCCGACGATGACAATGAGCTCCTGGACCAGCATCTGAATCAGTATGCCGAGTACGAGGAGGATATTTTCACGTATTTCAACGGAGCTTTCTTTAACGATGGATCCTTTGTGTATATCCCGAAGGATACCCACGTGGAATCCCCCGTTCATGTATTGAATTTCTATACGGACGGTGGACAGGATTTCTTTACGGCTCCCCGAACGCTGGTGGTGGCTGACAAATTTTCGAAATCGACGGTGATCGAAGAACATATCGGGTTAGCTGATAATCGGTATCTTACCGTGCCGGTTGTCGAGCTGAAGCTCTATGAGGGCGCCAATGTAAAGCATTTGCGTATTCAGCGGGACAGCAAACGAGCTGTTCACATCTCCCGCCCGGTTGCCCACGTAGCCAGGCATTCAAAGTATGAATCCTACACCATTACCTTGGGAGCCCGACTCTCTCGTAACGATCCCAAAATTATGGCAACTGACGAGGAAGTCGACTTCACGGTGGACGGACTCGTTTTGATCGACGATGACCAGATAGCCGATACCCATTCGGTGATGGATCACCGGCATGCTCATGCCAACAGTCACCAGTTGCACAAATGCGTAATCAACGGGGAAGCTCATTCGATTTTCAACGGCAAGATTTTTGTTCGAGAAGGCGCCCAAAAGATTGATTCATTCCAGGAAAATCGAAATATGTTGCTCTCCCGCGACGGCCAGGTGAACACCAAGCCGCAGTTGGAGATTTTTGCCGATGATGTGGTGTGTACCCACGGGGCAACGATCGGCTCTTTTGAAGAGGAGGAACTTTTCTACTTGAAGAGCCGGGGCCTAAACGAAGAGAAGGCACGCGAGTTGATTACCTATGGATTTGCTCTGGAAACGATTGAAAATATAGAAGTTGAGTCGATCCATAAACTGTTGCTTAAAGAGGTTGAACGATATAGTAAAACTCACAAGGACGCTCCAGAGCCCAAACCGGTAGTAT
The DNA here is from genome assembly GCA_964421495.1 of uncultured Balneolaceae bacterium. Taxonomy (GTDB): domain Bacteria; phylum Bacteroidota; class Rhodothermia; order Balneolales; family Balneolaceae; genus CAJXOW01. Next base: position 4,871 of record CAYQXO010000144.1, on the reverse strand, counting down.
GATCCAGACCAACGACGAGACAACTCAACCGGGTACCGAAGTTGATTTTGCCAAGCTTCGGAATGATTTTCCAGTCCTGGACCAGGAGATGAATGGCCAGCCGCTGGTGTACCTGGACAATGCGGCATCGAGTCAGATGCCGCAGCCGGTGATCGACCGAATCAATGCATATCACACCGGGGAACACTCCAATGTGCATCGCGGGGTTCACTCCCTTAGTCAGAAGGCTACGGACGCTTATGAAGGAGCGCGCGAAAAAGTGCGTTCTTTTATCAATGCTCCCTCCAAAGAGGAGGTTATCTATACTACCGGCACCACGGAAGCAATTAACCTGGTAGCGCGGGGGTTAGCAGCTTCCCATTTTCAAACGGGGGATGAGATCATATTGTCTGAAATGGAGCATCATGCGAATATTGTCCCCTGGCAACTTATTCGCAAGCAGACGGGAATCAAGCTTAAAGTTATACCCATTGACGAGAAGGGGGAACTGGATCTTGCATCGCTCGATACGCTGCTGAATGATCGTACTGTTCTCCTTGCAATTACCCACGTTTCAAATGCTCTCGGCACGGTCAACCCGATCCGCAGGATCGTAGATAAAGCTCATGAGGCCGATGTGCCGGTTCTGGTGGATGGAGCGCAGGCCGTACCTCATCAATCAGTTGACGTACAGAACCTCGACTGCGATTTTTATGCGTTTTCGGGGCATAAAATGGTAGGTCCCACCGGCATCGGAATCCTGTATGGGAAAAAGAAGTGGCTTGAGATCATGGAGCCATACAAAGGGGGCGGAGAGATGATCGACAGGGTGACCTTTGAAGAAACTACCTACGACGATCTGCCGCACAAACTCGAGGCGGGAACGCCCCCCATATCCGCGGGAATAGGACTGGGAGCCGCTGTTGATTACCTAAGCGATATCGGGATGAACAATATACAGTCCTATGAAAAGGAATTGCTCGAGTACGGCACCCAAAAACTGAATGAAATAGATGGATTAAACATATTGGGCACCGCCCCGCATAAAGCGTCGGTCTTATCTTTTGTATTTGATGAGATACACGCTCATGACATCGGCACATTGCTGAATGAACAAGGCATTGCTGTTCGGACCGGACACCACTGTGCACAGCCGGTAATGGATAAATTCAATGTACCGGCCACCTCGAGGGCTTCGCTGGCTTTTTATAATACGAAAGAGGATATTGATCGCCTGGTTCAAGGGCTGGTCAAGGTAAAAGAAATTTTCGGCTAAACGCTCCGCTGAAAGCTTTATTTTCATGGAATTGATATCAAGGTATACGTTAGACAATTGTGAAATTATATAATATATAATACGGACCAACCACCGACGTTTAGCTAACAGAAACGGTGAATTAAAAAAACGAGCACGTATCATGCCCAAGATCAAAGAGATTGAAAGAACTCCCAATCCCGATGCCATGCGTTTTGTCCTCGACGAACCGCTGACGCAGGGCGTTACGAAATCATACGAAAGTGCAAATGAAGTCGGAGATGATGATCTGGCTGCCTCCCTGTTTGCCATCGACCATGTGATCAATGTGTATTATGTCGATAAGTATGTAACCGTAACGCAGGACGGCGAAGCGGTATGGTCCGATCTGCTGCGTAAACTTGCTCCTCCCATACGGGAAGCCAAACCCCAGTTTGATGCTGAGGAAGATGAAAATGTACATGTAAGTGAAGAGGCCAAGGACTCCGACGATCCCCGCCTGCAACAGATTAACCAGATGCTTGACGAGCAAGTACGTCCCTATTTGTTAGCGGACGGTGGCGGTCTCAAAGTGATCGGGCTTGAGGAGGATACTCTGAAAGTCCATTACCAGGGCGCTTGTGGAACCTGTCCAACAGCTACAACCGGTACGCTCTACGCCATTGAAAGCATGGTGAAGCGCATCGATCCGAATATATCCGTTAAAAACGTGTAGCGTTCGGATTCCGCATGCTATTCATCTCTTACATCAAAAAAAAGTTTTTATGGCCGACAAAGTATTTGTAGACGAAGTGGAAGAATTCGGTGAAGGTGAGTATCGAACCGTATTTAAAGGAAACACGGATATTGCAGTATTTAACGTCGACGGTCAGTTTTATGCTATCGAAGACGTTTGTACCCACGATGGAGGAGTACTGACCGGTGGTACGGTGGACGGGGAGGAGGTCGAATGCCCCCGGCATCAGGCCCGTTTTAATATCAAAACGGGAGAAGCCTTGACTCCCCCGGCCTTTGAGGATGTTGATACTTTCAAAACGGAAGTGGAAGACGGGAAACTGTTTGTATATGTGGAATAAATATTTCCCGCTCGTTTTGCTTTCCGGAACCTACTATTAAATCGGATGAGCACAATCCCTATATGTCTATAACAATCAGTGATCGCGCCGCAGAGCGCATCCATAAAATCAGGGAAGAGCAGAATTTATCGGACGACGTGCCGTTGCGCGTAGGTATTGTGAGCGGTGGTTGTTCGGGGTTGACATATGAACTTGATTTCGATGAAGAAGGAGTCAAAGAGGAGAATGACGATCGTGAACTCGAGGATAACGGTATCCGGCTCGTGGTGGATATGCGCAGCTTCCTCTATATTGCCGGAACCGAGCTGGATTATACCGACGGATTGAATGGGGAGGGCTTCCATTTCCACAATCCAAATGCAAGTCGCACCTGTTCCTGCGGCGAATCCTTTGCCGTTTAATTTTAAAAACCCCCTTTATTTCAATGCCCGAAGAAGGTCCCATCGTCAATAAAATCAAACAATCCAAGCTGGAGACGATAGATCTGCAGCAGTTCCACGATGACACTCCTGTAGCGGAACTGGATATCAAGGATTTTTTGTATGAAGGTCTCATGCTGAAAGAGCAGGAGTACCGGCAGCATATCGAGGATCACGATTGGAGTCAGTACCGAAATACGTATTTGAGGGTGTTCTGCTCCACGGATGCAATTATAGCTACGTGGGCCTATATGCTGGTTGCCCAAAAGGCTCATGGAACGGCCGAAGAAGTGTTTTTTGGTTCGAAAACCTCAATGCGTTACGAGCTGTTTCGGCGGAATATGGAAGAGGTCGACTGGAGTGAATATGAAGGAGCCTTCGTGTTGTTGAAAGGTTGCAGCGAAATTCAAGTTCCGGAACAGGTGTATGTCCAAGCTACGCAGAAACTCTTGGATGCCGGTGTTAAAAAATTGATGTATGGTGAAGCCTGTTCCAACGTCCCTATATATAAACAACCCCGAAAGAGCAGGAAAGATAAATAGTATTTATAGGTCGAATTGGCAGGAATTTTGAGCAACTCGTATTAGTGCAGGAAGCGGAACCACCGTAACGATTTATACGGTGGTTTTTTTATTATCCACAAATGAAAATAAGGCTATTATGGATACCTCATTCGACCCTGTGGTTTTAGTTACCGGCGCCTCGCGTGGTATCGGTAAAAGTATCACGAATAAACTGCTGGATTCCTCTATTAGGGTATTTGGAACCTATTACAATACCTCTATGCCCGAACCGGTGAGCCAGTCTGATCAATTCCAGGGAATAAAGGCGGACTTATCCTCCCTGGATGACCTGCGAGAATCCATTTTACCTCTTTTCCAGGATGAGGATTCCCCCAATGTTATTGTCAATAATGCCGGCATATCAGAAGAGGCCTCTTTTTCATTACAAGATGCCGACTGGTTGAAAAATTGGAAACGGACTCTGCTCATTAACCTTCAGGCGCCTGCCATGATTTGTAAATGGGCCTTGAACAGATGGTCGGAAGAAGCGGACGTTTCCGGGATTATAATCAATATCTCTTCACGGGCGGCTTATCGGGGCGATACCGGGGAATTTGCAGCCTATGCCGCTTCAAAAGGGGGACTTGCTGCTTTTACCAAGTCGATTGCCCGAAGCTATGGCTCCCGGGAAATAACTGCGTATACCATCGCTCCGGGATTTGTGGATACCGATATGGCTGCGGAGGTGAAACAGGTGTACGGAAATTCCTATCTAACCAGGGATAACTCCCTGGATGAAATTACTCCCCCGGAACAGATAGCTCAATTGGTTCATTTTCTGGCCCGGGGGAAAGGCCGACACATGACCGGAACTACATTCCATATCAATGCAGGCTCGTATATGGTTTAATAGAAATATATAACCTGTTGAATTGCATAAAGATGAGTATACACGACCGAAAAAAAGAGCATGTACGGATCACAACGGAAGAAGAGGTTGGTTATGATCGAGTGACAGGATTTGATCGGTTTGAATTCAGGCATAATGCATTGCCGGAACAGGATTTGGAATCCGTCAATACGGAGGCCCGTTTGCTGGATCGTACATTTGCTTTCCCGCTTTTTTTATCGTCCATGACGGGAGGGAATGTCGAGGCAGGTTCTGTCAATGCAATAATAGCGGCCCTGTGTGAAAAATACAATATCCCCTTTGGAGTGGGCAGTCAACGCATTCTGCTGGAAGATTCAAGTACGGAAGAAAGTTTTAACGTGGTACGCAGGGAGGCTCCGAGTGCTTTTATCGCTTCGAATATAGGGGGAACACAGCTAATAGGCGGGTTGGACAAAAAAGCTATGAATCGTATCATCGACTCCATTGAGGCGAATGCGGTTATCGTTCACTTAAATTCGCTGCAGGAATTAATGCAACCCGAGGGTGACCGGAATTTCGAGGGCATTGCCGACGGCATAGAGACCCTGGTCAACCGATCGCCGGTTCCCGTTATAGTCAAGGAAACCGGGGCAGGCATTAATGGAGAAGTGGCTTTGCGGCTCATCAGGGGGGGAGTGAATGCCATAGACGTGGCCGGAGCGGGGGGGACGAGTTGGGCCAAAGTTGAAAATCGCCGATCATCCCGGG
>CAYQXO010000143.1:0-6082 GCA_964421495.1 uncultured Balneolaceae bacterium | reverse complement strand
GCCCGTTTGAGGTCGGAAGTCCGATGTCGGAGGTCTATCCCAGCAAGTAACCAGGTTGTGTATAGACACAACAGCGTTACCGGCAGGAATAGCCTTCCGGCTTCCGGCAGGGCGAGCGAAGCTCGCCCTTACTCCAACAAACTTTAACAACGCGTTTTACCGATATGACCAAAACAACGCCCTCCTTTAAACCTATTGTTTACTTACTGTCGGCGTTGCTCGTCGTGGGACTGGGGGTCGAATATTTTGAGACCGAACGCTCGATATACTGGCCCGGTTATTTCTCGATGATGGTATTTTACGCCATCATATTCTATATCGGTTTGTATGCCTCCCACGTGCGGAAATCCACCACCTCGGACGAGGTCATCCTCGCCGGCCGCTCGATTCCGCTGGGCATCGCCGTTTTTACCATGAGCGCCACCTGGGTGGGCGGCGGTTATATAAACGGGGCTGCCGAATATGCTTCGTCCGACGGACTGGCCTGGGTTCAGGCGCCCTGGGGATATGCCCTCAGCTTGATTATCGGGGGACTTTTCTTCGCCAAAAAGATGCGCCGGCTGGAATTTACCACAGTCATCGATCCACTGGAACAGCGATACGGCAAAAAAATGGCCGCCGTGCTGTCCATTCCGGCCATGCTGGGAGAGCTTTTCTGGACGGCCGCCATTCTGACGGCCCTGGGCACCACGTTCGGTACGGTACTCGGACTCGATTTCACCCCGGCTATTATCATATCGGCGACGATCGCCATCGCCTATACGGCCGTCGGCGGACTCTGGGCGGTGGCCTTTACCGATGTTATCCAACTAATTTTGATTTTTGTCGGTCTGGGACTGGTCATTCCCTTCGCCCTGCAATATGTGGGCGGGCTGGAAAATGCCTGGCAAGTCTATGCCGAAAGCAAAGGCACATTCAGCAACTTATTTCCGCCCCTCGACGGCTGGCGACATCCCGAATGGGGGAATTCGTACTGGCTCTGGTGGGACTCGGCCCTGTTGCTGGCCCTCGGGGGAATCCCATGGCAAGTGTATTTTCAACGGGTATTGTCTTCCAAGGATCCTAAAACCGCCCGGCGACTTTCGATTGTGGCGGGATTTGTCTGTATCGCCGCCGCCGTGCCGGCTATCCTGATCGGTATCATCGGCGACGTGGTAAGCTGGCAGGAGGTCGGCGTTGCCGCCCCTGACGAAGCCGCCCTGGTGCTGCCCTACGTGGTGCGTTACCTGACCAACCCGGTCGTCGCCACCATCGGACTCGGCGCCATCGCGGCCGCCGTCATGTCGTCGGTCGACTCTTCCATCCTCTCAGCTTCATCCATGGCTTCCTGGAACGTCTATCGCCGCCTGGTCAACCCCGATATAAGCGCTCAGAATCTCCACCGGCTTCTCAAGCGAGCCATTTGGATCATCGGAGTGACCGCCACGCTTATCGCTCTGCAGATCAAGAGCGTCTACGTATTATGGTTTCTCTGCAGCGACCTGGTGTACACCATTCTGTTTCCGCAACTGGTTACCTCGCTGTTCGACAGCAAAGCCAATCGCTACGGATCCATGGCGGGACTTGCGGTATCCTTTATTTTACGCATCGGCGGGGGTGAACCGGCCCTGGGCATACCGCGGATGATCGACTATCCCATGATCACCGACGGAACCATTATGTTCCCCTTCCGAACCCTGGCAATGGTCTCCGGACTGCTGACCATCATCGTCGTATCGCGACTCACCCAGACTCAAAATCCACCGCGCGCTCTGTCTAAACAAACCGACGAGGATAAAGTCACCCGAACCGGGTAAGAAACCCATCCCAAACTCCCCGATATTCCGCCCGTGAAACTTATTCGCCGCGTTCTACGTATTGGTTAGTAGACACTCAATCCAACTTTCTTAACGGTCCCTCTATGAAATCGAAATTAACCAAATCCCACTATAATAAAATGATCTCCGGGGTATGTGCGGGGATCGCCGATTACTACGGGTGGGATCCTACCGTCGTCCGCATACTTTTTGTCGTAGGAGCATTTGTCATCTTCGGATCCACCATTTTACTTTACATTATACTGGCGATTATTATGCCCGATGATTAACTTTTCAAAATTATTCAGGATCTCAATGAGAGATCGACATACGCCTGAAATTATAGTTACCGTTTAACCTGAATCAGTCAAGCATGCGCATTGGAATTGTGGGACCGGCCGAACGAGCGGTTGCCTGGGAACGACATGTTCGTCCCCAGCGCGTGGTCAGCGAGGTGGCGATTGCACCCTCGTTGCGGGAGATCGGCAACATCGATGCCTGCATATTGCTGGAGGAGAAAAATCGACTGCAGATCCTGTTGGAGGCTATTAAAATGGGTATCCACACTTTTCTCGTTTCCCGCCTGCCCCGCAATACTTCCATGGTTCGAAAAATTTATCACGCCGCCGAAGAATCCAATGTTCGACTACAATTTTCTCACTGGCCCAGTTTATCCCCTCTGTATCAATGGATGAAAAAACGCGTCGCGCATCCCAACTTCGGTCACATCATCCGGGAGATCGATTATCACACGTTTATGGAAATGGATACGGACTTTGACAACATCTGGATCGACGAAATCGCACTTGCCCTGAAATGGGTCAACAGCTCCATTCACCATATCGACGCCCGGCAGATTACCCTTTCCGACTCCCATCCCCATGCCCTGCACATCTATGTAAGATTCGAAAACAGCGCCACGATATCCGTCTGGGTCAATACAACCTCCGATACGTCCACACATCGCCGTCGAATAAGCAATGCCCATTACCTGCTGGATTGTGATGTCCTGACCCATACTGTACGGCACGGCCGTAAAAACAGCGGGGGACACCTGTTCTTCGAGAAGAAAACTCTCGACGAGACCGACTCCGCTTCCAATGCAGCCACGCAATTTCTAAAGTCCATCCGACTAAATCGCCCCACCTTGTTTAACGGCCACGATACGGTTCGCCTATGCACCACCATCGAGTCGGTCCGGAACAAACTCTCAACCTGACAACAAATAAAGGGCTCGCTTTGCTCGCTCTGTCGGAAGTCGGAGGTCGGAAGGCTATTCCGACCGGCACGGCCGCTGTATATATTCACTGCAAAGTAACGTGTCTGAATAAACGACCTGCGGATTTGAGCTTCGGGGTGTATAATTCAAATGCTGAAGAGCCGCCTGGCCGGACCATTGCCACACAATCCGTTCATTGATTATATTGACAAGCGGAAACCCTCTCTGCGATTCCATCATTTTCTCTTAAGATTACAGTTTCTTTTCAGATCGTTAACATCTATCATTATAAATACTATCAGGAATCCGGCGGTTATTCCAGGTCGCCTGCAAAAAGTTGCTTCAGGCAGCGGGGGCGGCCGGCGGTCGTTCCGAGAACTAAAAATTTTTCTAACAGATCAGGATAAATGGAAAAATGCATGAATTTGCTAGTGGCTAACGAGACAGCGGCAAAACCGCACGTAAAAATTTTCAATCGAAGGAACGGCCGCCGGCCGCCCCCGCTGCCTGAAGCAACTCGTTGATGTTACCGGCAACCAACGGTTAAAACGATTAAATTATTAACGAGATGCATGTAATTCGTGTTCAGCAGATTGACGCATTTACCCAGCAACCCTTTCAGGGAAATCCGGCCGGCGTGGTCATTGACGCCGATACGCTTACCGACCGGGAAATGCAGTTGATTGCCCGCGAAATCAATGCTTCCGAAACGGCGTTTGTGGTGCATTCGGACCACGACCTGGCCGATCTGCGGCTGCGTTGGTTTACCCCCCAACAGGAGGTGAAATTGTGCGGGCACGCCACGATAGCCGCTTTTCACGCACTGGCCGCCGAAGGGAGATATTACCTGGAGGTCGGAGAAGAACAATCGTTTATGGTCGAAACCCGCAGCGGAACGCTCCAGGTGGACGTAGACTGGCATGAACGGCTCCCCTTTATAAAATTCTCCCTTCCCATTCCCTCTTTCAATGAATATACGGGGAATCTGGACTTTTTGGCCAACTCACTTAATGTAACGACCGACCAGATGGACAATGACTTCAACCCGCTGATTGACCATAACGGATATCTCTATTTCATGGTCCAAAGTCAAGAGGCGCTCTCGTCCATCCATCCCAAAAGAGAAGCACTGCTGCAATTGAAACAAAAACACGAGGTGCTCGCTATAGCGGCCGGCACCCTGGATACGGATCCCTCCGGACCTGACTGGGCTCTGCGATTTTTCGCACCTGCCCTCGGGGTACCCGAAGACCCGGTAACCGGTTCGGCCAACGGACCGATGGCTTGCTACCTGCTCGAACATCAAAAAGTGAAATTCGAGGAGGGCGAGCTGGTATTAATAGGCCGCCAGGGACACTTTATGGATCGAGAGGGAGTCGTTCACACCCTTCTGCGCGGATACGAGCAGCAGGTAAACGAATTGAAAATCGCCGGTTCGGCCGTTACGGTTATGGACGGCAATATCTCCCTGCCCGGCAAACAATCCTGATAATTCACGCACCTTCCATCCGGTAACTCAATCCCCTCTTTTTTATGGATATACAAAATGATCTGCAAGCCAAAGTGAATCAACTCCTTCAACAGCGAGGCGACAGCCTGGGTCCCCATCTCGGCATTACGTACGAAAAATTCCACCGGGACGAGGTTATCGCCGTTATGCCCGTCGACCAGCATACCAGACAGCCCTTCGGATATCTACACGGAGGAGCTTCCCTGGTACTCGCCGAATCGCTCGCCTCGGTGGGTGCCTGGTTGAATATCGATGAAACGAAAAAAGCGGCGGTAGGCCTGGAAATCAACGCCAATCACCTCCGACCTGTGAGAGAGGGACAAGTAAGAGGAACCGCCGTCCCCGTCCACCGCGGAACCCAAACCCACGTATGGCAAATTGACATCAAAGACGAGAACAAAAAATCCGTCTGCACCTCACGCTGCACCGTGGCGATTATTGACAAGCCGGAAGGCGGAGGGCGGAAGGCGGAAGGCTATTCCGGCAGGTAGTTTGGTTGTGTATATACACCACATTGTTACCGATCTGAATAGCCATCGAGCTTCGAGCCTCCAGCTTCGAGCAGCGGTCCCCGGGATTTTTAAAAATTCCGGGGACCGCTTAATTACTTAACTGCCGCATCAGCTTCCGTTTGGCTACGGGGAAAAGTGTTTCATCAAAGGGACACTCAACCCGAGTTTCAATGGAGTAGGTGGCCGGATTGGGCATCTCCTGGTTCTTCCGGATCAGGTCCAGTTTAATGGAATTCGGTGACTGCACCAGCTCGCCCCACTCCACGGTATCCACCAGGCTGGTTTTCAGCGTGCGATATTGGTCGTCCGAACTGTGAAAAAACGATATTTCAAACTGGTAAAGCCTCAATCGCTCGTCCTGAAAACTGGGGACGAACACGTACCCCTCTTCCCGGTATTTCGGCATTATACCCACCCGTTCGATTTTTGTGTTCTCATCTACATACTCAAAAACGGCAACCCCTTCATCCAACGTCTGCTTAATCAGGGGAAGTCCCCAGTCAATAATCTTTTCCACTTCCGCCAGATTCGCCGGATCCACATAAATCGGCTCTTTTATAATCTGGTTATTTTCCAGATCAAACTTCTTGATGCGTTTTGGAAACTGCTCCTCCATATTTTTAATTCGCTCACTGAGCTCTTTCAAATTTCTGTACAGACTAACCAACTTCCCGAGCTCCGGATAAATACAATTGGACCTGAATTTATTTCGAATCCTTTTTAACGACTCCAAAATCCTGTATTGGCGCTTCTCATAGTCGTGATTGATCTTTACAAAAAGATCCAGGTTAAAAAAATTGTCGATATTAAAACTCGATTTGCTCATGACTTTAGACCATTTTTATGGTTCCCGTAAGAGATCCTCCTCTTTAAAATTATACGTTCATCTGCGATTGTTCAATTAAAGCACGCGTTGCACGCGCCCTTGAATGTAATCCATTGCTGAGCTTTGTATTTCAGTCTATAACGGATACGAACAAACTTTTAATATCTTTGATATTAATGGACAAACTCGTAGTTTAATAAGTAACAGTTGTTACTAAAC
>CAYQXO010000142.1:0-6114 GCA_964421495.1 uncultured Balneolaceae bacterium | reverse complement strand
TATGTCGATAGATAACGGTACCCACTATTTGATTGAGTTTGAACGGATCGGTCAAAAAGGAGCATCAAGTACCGTAATCGGATAAAAAGGTAATTCAACGCAAAGGGGGACGGGACCTCTCCGAAGGAAATGTACCGTTCCGTAATGCATCGATCAAGCCGGCCGCCCCGTTAGCGCATCAGAAGAGCGAATCTTACGAATTTGAAATCGGGTTAACTGCAGACCCCGCCCGAAACTGTTTCCTCGTAGGTTATGTTTTCACTGTCGATCGTTATGTCTCTTGTGTAGGTAGTCGATTCATAAGTGATACTGAAGGTATAGTCCGCTCCCAGCTCTACGCCGACAACGTCAAAGCTTCCGCCGGTCAATTCCTGAATCTCCTCGTCATAATCCCATTCCAGGTTGGTGACACTGCTCCAGTCGCCGGACTCGGCGTTTACTCTTTGGTACAACACCGAAGAGCCCGGAATATCGTTAATCGCCACTTTTTCGCCAGGGTTCTCGCATGAGAGGGTAACCTCTACAGTAGCGGAATTTATTAAATTGGACGGCGGATCGGGTAAATTGATCTCGAGATTTCCATCGGTGTGAAAATTGTGTATTTTATTAATCGCTTTTTCCAATTGAACTGCACTAATTGAAACCTCCACCTCTCCCTGAGGCACATCATTGATCTTTGTGCGTGCCTGCTGTAAAGCTTCGTTTACGGCTCTGGCAGTATTGGCAACTTTCTTGGCATAATACCCCGGAGTAGACACCTCCACGGTTGGCGACTGCACATAATCAGCATTTAAAAGATCAATATCATATTTTGATTCCTGGAGGATTTTGGCCGCTATAATGTCGGGCTTATCTTTAAGAGGGTTCTTTCCGTTGTCCAGCAGATCTTCATACTGCGCTTGAATGAGCGTAGTAAGCGGTGTGACAACCTGGGCGTCTTCCGGTGCTCTTAGCTCCAGATTGGGCACCGAACTGGGTCCGTTGTCGTTGGGGTCGCCATTACCAGGATTACGCACAAGCGTAGGGGCATTCTGAAACTTATTATCCAGGGTCGTCAAATTAAATCTGCCTGTGGTACCGCGGGTTGGGGCCATGGCTTCCGCATTTTCACATTTAGAATTGAAATTTGCATCGATACAAACCTGGGCGTTCACCAAATATCCCTGGACCGTGGGCATAGACGATCCGTTCTTGATAGTTACTTTCGGCGATTCCGAGGAGGCGGATGCTGCCACTTTGCCCTTCGCATCGGTAATTTCCATGGCAAACATGCCATAGGTCAGTACACGCCGGCCATCAACGGTTTTCATGTCCAATGGGACGGATTTCATCGCTTCTTTTTCGAGCGGGTTGTAATAGGTAAGGTCGGTAGTAAGCTGACCGGTCAGCGGATTGCCGTCGATATCCTTGAAGACGGTCCCGGCCGGTATTTCCAATTCAACCCCGTATTGGACGTTCTCCGCCTGGGTCGCTGAGCTGGAAGTAGAAGAGGCCGCTGAAATAGCTTCCACTTTGTAATTTTGCTGGACGGTCCCGTCTTGATCGGCCTGTCCGTCGGTATTGCTCTCCATTTCAACACCGGGGGGCGGATCGTTTTTACTGATCATTTCCACCGAGTACTGGCTGTTGCCCTCGCTCTCTATCGTTACCGTTCGGTTGGTGGAGACATAGCCGTCCGCACTGAGCTGCAATGTAACTTCGGCGGGAGAATCCTCGGCAGGAGTTACTGAATTGTTTATGCCGAAATTCAGGATACCGCTGCTGATCGTTTTTTCCGCCAGCGGATCGCTGTAAATATCGATGACCCGGTCCCCGGTGGGTCCATTGAACGTTACCTCCACCTCACCGGTAATCAACTTGTTGCTCTTTGCATCCTTCACCAACACCGTTGAACTGGTGTTGATGGGCTGGAGCTCAATGACGACTCCGAAATCATCGACGGCCTTGTTCAATCCCGAAAAGTCGCAACCGAACAGTCCGACGATTAACAAAATGCAAATGGCTGGTAAGGCGGCTTTCGGGAAACTGGTATATAGATGTTTCATGAATGGGTGGATATTGTGAATGAATAGTATCTGCTAGTTAGAAAGGATCCGGTAGGAAAGCCCGAGGTTAAGCACCGGGTAAAACCTGAGATCCGAAACGCCCTCTTCAAAGTCCTGGGCCTGGTCTGCGGTAGGAGAGATCATGCCTTCTCCATGCATGGTGATTTGGGGAGAATCGGTATAGAGGGCACCCAGCTCGAGGGTGAACGTCAGCGGGCGATCTGAATGGACGGGATCACCCAATCCGATGCCCGCATAGGGAACCAAATTGGATCCAAATCCCACATCGGCCGATAGCGATCCCAGCTTTTCGGGCTGGAATGTTTTCTCTTCAATCGTGTAGGCTTCATTTGGCGTGGCCCCGCCGTTGACGGAAAAGTCGTAATAAAAAAGTCCGCCCGAAAGTTTCAGGCTGTTATCGAAGGGAAAGTAGTCCGCCACGGCCCCGATCGACGTGATATTTAGGCTCGCATCATAGGCAATGGCGGGATCATCGTCTGCATATACCCCGGCATGATTATAGGAGAAAAAGGTTCCGCCAACCCGCGCATTTAATTTATTGTAAACAGGAATGGATCCTTCAGCTCCAATGCCCGTCGTGCCGAGTTTGACTCCCAGCGCAGCTTGCGCCTCAACGTTATCGATCGGTCCCCCCATCATCACACAAACTATAAAGAAAGATAAACCCACTGTTACCATGCCTGACCTTCGCATAACTGCCCCCTTCATTAAATTAATAAGTTGTGCCCCGGTTAAGATATTTTTTTACTACTCTCCCTTATTAATAATTATTGCACCAACAAACAAATAATTAATGTTATATTGTATTAATAAATGTATTTTAAAGTTTTATAATGCATAAGTAGTGCAGTGTTAAAAATATAATATCCCCCCTGGCCCGAAAATCCGACAACCCGCTACATAAAATCCCCGGTCAAATTACTGGCCGATCCCTTCGGATCCACTCTCTCAAACACTATAAACACTTTCGTTCCTTTATTTCCGGTATCTACATCCATCCTCGCACCCAGTTGTTTCTTCAGCGTATTAATAATGGTAAAGCCCAGCGATTGCGGAGATTCAACATTCACATCCTCCATTCCACGTCCATTGTCAATCACTTCGGCTCTCACCTCTCCATCCTGCAGTTTCAGTCGTATCTTGACGATTCCCCCTTCGTTTTCGGGAAAGGCATGTTGACAGGCATTGGTAATCAACTCATTCAACAGAAGTCCCATCGGAATCGCCTGGTTTACGTTCAGTTCAAAGGACTGGATTTGTGATTCCAGGGTGATGTCGCTTCCCGAATAGAACTCCCGGTGCAGCTCCAACAGTTTCTTGATATAGTTTTTGCTCCGGATATCCGTCAAATCCTTTTCTTTATACAGCCGTTCATGGACATTCGCCATGGTATGGATCCGAAGCTGGCTGTCCTGCAGGGCTTCAATCGCTTTCGGATCGGCAAGCTGACCTTTCTGCAGATCGAGAAGACCGGATATAATAGCCATATTGTTTTTGACCCGGTGATGTATCTCGCGAATCAGGGTATTCTTCTGGGTCAGCAGCTTTTCCAGTTCTTGTTTCTGCTGCTTCCGATCCGTGACATCAGATATAAATCCCTGCAGGGTAATTTCGTCCTCCACATCCTCGTCGAAATTCAACGCCGTTCCCCGCTCCCAGACCCATTTCTCCCCTTCCCGGCGTGTTTGAATCCGGTATTCCATTTCAAAATGACTTTTATTCTGCAAAGCGTCCTGAACCTGATTCCACACATAGTCCCTGTCATCCGGATGGATCAGCTCACCATATGCCACCGTATTATTATGCATGACCTCTTCAGGTTCGTAGCCGGTTAAATCTTTACATCCCCCGCTCACGAAATGCATGGTATAATTTCTATTATTATCACAGCGGTAAGCCATTCCCGGAAGGTTGCTGAATAAGGTGCTCAACTCCTGCTCCTTCTTTATATGGGCATCCTCCACGGTTTTGCGATCCGTTACATCGGTATGTACGTGAAAAAGAGAATGAATCTCCCCTCGATCTCCACCGCCGCTTCCCCGGTCGAAACATACACCTTCTCATCATTCTTCGTATAGCGAACCACCTCGTCACGATAACTTTCTTTTTTTCGCAAACGCTCGGCATTTCGGCGGGCCTCTTCACGCTGTTTCTTATTCCGGGTCAGGAGTTGATAAATATTTCTTCCTTTTACCTCATGAAACATATAGCCGAATAATTCTTCAAAAGCCATATTTACATCCATTATCCGACCGTCCGCGTCCGTTATGGCAATGGCATCCGGGGAGTGAGAAAACAACTGGCTGAATTTCGACAGTTCCAACTGCATTTGATCCTGTGCTTCCCGCAGTTCCGTGATATCCTGAACGATTCCGTATAATTTTATCACCTCGCCTTCTTCATTCTCCTGCGGCTTTCCCTCGACATGGATGTACCGCTCGTTTCCCCCGTCTGTATAAATCTTCATGTCATAACTGTAGGGTTGCTTCTCATCAATAGCTCTTTGCACCATTTGATCGTGATAATCGGACTCTTCCCGGTAATAGGATTGTAGGTCCTCATAGCGGGGAGGGCCCAATTCGGGATCACGCTCATATATTTCGTACATCATGGGCGACCAGTAAATACGTCCCGTATCCACCTCGTAATACCAGTCGCCGAGCCGGCCTATCTGTTGAGCTTCGCGGAGTCGCCGCCTCTCGTTTTTCAAATTTCGCTCCCCCTCTTTCTGCTCGGTAATATCCCGGATGATACTGACCACGCCCGCTTCCCATCCCAATTCTTCCCGTATAGGACTGACCGTATTGTGGGTATCAATAATAGTCCCGTCTTTTCGCTTCATCCGATACTCCGTCTCAAACACCTCCCCCTTTTCCAATACGGGCTCCCCTTTCCGGCCGAAACGTTCATAGTGTTCCTGATCGACGTGCAGGTCACGGGTTTTCATGCCGATCAGTTCCTGCCTGTCATAGCCAAAAAGTCGCTCCGCCGCTGCATTACAATGTACAATTGTGCGCTTGTTCGGATCCACGACAATTACTGCCTCGCCCATGCTGGCCAGTACGGCATCAAGAATCTTTTCGGTGGATTCCGAATTCTCATTCATAGAAAGTGGACGTGTGATTCAGATTCCCAGGTACTATGACGTTAATATCCTCTTTATCTGCTGCTGAAAAGCGGTTCTAACACCTCTCTTTCGAAACGAATTAAGCTATTCCAACATTCGCTGGTCGACACTTCAACACTCTCACTTAATTATACCGAAATAAACACTTCATATCGACCAAACCCACAAATTTCCAGTTAGCTGCTCGCATGAGCATTCCATTTTTCGTTACGATCTGGAAAGTCCGACAATTTTTTATTTCAGCAGCAACATCTTACGAGATTTACTGAAGGAATCAGTCTGCAGTTTGTATATATAGACCCCGCTTGACAGGTGTCCCGCATTGAAGATTACTGAATACGTTCCCGCTTGTTTACTGGAATTCACAATTTGTGATACTTTTTGTCCCAACAGATTATAGACGGACAGTGTAACTTTTGTTGCTTTAGGAAGGGTGTATTTTATGGTAGTTCGTGGATTGAAGGGATTGGGATAGTTTGATTCTAATAGAAATTGTGTCGGTTGATCTTCCTTTCCCGCAATCGCGGTATTGACTCTTATATTCTCATACCACGCCACTTTAGAGTCCCCGGAAGAAGCAGTAAGTATATCCATGTCTCCGTCATCATCAAGATCATTGACCGCAATTTCCCCCTCTCCCAACGCATTGTGCGTAATGGCCTGAACGGATTGAAAGCCTGATGCCTTATTCTCGATCCAATAGATAGATTGCTCGTCAATTCGGACCACAATATCTTCATAGCCGTCGTTATTCAGATCTGCCATCTCAAAATTTGTCACTCCTTTTTCATTCCCGTAATCCCACATCGAGATAGATTGAGAGTTTACCAAGGAGTCCGACTCATTTTTATAAAAAACAAAATGCTTATCACGACTAAATGTACTTCTCATTCCCGCCATGATATCCATGTCTCCATCCCT
>CAYQXO010000141.1:0-6280 GCA_964421495.1 uncultured Balneolaceae bacterium | reverse complement strand
GAAAAAGTTTTACCGTCGTCCCTCCCACGCTGGACTATGATCTGGTCAATCAAATGCTTGATGATCTCGAGATCGGAATGATTGAAGACGGTACCGCCATCGGGATGGGTCTTGCTTCAGCCGCGAATCGACTCAAAGAGAGTGAGGCCGAAAGTAAAGTTGTTATTCTGTTGACGGACGGAGAAAATAATGCAGGAGAAATTGATCCCGTAACGGCTGCTGACCTTGCGGCCACCTACAATATCAAGATATATACCATCGGGGCCGGCACAAGGGGAACGGCTCCCTATCCCGTACAGGATCCCGTTTTTGGGAAAAGATACCAGAATATAAAAGTGAATATTGACGAGGAGATGCTGAAGAAAATTGCCAACTTGACGGGCGGATCCTATTTTCGTGCTACCGATACCGAACGCCTCCAGGAAATTTACGACCGAATCGACGAGTTGGAAAAAACAAAAATCGAGGAGATTATTTATACGGACTACACGGAACTCTATCCGCGCTTATTACTGCCGGGCATCGTCCTTCTGATTCTGGCCCTTTTATCCGACAAGGTGTTCTTTCGCACTGAACCCTAATTTTAAGACCGGAGATCCCACTGACCCGATTTCATTGATAAGAAATATTGGCCAGTCCACATTGCATTGTCGCGAGTGACCTGATCTAATAATCTTCAACACCAAACGTTATAGTTGGCGATTCCCGCTCATTTAGCGTTATTAATTTTTCTAAAGCTGTAAAATTTTTATGGCCCTGGAGCATATATCAGAGTTATTCCTGAAACATTTTCCCTATTCAGAGCTCACTAAACGCCTTGAGCAAGTCCACCGTGTGCGGTTGGATCAATTTGTCGGCTCTATTCCCTCCTTTTTAGTTGAGAAACTCAGTAAAGACTATAAACACCTACTGGTCGTATATCCCGATGCAGAATCGGCCGGGTTTTTACAAGGCGATCTGCACGAATTGGAGGCTCAAAATCCGCTGTATTTCCCCCCGACCCATCACAAACCGTATGACGAAGACCAGGTGGTCGATACCAGTGTCATGGTCCAGCGATCGGAAGTATTGGAAAGAATTCTGGACTCCGATCGCTACATAGTCTCCACTTCGGCCCCCGCCCTCTTTGAAAAAATTGCTTCTTCGGAGGCATTCAATGAATCCTCTCTGCTGGTTGAAAACGGGGATGAGATCCAACCCAAAAACTTGAAAAAAAAGCTCAATGACCAGGGCTATGAAAATGTAAAATTTGTAGAACGTCCCGGAGAGTTTGCCGCAAGGGGCGGGATCGTGGATGTATTTCCGTACTCCAGCGAATATCCTGTTCGAATCGAGTTTTTCGGTGATGAAATTGACTCAATCCGGGAATTTGACCCTGATTCCCAACGCTCTATTGCATACCTGAACGCCGCTCGCTTCGTTCCCGATATTCAGGACTTCGGGGATGACGACACGGAAAGCCTGGTACATTATCTGGATGAGGATACGGTGGTTTTGCTAATTAACCATGCCCTCATCAGGTCGGAATTGGAAGTACATTTCGAAAAGGCTCAAAAAGCTTATCAGAGCCTGGATTATCAATCCGACCATTCTCCTCCCTCCGACCTCTTCCTTTCCGCCGATGAATTCGTATCGACGATCGATAAACAACCGCAAATCTATCTCGGAAGCTTTTCCCGGGAAGTACCAATCGACTGGCAGTACACCCTGGAAGCCAATCCGCAACCCGAATTCAACGCCAGTTTCAAACTGCTGCGCCAGAATATCAAAAAACTAAGTAAACAGAATTACGACATCTTCATTCTGTGCGACAGCGAGGGGCAGCGTGATCGTTTTGAAGAACTGCTGGGAGAACATGGTCCCGAGAACCGCTACCATCTTTCGATCGAAACGCTTCACCGCGGCTTTATTCTGAAAGATCCGGGTATCGCTGTCTATACCGATCACCAAATATTCAACCGGTATCATCGTCCCCGTACCCGGCGGCGCAAATCGCACGGCGGCATCAACCTGAAGGAACTGCGCGACCTTAATGTGGGGGATTATGTAGTGCATGTTGACTACGGAATCGGAAAGTTTCGCGGTTTCAAGAAAATTGAGGTCCGCGAAATCGAACAGGAGTCGGTTGTTCTTGAGTATAAGGAGGGATCGATTCTCTATGTCAACGTCTCCAACCTGCACAAACTTCAAAAATATTCGGGGAAAGAAGGGACCCAGCCCAAAATAACGAAACTGGGATCCGGGGAATGGGCTCGTAAAAAGGCCAAAACCAAGAAGCGGGTCAAGGACATCGCCCGTGATCTGATTAAACTTTACGCCAAGCGCAAGGCGCGTGACGGTCATGAGTTTGCCCACGACACTTCCTGGCAGACCGAATTGGAGGCCCGGTTCGAATTTGAAGAAACGCCCGACCAACAGGCCGCTATTGACGCGGTTAAACGGGATATGGAGTCAGATACGCCCATGGATCGACTGATCTGCGGAGATGTCGGTTTCGGAAAAACGGAAGTAGCCGTCCGGGCCGCTTTTAAAGCCGTTATGGATCATAAGCAGGTCGGCATCCTGGTCCCCACTACGATTCTGGCGGACCAACATCATCAGACCTTCCAAAAGCGCATGGAAAATTTCCCAGTCCAGGTCGAGGTCCTCTCCCGTTTCCGCTCACGGTCAGAACAGAAAGATATCATAGAGCGAACCAAACAGGGCAAGGTGGATATCCTGATCGGCACTCACCGCATCACCTCCAAAGACGTCGATTTTGATGATCTTGGCTTGCTCATAGTGGACGAAGAACAACGCTTCGGGGTCAGCGCCAAGGAAAAACTGAAAGAATACCGGGCCACGGTGGATGTATTAACCCTTACGGCCACTCCCATTCCAAGAACGCTTCAATTCTCGCTGATGGGTGCCCGCGACCTTAGCATTATCAACACCCCGCCTCCCAACCGCCAGCCGGTCTACACCGAAATTCACAGCTTTGACGAGGATCTGATCCGCGATGCGATCATGCATGAACTTTCCCGGGGAGGCCAGGTCTTCTTTATTCACAACCGGGTGAAAAATATAGAGGAAGTCGCCTCCATGATTCGCCAGCTCGTTCCGGATGTCAGGGTACGGTATGCTCACGGACAGATGTCGTCCCGGAAACTGGAAAAAATCATACACGACTTCTATCAGAACAAGTTCGACGTCTTGATCTCCACAAATATCGTGGAAAACGGCATTGACATATCCAACGCCAACACGATGATCATCAACCGGGCAGATCACTTTGGCCTCGCGGAGCTTCATCAGTTGAGGGGACGCGTGGGCCGCTCCAATCGCAAAGCGTATTGCTATCTCATAACGCGTCCCATTCAGAAACTGAGTCCCGAAGCAAGACAGCGACTCATGGCCCTTGAAGAGTTTTCCGACATCGGTTCCGGGTTCAATCTCGCCATGCGGGACCTCGATATCCGGGGGGCGGGCGACCTGCTCGGGGCCGAGCAGAGCGGCTTTATAAACGACCTCGGATTTCAAATGTATACACGCATACTCAACGATGCCGTCAAGGAACTCAAGGAAGAAGAATTTGAGGACGTATTTGACGAGGTGGAAGTAGACACCGAACTTCCCGAAACGCAAGTGGAATTCGACCGACCCGCCCTGTTGGACAATGAATACATTTCCGACAACGTGGAACGTCTGAATCTCTATCGCAAGCTGGCCGAGGCTACCTCCCCGGATGAAATTGAAGACTGGAAAAATGAAATTGAAGACCGTTTCGGCCCGCTTCCCGATGAAGCAGAAAACCTGATGACCGCCGCCGAAATAAAACTGTTTGCAGCCCGCAGTTTTATCACCAAAGTTCGCATCCGTTCCGATCGCATGTGGCTCTTTTGTCCGACGAGTGACACCGAACTCGGGGAAACCTTCTATCAAAATGGGTACTTTCAAAAAATTCTTAAACGGCTGCAGGAATACGGAGAGGATAAATATAAGTTAATCCAGAAAGAAAATGCGGTCCGTTTTGTTATCTTTAATGTTCCGGATATCCATGCCGGTCGGGCATTTCTGCACGATATGCAGCAAAACGAGGAAGAAATGACCGAATTAACGGCACCGGAAGAGTAGGCAACCCACTGTGGTTCGCCTGATCCCTGAATCGGATACTGTGCTCGCTGCGGCCCGCAATATTTAGCTAATTGCGGGAAATGCCCGTATTAACTGCTTTGCTTTCAATGATGAAATCTTCGTTAACCCATTATATCCAACTTTTACAAGCGGGAGAAGTAGTCGCTTTTCCGACCGAAACCGTATATGGGCTCGGGGCTGATGCTCAAAATCCCTCCGCCGTTAGGAAAATTTTCGAATTAAAAGGTCGACCGTCTGATAATCCCTTAATCGTTCACATATCCGATTCAGCCGAAGCGGAAGCATTCGCCTTGCACATACCGGCGGACTCCCGCACCTTGATGAAAAACTTCTGGCCGGGTCCCCTCTCCCTTATTTTCAGAAAACGCAAACAGGTATTGGACCTGATTACCGGAGGCATGGATACAGTAGCCCTCCGCATGCCAGATCACGAGGTCGCTCGATCCCTCATAAGCGGTGCAGGTCCCCTGGTGGCCCCCAGCGCCAACAAATCGGGACGTCCCAGCCCTACCTCCGTCGAGCATGTTCGAGCCGATTTTGGTCCGGATTTGGCTATTATTGAAGATCCCCCCACCCGTATCGGAATTGAATCGACCGTTGTTGACGTCAGCGATGAGCCCTACCGCATACTACGTCCCGGTGCGATTTCCATAAAACAACTGCAGAATACCATTGATACTCCCGTGGTATTTGAAGAAAAAAACAAGCAAAGTGGAGACCAGCCGGCGCGCAGCCCGGGCATGAAATACACGCACTACTCCCCCCGGGCCCGGGTTCGCTGGCTGTCAGATAACGAAAAAATAAAATCGTCCCATATTTTATACCTTTTTCACACAGGAAACAGGCCGCCAACTCCTGGTGAAAATAGGGAGAATAGCGATTTCCATGTCATGCGCTACGGCGGCGATTATGAAAAATTTGCCCGTGAGCTATACGATCGGTTCAGGCAAGCGGATCACGAGGGAGTCCGGGAAATAGCCATAGAAGCTTTCCCCAACCATATTCTGCAGCGCGAGGGATTTGCCGTAGCCCTCGAAAACCGTATTTCAAAAGCGATCGGATAAAGGTCGAAACCGGACCAAAGCTATGTTTCGCCTCCCCCGTAACGAACTCAAAAAATAGCATGTAAGGAGTCCGTCGGACTTTTACAAATATTCTGCAAAGAGACCGGATTTTTTCGCTACGATCCAACTATTCCGACAGACTCCCAACACAGCTACTTTATTTAATAAGTATTCCGTAATCAGTCATTCCCGGATTGCCCCTTGCCCGTCCATTGATTATTGGAACGGGGGTAATCAGGATAAACCTGGTCAGGATCAAGCTGCACCGATTCAATTTTGCTGTCAGAATCATACTTGTGATGCCAGACATCACCTCTTAGCCATACTTCCACGGGAAGATGCACGCGTCCCGAATCGCCATCCGCTTCCACAACTTTCAACTCTACCGGCATCACCATCTCGGTTTTGTTGCTGATACTGATGATAGCACCTTTCGAGGGTTGGTCTTTGTAATATCTGACGGAATCGACCGCCTGATCGAGGGTCCACGTTTTCTCAAACCACCCGCGCCAGAACCAATCCAACTCTTCCCCGGCTACGTCTTCGATGGTGTTGAAGAAATCGTCCGGAGTCGGATGCTTGTACTTCCAGCGATCAAAATAAGCCTGGAAGGCCTCGTCAAATCGTTCGGGACCGAGAATTTGATTACGCAGTAATTGCAAGCCGAAAGCAGGCTTGAAATACGAGACGATGCCGAGGTTATCCCGCTGAATCTGGTCCGAATACGTCATAATAGCTTCACTTCGGGGACTATCCAGAAAGTAGGCAATACGATCCGCCGTATTCTCTTTCATATGATACTCCCCGTCATTAAACGCTTTTGTAGCCCATCCGTTTATAAAGGTAGTCAGTCCCTCATCCATCCAGAACCACTGGCGTTCGTTGGAGCCGACGATCATTGGGAACCAGTTGTGACCAAACTCATGATTGGTTACCCCCCAAAGTCCACGGCCGGTTGCACGCCAACTGCAAAATGAGACCCCGGGATATTCCATGCCTCCGACGATACCGGCTATATTGACGGCATTTTGATAGGGATATTCATGGATTTTTTCGGAATAAAACTCGACTGAGAACTTGGT
>CAYQXO010000140.1:0-6397 GCA_964421495.1 uncultured Balneolaceae bacterium | reverse complement strand
AATTACCTGATAAGTGAGGATATTGAGAAATATCGAGAGCTTATCAATGATCTCAATATTCGCAAATAAGAGACTGGAAAGGCACGTTCACAAACGTGCCTTTTTGTTTTCCTTCCTGCAAAACATTTATTCAAACAGTTTTGGGTATTGAAAAAATTTTAGCGGGAATATCGCTATAAATTACGTACGAAGTAACGGAAATTGAATATTTACAAGCTAACAAGACATCAATAAAACTTATTATGAAAGCAGATTTTAGATCAATCGAATTTGCCCCGGGTAAAGAAATAAAGGTAGAAACGGGGCGTTTGGCCAAGCAGGCTGATGGAGCGGCGACAGTGCAAATGGGAGAAACGATGGTTTTGTGTACGGCCGTAAGCGAAAAGGAGCCTAAACCCGAATTGGGATTTTTTCCACTGACCGTTGACTTGCGTGAAAGCATGTCGGCCGGCGGACGATTCCCTGGAGGGTTCATCAAAAGAGAAGGTAAACCCTCCGACAAGGAAATTTTATCCAGCCGGCTGATTGACAGGACCATTCGACCTCTTTTTCCCGAAGGATATCTTCACGAAACACAAATTATTTGCAGCGTAATATCCTCTGACGGCGAAAATGACGGAGATGTACTGGGCGGATTTGGTGCTTCTGTAGCTCTAACGCTTTCCGATATTCCGTTTGACGGTCCCATGGCACAGGTTCGCGTGGGACGAATTGACGGCGAACACGTGATTAATCCGACCCAAATGGAAATCGAGCAATCCGATATTGATCTGCTCGTGGGTGGAACGGAAGATAGCGTTATTATGATCGAAGGTGATATGGAAGAGGTCTCCGAAGAGGAGATGATTGATGCTATCAAGGCAGCCCATGAATCCATTGTCAAACTTTGTGAATTTCAAAATGAGCTGAGAGAAGAGTTTGGAGATGAGAAGCGTTCATTTGAAGCGGAAGAAACGGATGAAGAACTGGCTGAAAAAGTTAAAAACGAAGTAACGAATGATGTCCGTGATCTGGTGGCTGCCGAACTCGGAAAAGAGGAATATACCGAACGCCTTGACGAGATTAAGAAG
Organism: uncultured Balneolaceae bacterium; assembly: GCA_964421495.1. GTDB lineage: Bacteria > Bacteroidota > Rhodothermia > Balneolales > Balneolaceae > CAJXOW01. The sequence continues at coordinate 5,327 of CAYQXO010000140.1, read as the reverse complement.
CAGGCCAAACAGAATCTCACCGCCGATATCGAGGAGGAAGATGAGAAAGAAGATCTCGAAGAGGAGATCGGCGATATTATCGGAGATGTAGAAAAAGAAGAGTTGCGAAATCTCATTCTGAACGAGAAAAAACGCATAGACGGCCGCTCCCCCGACGAAATACGACCGGTCTGGACTGAAGCCGGTTACATGCCGCGCACGCACGGCTCGGCCATATTCACAAGGGGCGAAACCCAGGCACTTGCCTCTGTCACGCTGGGTACCAAACGGGACGAGCAAGCTATAGACACTCTCTTCCAGGAAGAGGCCAAGCAGTTCATGCTTCACTATAATTTCCCTCCGTTCTGCGTGGGTGAAACGGCCTTTCTGCGTGGTCCGGGTCGACGCGAAATCGGACACGGACACCTGGCCGAGCGGGCCATTAAGCAGGTGATGCCGAGTTTTGAGGACTTCGGGTATGTAATTCGCGTAATATCCGATATTCTCGAATCCAACGGCTCTTCCTCAATGGCCTCGGTCTGCGGCGGTTCGATGGCCCTTATGGATGCCGGCGTTCCGCTAGAAAAGCCGGTGTCTGGAATAGCCATGGGAATGATTGTTGGCGAGGATGAAACTGTCGTCTTGTCTGATATCCGCGGCGAAGAGGATTTTATGGGCGATATGGACTTTAAAGTTACCGGTACGGCTGACGGTATTACCGCATGTCAAATGGATATTAAAGTCAAGGGTATCGACTTTGAAACCATGGAACGAGCCCTCCGACAATCCACGGAAGGCCGGATGCACATTCTGGAGAAAATGGCGGAAAGTATTTCCGAGCCGAGAACGGAACTTTCCAGATTTGCCCCTCAATTTGTAAAAATGGAAATTGACGGCGAGCAGATTGGTAACGTGATCGGTCCGGGGGGTAAAATAATTCAAACCCTGCAGAAAGAGACGGACACGGAAATCTGGGTCGAAGAAGATGAAGAACGGGACAAAGGCCTCATCACCATTACAGCCGACGATCTTGAGAAAGCTGAAGAGGCCAAGCGGCGCATTAAAGGAATTGTTGGAGACCTCGAAGAGGGAACCGTCTACGAGGGCACTGTTAAAGCTATTAAAGATTATGGTGCTTTTGTGGAAATTGTACCCGGTAAAGACGGATTGTTGCATATCTCGGAAATCAATCACTCTCACGTTGATGATGTCCATGATCACTTGAGTGTGGGAGATAAAATTGAAGTCAAGTTGTTGAAAGTGGAACAGGGAGGTAAACTGCGACTTTCACGCAAAGCCCTCATCGATAAGGATGGTGAGGAGGAGTAGTTACGCTTCGTTCTTCTATTTTGAAAAGCGCCATCTTTTTCGATGGCGCTTTTTTTATTGCAGCACGGTTTAACGAAAATTCTATTTGATATTCACATTTAATACTCCTGTCTATGTCCCAGACACAAGTCGATCTTGTTCAGCAAACCAAACTGTCGAATGGCTTAACGGTAGTCAGTGAGCATATACCGGGCGTTAAAAGCGTGGCAGTCGGTATATGGGTCAAAACCGGAAGCCGCAACGAGACGGAAGAAGTGGCCGGTATCACCCACTTCCTGGAACATATGCTGTTTAAAGGAACCGAATCCAGATCCTCCTATGATATCGCCCTGAGCATGGAGTCGGTCGGCGGTTACCTGAATGCCTTTACGTCATCGGAATACACCTGTTATTATGCCCGCTGCCTGGACGAAGAGCTGGATCGGGCTGTTGACGTACTCTCGGATATGATTTTGCATCCTCTATTCCCGGAGGATGAGATGGAAAAAGAAAAAAAGGTAGTCCTCGAAGAAATGAAAATGTACCGGGATAACCCGCAGGATTTTGCGTTTGAACAATTTAATCGAATGTTATTTGAGGGGGATGCATTGGGTCGGCCGGTTATAGGAGATGAGAAATCGGTCCAGGCGTTGACCCGAGACGATTTGTTCAATTATATGGATCAGCGTTATTTCCCGTCAAACCTGGTGGTAAGCGTGGCGGGAGCTGTCGGCCACGATGCGCTGCTTCAACAGATACAAAAGCGTTTTGAAGATCTGCACGCTAAAAAAGAGAAAGTCAATGGAAAAGCCTTATCGCAATATCAGGCAACCAGCGACTCTATGAAGCGATCGATCGAACAGACGCATTACTTACTGGGAAGAAGAGCGTTAGAAGCGGATCATGAGGACAAATACACCCTCTTGCTGGCCAATACGATACTGGGAGGCGGGATGAGTGCGCGATTACACCAGAATATTCGCGAACAGCATGGATATTGTTATAACATCCAGACTTTTAACCAGGTATATAGCGATACGGGCATTTTTGGTATTTATGCCGGCACCGATCGGGAATATGTTAAGCATATGAGATCCCTGATTTTTGAAGAGCTTCATAAAATGAGGGAAACAAAAGTCCCGGAAAAAGAACTTGAGCAAGCCAAAACCCAATTAAAAGGCAAGCTGTTGTTGTCGCAGGAAAATACCAGCAGCCGCATGAGCCGGCTGGCCAAGAGCATGATCTATTTTGATCGGTTTATCACCCTCGATGAACTCGTGGAGCATATCGACGAGGTTTCCGCCGCGCATATTCAACAGTTTGCTGATACGTTTTTCCGGGAAAAGGCATTTTCCGAGTTCCGGCTTGAACCGGAAACGGGAGATGAAAAACCGGCGAATATATAACTTCGCCGCTTAAATCACAGTAGACCAGTACAGCTCAATTTCATACCAGATTTTATATTTGGCGAAAAACCCGGAACGTTCCCTTTTGGGTTACCAAAAGGGTTTCAAGCTAAAAAGGAGAAATGGGACAGAAAACAGTGAAGGGGATCGCCTGATATCAGTTTTCTGACCCTACTGTTATTTCGCTCGAACCTTTTGCGATCTGTTTAGTGTAAGTTTGTTGACCGTCAAACAGACGAAGGGTAAAGGGTTTTTGGGTTTTTACGGAGACTTTTACCGGATCAGTATAATACCGTCTTTCCCCCGCTATAAGTTCAACGTTGTTATCCTCGCCAAAGGAAATATTGCGAAGACCCACTTTCTCGGTGGTCAACAGATTCCAGTCAATTCGATTGTCCGGCACATCCGGGATAATACCGATATAGTTTTCGATAAGCTGTGCAATGGGACCTACCGCCGACCATCCGACGAAATCCGATTTGGCCGGCTGTCCGGCCTTGCTGTATTCCGGTGCGTAATTTTCCCAAACGGTATCGGTGCTATTGAATACGGCCGCCATATTGTTCAGATGATTCAAGACGATATCGCGGGCAAGTTTAATCCTGTCGTTGGCCATTAGGCCTTTGGTAACCATGTGATTGGTCGGCGCCCATATGCTACCTCTCCAATAGCGACCGGAGAAGGTGTATCCCTCTTCATCGGCCGCCGTTGTTGGAACCCGGTGAGGACGATTAAACGACGTTGTATCGTTCAGATGATGAACCAATCCCTCTACATGCTTTTCTTCAGCGACTCGTCCCCACATCGGCCAGAAGGATGCAATCGTTTTAACTTTCATGAAGGAATCGTCTTTGTCGAGATCCCAGTAAAAACGATCTTCCTCGCTCCACATGTCTCTATTTACCAGTTTTTTCAGTTCGGCGTGCCATTGATAAAACTCATCAGCGGTTTCCTGATCATTGATCACTTCAGCCATTTTTGCCAGATACCAGGCGGCTAGCGCTTCATTCCCGTCATAGTCGACCCAGGAGTAGGGTGGATAAAATTTGTCCGCACGTGAGCGAGGAGAGTTATCCATGCCGCTGCTCCAACCCGACCAGTAGAGGTGACCGTTGTCGTGACGGCGATTCCGCTTCACCCACCGCGCATAGTTCGCCAGAATTGGAACCACGCGTTCAAAACGCGAGTCATCACCGGTAGTGCGATAGTATTCATACTCAATCCAGGAAAACAGATTATTACGCGTAAACCAGGGGGAATCTTTAGGTTGATCGTCCTTCCCGGTTTCTTTTTGGATAACACCCGATATCGCACCGTCATCATGCTGTTTCCTGTAAAAATTGTCGAGACTCTGCATATTGGGCAGGCTTCCCTGGGAATACTTTGCCCAGGCCAGGGAAAAACAGGTATCCCATTGGAAAATGCGATTGTCAAACGCGGCGTCGATATACCAGTCCACGAATCCACTGCCGGGAATACCCAATTCCGAACTTTCCAGACCTAACACCCAACAACGTTGATACATCTCCTTCAGATCCTGTCGGTTGGGAATAACAGGCTCCGGAACGGCTTTTAGCACTTCTTCAGCGGTAATCGGCTTATCGTCGGACTGAGCTAAAGGGGATTGCTTTTCCCTGCCGCGCGCATTTCGTGTTAAAACAAATGGGGCTCCCAGGGCAAACGGTACGGATTTCAGGAATTTACGTCGATTCCAGTGGGAAGTTTTATCATTATTACCTTTCTTCATAAGTAGAGCGAAATTAGTAGTAAATTATAAGTGGCGAATAACAGCTACCCATCCAATGTACAAATGGTTCTTCATCGTGACAATGCTCTTACAATATAAAATTGTTCAATACTTGAATCATTGCAATTTGTATCCATTAATTACAGGAGCCACTTATTCGTAACTATAAACAAAAAATGACAGGGATTTATGGATCAGGCACGTAATGCTTTAAGCCGTTATGCACCACTACTCATTCGAATAGCGCTTGGTGCGGTATTTATTGTCCACGGATGGGACAAACTTCTGAACATCCAGGGGCAGACCGATTTTTTTGCAGACGTGGGAGTTCCGTTTCCCACCGTTACCATCTGGATAGTGACCTTTCTGGAATTTGTAGGGGGACTCCTGGTTCTTGCTGGATGGTACACGCGAGTAGGAGCAACATCTCTAGCCCTTGTTATGGCGGGAGCTTTGATAACCTTTAAATTCTCAGTGGGTTTTATTGGCGGATGGGAATTTGACCTGGTTCTTTTCTTAATGGCCGTTTCTCTGTTATTAAGCGGTCCCGGCAATCCTTCGGTTGATGCCATTCAATCCATGGACCTCAGTTCCGCCGAATAATTTGTTGTCGGTCCAGGAGCCTGTCGGATGTTTTCAAATAGGATGCTTTGTTTTTATGAGGACCGTTTTTGTTGAAAGAAGGCTTGTATCATTTCCTCGCATTCTCTTTCCATTATCCCCTGTATGACCTTGTATTCATGGTTAAGCGAGGGATGGGCGGCTAAATTGAATACGCTGCTTGATGCACCATATTGTGCATCTGTGGCTCCAAAAACAACTTTTTCAATTTTAGACCACACCAAAGCAGTCGAACACATGGGGCATGGTTCCAGCGTGACATACAG
>CAYQXO010000139.1:3965-6529 GCA_964421495.1 uncultured Balneolaceae bacterium | reverse complement strand
TCTCGGCGCTGTAGTTGGAACCGGTGAAATCGGCTTCCATGGCCGTGGAGTCCCACGCGGTGGTGCCGCTGGAGGACTGCACTCTCCATACCAGGTAGACCGGCTCTTCGCCGTTGCGGGTTACCGTGGCGCTGACCGACTGCGGATCGGCATTGGTACTGATCGAGTCGAGGTCCGTCACCTCGCTGACCTGCGGCGGCTTGGACGTGGCCGCGTAGTTGTAGATCTGGATGTCATCGATAAGTCCGCTGAAGAAAGCACCACGTCCAAAGAATTCAACATCTTGCGGGCCTCGCACGTCGTGCGAGCCGATCGTCAGCGGTTGACTGTTTTTGAGCATATCGCCGAATCCGTCTGTATCCATGCCCACTTCCTCAATCAGTTTGCCGTCGATGTCCTTCAACATCGTGAAGGCCGTATCATTCTTGCTATACTCGAAATGCACCTGATACCACTTGTCCTTCACAAGTGTGGAATCCATATCAAGCCCGTCGTGCATAGTGCGTACGTTGCCAGCGGCAATCTCGTTAACGGTCATCGCACGACCCACGAGCGTCCGCGGCTGGCCGCTGTATTGCTCGTTGTTGATCGCGGCTGAATAATACGCATCAGCATAATGTGGAGTTCCATTTCTCAATACGTTCTCATTGTTCTTGGTAATGATCTGGATCGAACGGTAATACTGCCAACCGCCCGGAAGATCCGGGTCAAACTCGTTGACCTTGAACCAGAAGGTCATCGTGATCTCATCCGGATGCAGGAAGCCCGAACGGAACTCGACATAACTCGTATCCTCGAGGGAGAAGAGCATGGAGTTGTTGCCTTCGGGCGCATCGCTGGATTTGATCGGCATCTTGAACGGATTCGCACCGCGGACATGCCCCTCGTTGAATTCGCTGTAGGAGGATTTGTCCACCGGAATCACCGCGGAGGTATCCTGGACATACTCTTCAAAGTCCACATCCAGGATTTTTGTATACAGGTTGTAGACGGCGAATTCATAATTGTCCGTTGTATCACTCGCTGTCGCACCAACAGGCAGCGTAGCGCTGTACGGTCCCTCGTTCACTTCCACGAAGTATGGAACTTCTGTTTTGCCGGCTTGTGAGGTGATCGACTTCGAATACACGGAACTTTCATCCTGCTTGTCCATCTCGAGGAACGTCCAGCCAAACTGTCCGCGATAGTGCAGACGGGCATCAACCGTTCCCTCGCCGGCATGCGGTATATCCACTTCAATCGGGTACTCACTCAGCGTATCCGGCACACTCACGTATTGCGTCACATTCTGGGCAATAAACGGACCTTGCTCGGACGGGAAGTTGACGAGTTCGACCTTGTCAACGAGTCCGCTGAATGCGCTGTCGGGATAGAAATTACCCTGACCGACATAGAACGTACCGTTCTGGTCTTTCGCCGGCTGGCCGTTGATCTCTTCTATATCGTGGGTAACCAGATTTCCATTTCTGTCCCACAACTGCAGGGAATGGGCAGATTCGCTGACCATGTAAACGGCACGATACCATTGACCGGTTTGAATCTGGTGATCGTTCAACTCGACATCACCGGAACCGGTAGCTTTTGCATGCAGCGAACCGTTCATGAAATAAAGGGAGTAGTTCACGCTGGAGGAGTCACCCGGATTCTCGTGGGCCAACAATCGTGCATGATTCGAAGGCGCTTGCTGGGCCTTGAACCAGAGGTCGGCCGTAAACGTAAAGGAAGCCGTTGCCGGAGCATCCATTGCTGCCAAGTCGCTGTTCGGGCCCAATTGATAGGACCAGGTTCCGTCAATTGCTTCGCCATGGTATGACGTACCTCCAACTGGATCTACCTGGTAGTTAAATCTTGAGCTGTCGATCGGGGCGATATCTTCATCCCCTTCCTCGAAACTAAGCTTTAACGTGGTTCCCGGCAAGAATTGGATATCAAATTCAGATATATCGCCACCCTGTGGATAACGGCCCTTCACTTCATCCTCGGCATGCGCGGTTGCATAATACTGGAAGGTCGTTCCACCCGGCCCATTCGGGACGGTAACGGTATAACGGGTGGTATCCACGTTGGTCATTTCTTTTGAATTCCATCCTTCCCCCCAATTATAATGGAAGGTCAATGACGTGCTATCCTGGTGGATATCATTCCACCGTGCATTAAGCGCGAAACTCTGACTATCCGCTCGCGGAGATTGCAGATCCTTGTCCCACAGATTGGGAGATCCCGTCGCAAAGAACGGAACAATCAACTCGCGAGCTACATTCGAAACACGAATCTCGTCCATGCTGCCGTAGAATTGCTGATTAGCTGCAGGTCCCCAAACAGACGGCGGATCATTTTCATTACCAATATTCGCGTTAGGATTAACTCCGAGATAGAGATGTGAAAGTTCTCCGGAATTTGCCGTATCGGCCAGCGCTGCATCATCATTTCCCTTCCAGTCAACTTGACCTGACGACATAAATGTACCATCGGCACTATAAACAGCTTGAGTCAGAGTCGAGTCGTTATGATCACGGACGTATGTATAGTGATACCATTCGCCACGCTCATATCCAACAAAAAAG
>CAYQXO010000139.1:0-3955 GCA_964421495.1 uncultured Balneolaceae bacterium | reverse complement strand
TGGATCAATCCAACCGTCATCTACAGTATGGAATTGAGGTTTAATGTATGATCCGTTTTGTTCCCAAACATCCACGGCAAAGTTGTTATAGAAAAAGACATCGTCTCCCGGTTTAAAGAAGAACTTATGCCGTCGGTCCGCTTGACCATTGTCAGCAATCTTGAACCATCCTTCCAGGGTTATATCATTGGCCAAATTAAATACCTTGTTATTGTTCAAAATCCGGATAATGCTGTAACGGTTATTATTAGCATCATCATCGGTTTGATCCAAAAATACAGAACCGCCCAGCTCGGGAAGAGCGCTTGTCTCATGAAATTGAACACCATCTTCTCTGGGTGTATCATTCCAGGCTTCTTCCCATACCTGCGCAGTGTCGATCGTTGGTATGTCCTCTGCCGATAATACCGCAATCGAGTCTGCTCCATCGAAGTGCAACAGTGCGACGGTGGCCGTATCAGCCGTATATGGACCACCTATACCGGATGGCAACTGGGCTAACACGTCCCTCGCACCAATAGATACCAAGAGCACGGCACCTATTGTCAAAAGAAACTTTTGTAACGAGTTATTCATCTTATTCCTTATTTTATTTTAGGTTGACGAATTTATTGGAGAATGAGTTTTATTAAACTGATTCAGCTATTTGCAAAATCTTTGGATTCCTACAAAATAGGTATGAATTAATCGCTGCAAAGTCAAGCATGCATGCAGTTTTGAGGATAAACCATGGTTAGCAGGAATTGGCTTGTGGTAGTAACTTTAACAAAACCTCATAAACTTTTTTTCCCGGTTTTAAAAAATCTACCAACCAGGAAAACAGGTTGATTACTGTTGTTCAATGTGGTCTGTTTTTCATTTGACGGATTTTCAATACTCCCCCTCTCCGCTAAAAAATACTATAACCTGAATCAGGTCACCTGTAATATATAACATTTTTATCTACTTGAAAACTGTTCTTTACAGATATCACTCTTTTATTAACAAGGTTAGCTATTCGTTACGAATCCTATTATAATGTTTCATTTTACAGAGATCATAAAATTGTCTAATATCCCTTTTAGAGCTTTTATTAACAATCCCAGATCCCTTTGAAAAACGCGGGGAGGCCTCTTTAGCCAGGGAAATTCAGCTGACTTGTGCTTTACCGGGATCCGAGTTCAAAATACCGACATTTAGGGAATACACGTTTTAGCCATAAGGCTGAACATCCCAAGTGCTTCAGAGACCTCCCCGCGTTTTTCAAAGGGATCTTCCAAACTTTTACTTCAGATATGGTTATCCTTTTTGCTTTTTTATCTTTGTTTGCCCTGGATGATTCTCTCGCCCAACATTGTTCATGTCCCCTGCCCGACCAAGTAAAATCCAAGCCGGTCAATATAGATACGCTGGGGTATCTGAATCGGGAAGAACAATATCGGGAGGGTTTTGAACTATCCCTTCGCTACCTGAAATCCGACTCTACCAACGAAAAGGTCTTGTTCTGGGTAGGGGAATTTGGTTTCAACGCAGCAGAAAAAGCTACCGGTAACTCCACATTTCGATCCCGCAATTACAAGGATGCGAATCCGCACGTTAAACACAGAGTGATTCAGGACACGGTGGGATATTTATACTACGAGGGAGTCAAAAATTATGGTCCCCGCTCCTGGTCGGATCCTGACATTAAACGATATGGCCGTTATGTCCTCTGCGCTAACAGATGCCTCGCCACCCGGTATCCCCAAAACAAAGATTTTTTTCTTCGTTACTTCAATACGCTGTTGGCAATGCAGGAATTCAAGGAGCTGCGCGAAATCGCAAGCGGTAAAGCATTTACTTTCCCGGAATCGAAAAAAAGCAAAGCATTTGGGGATCGTTTACTTGCACTTAACAATCGATTTATCGGTTACCGTGCTTATGAAGAAGGGTTGAAGTTTTCCAGGGCCGTACTCGATAATTATTCCGTCAGCGATCGTATTCAGCACCGGTGGTACAGGATTTACCACCTTGCCCTCCGAAAGGATTCAAACATTCCCGACTCCAGAAAACCCCATATGCACGAAAAAGTCGACGATTATATACCTGAAGTTGAGTAAGTGAAAATATGCTGAAGGCTCGAGGCCCCGACAGTGGTCGGGACAAGCTCTGGCTCGAAGGCTATTCTTGCTCGGGGCTATGTTGTATATATACCTCATCGGTTCAAGCCAGAAACATCCCTGGGGGAGTACTGCTTATTTCAACAGAATCATTTTACGGGTTAAGGTGGGGCCCCGCTCTGTTTCAAGCTGGTAGAAATAAACTCCGTTGGCCAGACTATTACCGTCAAAGCGGACGGTATGGCGCCCGGCCGGTCGTATTTCGTCCATCAATGTTCTCACTTCCCCTCCCATACTATTATAGACCTTCAGTTCCACTCGTTGACTGGTAGGTAACGTAAATTGGATGCGGGTCGACGGATTAAAGGGATTCGGGTAGTTTTGGGCCAGTTGTACTTCCCCGGGCCGCTCTCTTTCCTCTTCCAAATCGGTTGCATGCTCATCCACCCCGATCCCGGTGTCATCCCCGTAATATTCTCGCAGGCGTTTCAACTCCTCTTTTAGAAAGTGCCGGGTTTCGGCGTAGGACGGGTCGTCATAGATATTGTTCATCTCGTAGGGATCTTTTTGCAAATCGTACATCTCCCACGGTTGCTCGTCGGCCGTCAGCGTATAAAAATAGATCAATTTATACCGCTCGGTACGCACGCCGTAGTGCTTTTCCACGTTGCCTGGGCCGTCCGACTCATAAAAGTGGTAGTAAAGCGAATTTCGCCAGTCCCGGACTTGCTCTCCCCGCAAGAGCGGCCGCAGACTACGGCCCTGCATGGCCTCCGGTATATTCGCATCGGCATAGTCCAGAAACGTCTCGGGAAAATCCAGGTTCAGGACCATATCCCCGTTTACGGAACCGGCCGGTATTTCCGGGGGATATCGCACTATCAAGGGAATTTGAAGGGCATCCTCATACATGATTCGCTTGTCCAGGTAACCGTGATCGCCCAGATAGAACCCGTTGTCTGTCGTATAAATAACGACGGTGTTCTCCGCTAATCCGTTCTCATCCAGATAATCGAGCAGGCGGCCGACGTTCTCGTCAATCCCCATTACCGTCTCCAGGTAGGGATTCATGAATTCCTGATATTGCTCCCTCCGGTTTTCGTTGGAAGACCCCCATCGCCGGCCGTATTCCCGGGCCGTTTTAGATTTGCCCTCGTAATCATCATACAGCGACTCCGGCAGCGGAGCCTTTCTCCCGTCGTACGACTGGCGGTAACGAGGTGCCGGACTGAAGGGAGCGTGAACCGCTTTGTAATGCGACATCAGGAAAAAGGGCTGGTCTGTATTGCGAACTTGGTCAATAGCATCGATGGTCAGATCGGTGATCACGTCGGTCGAATATCCCTCGATCGTTTGCAGTCCGTCGGTTCCCTTTTCGTAAAACCGGGGATCGAAATAACGGCCCTGCCCGGGCAAGTGAATCCAGTAATCGAAATTTGTCGGCGTGCTGCCCAAGTGCCACTTACCCACCATCGCCGTATAATACCCGTTTTGCTGCAGTTGGCGCTGGACGGTCAATTGGGATCCGTCAAAGTTGTGGTAGTTTTTCTTTATACCGTTCTTATGGCTATACTTGCCAGTCAAAATACTGGCCCGACTCGGAGCACACAGCGAATTGGTCACATAACAATGGTCAAAACGCATCCCCTCGGTCGCCAGGCGGTCTATGTTCGGGGTTTCAACCAGGTTCCCCCCATAGGCACTGATCGCATCCTCATCGTGGTCGTCGGTCATGATGAACAATATATTCGGCCGCTGCTGCCGTCCCCTCCCCCACAACCGGGTCGGAAGCATCGCTCCCAAACTCGTTCCGGCCAACAACCGCAAAGCGTTTTTACGATCCATACTATATATTTTTGTTTAAGGGCTCACTTCGT
>CAYQXO010000138.1:0-6572 GCA_964421495.1 uncultured Balneolaceae bacterium | reverse complement strand
ACCACCGGCGCCGCCGCGCTCGCCGAGCTGCCGGAGTCGATGACCGACCCGTTCAAATGGTTTTTTTACTGGTGGGGCCTGAATCTGAGAATAGTATTCACATCAAGATGTTGTCCCGGATATCCCGTTTGATGAATAATGAAGATTTCAGGGAAAAACTGCAGCAGTGCAGTACAGCTGAAGAAATAATGGATACTTTCCAAAAGGAGGAAGAACGTTATTTCGGGGTAAAAGAGAGTTGACAAGGGTTGCTGTTCCGTGGATTAAGCCCCTTGCTGCCGTTATAACAATCGATTAATCTAATACGAGAGACATGAACACTCCCGAAGAAATTTCAGCCTCTTGCGGGTCAGATAACCTGTTAATATCCATGACGGGGGGATTTTTTCTGTGGTTGGTATTCCTGTGGCTATTTATGGGAGTGGGCGTGACGGCGGCGCAGGAACATAAGAGTCTTCATCCCGTGGAGGAAATCATTCAACAGCCCCGGCTTAATGAAAGTTTTTGGTCCGTCAGTGTGAGAGATACGACCGGGAGCATGCTGTATCGCTATAATTCGGGGAAATTGATTCGTCCCGCTTCCAATTTGAAGTTGCTCACCAGCGGTATGCTGCTTGAGGTGCTGGGGCCGGATTATCAATATGAAACGCCCCTCTACGGGATAGGCAAAAGAGAAGGAGAGGCGTGGAAGGGGGACCTGCTTTTGGTGGGCAAGGGAGATCCGGCCATCAGCGGTACCTATTTCGATAAGCGGAGATGGCACGTTTTTGAAAAGTTCTATCACGTGTTGGATAGTCTGGGTATAAAGCGTATAACGGGATCGGTGATAGGGAACGACGGGTATTTTGATCCCAAGCCGTATCCCGAGGGATGGGAATGGAGTGACCTCTCTTATTATTATGCAGTTGAGATCAACGCCCTTTCTTTTAATGGGAATACGGTTGAGCTGGATGTCCACGCCAATGGAGAGGTTGGAGACACGCCACAGATAAGCTGGTTCCCTTTTAACACGAATTATGTCCGTTTTATAAACGACCAGGTTATCACCCCGCCCCATACGGAATTTGACGAGTCGTATCGGCGAATTCTGGGAACCAATACGATCATTTTAAAAAGTAAACTGCCCCAAAATTATTTTGAAGAGGAAGCTTTGTCGGTTGCGGAACCGTCGGGATATTTCGTTGATACGTTTGTAAAATATTTACGTAAAAAAGGGATTCAGGTGGAAGGAGGGACCGTGGTAGATCATGAGCCTGTGGGCAGGGATACGAGTTCCTACCGATTGTTTGCCACCCACCATTCTCCCAAGCTGGATACCCTCCTCTATCAGATCAATAGAGAAAGTAGTAATTTTTATGCGGAAATGATGGTCCGTACGGCCGCCGCTGAATACTTTAATACCCGGGGAAGTACCCGGCTTGGACTGAAACTGATCGGTGAATTTGCAGATGAAATGAAGGTGGATACGACGCGCCTGGAACTTGCCGATGGATCGGGAATGGCGGGGAGTACATTAACCACGACGGAGGATCTTTCGGCCTATTTAGTCGCAATGCGAGATCATAAGAATTATCCCGTTTTTTATAAAAGCCTCTCGGTAGCCGATGAGCATGGGACTTTTAAAACCAGATTCGGCAATTCGCCCGTTTCGGGTGAATTGCGGGGCAAATCCGGGTTTATATCCGGGGTAAGAACGCTCTCCGGTTATTTGACTACTTCCTCCGGTCGGGAACTGGTCGTAAGTATGGCAGCCAACAACTACACCGTCAAAAAAAAGGTGGTGGATCAGGCGCAGAAAAAAATCCTCGAATACCTCTACAGAAAATATTAGTTTTACTCCCGTAACTTGATGCCCGTCGGGTAGACCGGTATGGATTCAGGGCTCTGTTAAATCATAAACATTGATCCAGACTTTATATGTCAGCAAAGATTATTGACGGACGTAAAGTGGCCGATTTGGTGAAAGAGCAAGTGCAGGCCGATGTAAAGGAATGGGTGGACCGGGGCAATCGCCCCCCGTTTCTGCAAGTGGTACTGGTGGGTCATGATCCGGCTTCAGCCACTTATATACGGGCCAAAACCAAGGCATGCAGGAAAGTGGGTATCGAGACGGATACCATGAGATTGCCGGATACCGTATCGGATAAAGAGTTGAAAGCTATCATTGGAAAATTGAATAGTGATGATACCGTCGACGGTATCCTTGTGCAATTGCCGCTGCCCGCTCACCTGTCGACCCACAGTGTGATTGAGTCGATTGACTACCGCAAGGATGTGGACGGATTCCATCCCATGAATGTTGGGCGGCTCGCCGTGGAAGAACCTACCCTGCGATCCTGCACGCCGGCCGGAATCCTGGAACTGCTGAATTATTACAGTATCCCTACGAAGGGCAAACATGCCGTGGTAGTGGGCAATAGCAGCATCGTCGGCTCCCCCATGTCTATTATGCTGTCCCGGGAGAACGGGGCTAATGCCGGCAAAGCCACCACCACGATCTGTCACCAGTTTACCAAAGACCTGACTTCTCACACCATCGTAGCCGATATAATTGTCGTGGCTGTAGGACAGCCCAATATTATCAAGGGAGAAATGGTGAAAGAAGGTGTCGTGGTTATTGACGTAGGCTTTAACCGGGTGGCAGATGAAAAAGGGGATGAGGGGTACCGGCTGGTCGGCGATTGTGAATTCGAATCGGTCAAGGAGAAAGCCAGCTGGATAACTCCCGTGCCCGGCGGAGTAGGACCGATGACGGTTGCCATGCTGATGAAAAACACCTTATTGGCAGCCAAGGATTCGATTTATCCGTAATATTCATTTCTCATTGGTTCACTGACCTTTCAACAAGGTTTCGGGTTCCCCGAAGGATTCCTGTTTGCCTGTTGACAGGGCAAAACTACCCTATCAGCTTCAGGAGCAGTCCCGGGTTCAATCGGAGGGCAGGGAGGGGTGACATACATGTGTCACCCCCTTTTGATATAATAGTAATAGAACAAATCGAAAGTAGTCAGATAAAGGAGAAGCCATTATGTCAACGATACCTGCTCTTACAAATAGTTATGATCCATCAACCTTACTGAAAAAAGCGTATCAACAGGCCCGCGAAGAAGATCAGCAATTACATGAGATGTTCGAATTGCTGGGATGGGGGTTGTTACCGCTCGAATTGAAATACGCGATTCGCGAAGATGTAAAAGGGGTAGTCGACGAGTTAAAAGGGCGTTATGCCAGCTGCGATCCTTTTGTAGAACAGCGAAGAAAGCGTGTAATATACTGGGTGGAATGTTATATGGACGGCGTATGCAGTGCGGAAACAGCGGTCCAGGCACTGTCATATTGACGATTTCGTATCGATGGCAGCCCACTTTAAAAACGGGGGGCGGACGGCCGTTCCGAAGAACTAAAAATTTTTCGAACGGATCCCGGTACATGTCACATACCAGGAATTTACAGGCAGCTAAAGCTGAACCGGCTAAGCCGCTGGAAAAAATTTTCAATCAGAGGAACGGCCGTCCGCCCCCCCGTTTTTAAAGTGGCCGGGAATGTTTTTAAAACGAGACGGTAACAAATGACGGGGGAGTGCGTTAACAGAAAAATTATGACTTTTGAACCGTGAGATTGAAGTAAGCAAAAAAGCTGTTCATTTTCTATATTAGCTAGAATAAATCTGGAACTAAGTGCAAAGTTATAAATAATGTATAACTCATCTCCCTTCAAACAGGTAACGCGGCAAGGATTGACATACGATGACGTTCTTCTGGTTCCGAGTCGTTCCGGTATTCTTCCGCGCGATGCCGATACGAGCGTTAGGTTGACTCCCTCCCTGAAATTGTATATTCCGGTTATTAGCGCGGCTATGGATACGGTATCCGAATACCGCCTGGCAATCGCCCTCGCACGGGAAGGAGGGATTGCCATGTTGCATAAGAACATGTCGATCAAGGATCAGGCTGAGCACGTACGTTTGGTGAAAAGAAGCGAAAGCGGAATGATTGTGGACCCGGTTACGTTGGCCCGGGATGCGACGGTCCAGAAGGCGCGAAGCCTGATGAAAAAGCACAAGATTGGTGGCATACCTATCGTCAACGGTGAAGGCCGGCTCGAGGGAATTGTAACCAATCGGGATTTGCGTTTCGAGCATTATGTGGATAAGCGGCTGGACTCGATTATGACGAAGGATAACCTCATTACAGCTCCCGAAGGGACAACCCTGGAAGAGGCCGAGGAGATTTTGCAAAAATATAAGGTGGAGAAACTGCCGATCGTAAATGAGGAAAAGGAACTGGTCGGATTGATTACGTTCAAGGATATCGAGAAGAAGATGAATTATCCTTACGCCTGTAAGGACCAAATGGGTCGTTTACGGGTGGGGGCGGCCGTTGGAATTTCGGATAACAGCCTGGATCGTATTGAAGCGCTCGTTGATTCAGGCGTCGATATTATTACAATTGATACCGCGCATGGTCACTCCGAAAAGGTATTGAACCTCATCGGTGAAGTAAAAGAGGGATACCCCGATCTGGATCTGGTGGCCGGGAATATAGCGACCAAGGAGGCCGCCAAGGACCTCGTGGAAGCCGGAGTGGATGTAATCAAAGTGGGGGTGGGGCCCGGCTCAATATGTACGACGCGCGTGGTGACGGGAGTGGGAGTCCCGCAGCTGAGTGCCGTTATGGAAGTGGCAGAGTATGCGCATGAGGCCGGGGTCGGTCTTATAGCCGACGGCGGTATCAAGCAAACCGGAGATATCCCCAAGGCTATAGCCGGCGGTGCCCATGCGATCATGGCCGGGTCCATGTTTGCCGGTACCGAAGAAAGTCCCGGTGAAACCATCATATATGAATCCCGCAAATACAAGTCATACAGGGGCATGGGAAGTCTCGGGGCGATGTCTGACGGCTCCAAGGATCGATATTTTCAGGATATTGAAGAGGATATTAAAAAACTGGTGCCCGAAGGTATTGAGGGGCGGGTGCCCTACAAAGGAAATTTAAGTGAAGTCACCTATCAAATGGTCGGCGGCCTGCGAGCTGCCATGGGATATTGTGGAGCTCCTACGATTGATGAGTTGCAAAAAGCGGAATTTGTTCAGATTTCACCGGCCAGCTATAAGGAAAGCCATCCTCATTCAGTCCAGATTACCAAGGAATCGCCGAATTATTCGGTTTCCTGACATTTTATTGACTGACGAATAACCACTTTCCGCACTGCGGCAAATGGGGGCAAATCGTGTAAGCAGGGTGCGGTAACGAACAGATAGGAGCAAGGGACGTCGTTATGCAATCCAAGGTTCTTTTTATTGTATATTATCTTCCACCCATGGGAGGTAGCGGCGTGCAGCGTCCTCTTAAATTCATTAAATACCTGTCCCATTTTGATTGGCATCCCGTCGTATTAGCCCCCGAACCCGGCGCTTATCATACGTTCGATCAAAGTTTGTTGGAAGAGTTGGAGCGAGCTGACGCCACCGTGGTCCGCATTGATGCGGATACGCCCTTTCATCGCTGGTCCCGGACGATGAAGTTCGTGGACAAACTGCCGCACTCCGTGCAGCGTTGGCTGCGAAGACTGAGTTACGGATTGATGCTGCCCGATAACAAAAAGGGTTGGATCAAACCCGCAGTGAGAAAAGCGGAGCAATTGATTGAGGAATATGACATTGAATTGATTTTTTCCACCGCTCCACCCTATAGCAATCACCGTATAGCCGCTCAACTCGGGGGAAAAACACAGCTGCCCGTAATTATGGATTTTCGGGATGACTGGCTCGAAAGCCAGCTGATCGAATATCCCACCCGCTGGCATAAACGCAAGATGGCCGCAATGGAAAAAAAGACGGTGGCGAAGGCCGATATGATCACGGGACTGGATTCCTTTATGCTGAAACGGTTTCGTCGGCGATGGGGCGATCAACTGAATTATACCCTCTTGCCGCATGGCTACGATCCGGCTGATTTTAAAAGACAAGAAAAGGCCACTCTGCAGTATGACAAAAGCAAGTTGAATGTGCTTTACAGCGGTATATTTATCCATCATAATCAACCGGATCCATTTTTAACGGCGGTAAAGCGTCTTGTGGACCGGCTGCCCGCATTGAGAAAGGAACTAAAGCTCCATTTTCAGGGAGGGCTTGCAAAGCGGCACCGGCAACTCATAGATCGCCTGAACCTGAACAATTTGGTGATTGATTATGGATATCTTCCCCATCAACAGGCTGTTGCCAACGTGCAACAGTCCGATGCCCTCTGGTTTATATCAAACTTCGGAAGCAGACATAAACAGGTAAAATCGGGAAAACTCTTTGAATATATGGGGAGTGGCAAGCCGATACTGGGATTGATTTTTGAAGGCGGAGAAGAGGAACGTCTGTTGAAGCGGTATGGGGCTTCCTATATTGCCTCTCCCGATCATCCCGAAGAGGCTGCGAATGGGATTGAGAGGTTGTATAAAGACTGGAAATCCGGAAGCTTGCCGCACCCCGATCAGTCATGGGTAAGTCGGTTTGACCGGTTTGAGCTTACCCGCCAACTGGCCGACTTGTTTAATTCATTTACGCACATACGATAGGGCAG
>CAYQXO010000137.1:2219-6666 GCA_964421495.1 uncultured Balneolaceae bacterium | reverse complement strand
AGTATATTTTGGATTACTAACCTAGACAGAGTTAGATTTACACTCTCCGTGCTGAAGCTACTTTTGCTCCTTGCCAGGCAGCCGACACTCCTGGATATATAAATTAGCTTTCTTGTAAATTTACCCGGGCTTCTTGCTATTTTCTATTTGCACCTCCTGAAGTTAATTAGATTCCTTGCCGATTTAATTAGACTCCTTCTGAAGCTTTATTCCTTCCTTGCGAACCTGATTAGCTTCCTTCCCAACTTCTATTTGCTCCTTGCTAATTTAATTACGGAGGAGTCGTAGCTTCCGGTTTTTATTGGACTTAGCGGAATTTTTGCCTCATTGTTGACAGCACAAGGGTTTATGAAATAAGCATAGGGTGATATCTATTCCATAAACATAACATGACTGCCCTCCTTTCCCTTGTTTTGCATTGAAATTAATTTTAGTATTAAATGAACCTGTATGGACCCTTTTTCCGGGAGTTCCCGGACTCCCGGGAGCTAACGGAATTCAGGATAGCAACGAGGCTAGGCTTGCAAAGCACACCGAAGGGGAAAGAATTTATTTATGGACATTCGATCTATTCTACGGGAACTCAAGCGTCGCAATATTTACAAGGTGGCCGTGGCCTACAGTATAACCGGCTGGATTATAATTCAGGTGGCCACCAATGTGTTTCCGGTGTTGGAGTTTCCGCAGTGGACAAGCCAGTTCGTTATCCTCCTGGTGCTGATCGGCTTCCCGTTTGCCCTGGTCTTTGCCTGGGCTTTCGAAATCACGCCGGAGGGCATTCAGCGGACCCGCGAGGAGCCGGCGGGGGAGTCGACTGACCGTCCCTCGGGTCGTTCGTTTAATTACTGGATCCTGGGACTACTGAGCCTGGCGTTGGTCTTGCTCTTGGTCGAGCGCATCTGGTGGGCGGGGACGTATGATACGTCTTCCGCAACCGAAAACAGCGCCGCGCAAACGACCGAGGTGAAATCTTCGGTGGCCGTCCTTCCTTTCGAAGATTTCTCGCCCGAGGCCGATCAACAGTGGTTTTCCGACGGACTTACCGAGGAGATTCTCAACAGTCTGGCTCGCCTCCCCCAACTGCGGGTTTCCGCACGAACTTCCTCGTTCGTGTTTCGCGACTCAAATCTGCCGGCCGAGGAAATTGCTGACAGTTTGCAGGTAGGACACGTATTGGAAGGGTCGGTCCGCCGTTTTGACCAGGACATGGTCGTTACCGTGCAGTTGATCCGGGCGGAGGACGGGAGTCACCGGTGGTCGCGTACATACAAACGTTCGGTGGAGGATGTGTTCAGCGTGCAGAAGGATATCGCCCGCCAGGTGGCCTCTACCCTGGATATTTATCTGGATGCGGACGAAAGGGAGCGGATGTTTACTTTCGGAACGCGAAATGTGCAGGCCTATGAAGCGTACTTGAAAGGGTTGAAAATCTATCGACAGGTGCACCAGGAATGGGAACTTGGGAGACTGTGGGAGGCCAACAAGTGGTTTGAACGAGCTTATCGACGGGACTCCACCTTTGCGTTGGCTTATCATAAACATTCAGATGCTTTCGCGCATGTTGTTCTCGGGGGTATGCCTGAGTCGGCCGATACCGTCGAACCGAAAATGGCTCATGAGAAGCTGATCGGGGACCTGAACCAGGCTATCCGCTATTCCGATAATGAGGGAGTCCGCTTATTAAGCCGGTTTGACAAAGCATTCTTTTCGAATGACTGGAGTTCCCTGCCGGAGATACTCGACCGGATCCGCAACAGTTCGATGGCTTTTCAAACATATGGCCACCAAAAAATGGGATGGACCGAAGTATTCCCGATGCTGGGTCATGCATCGCTTGCCCATCGGCTGGAAAGAGAACAAATACAGAAGGACCCGTTGAGCTATATTCCCAAAGGCAGGGACGCGATTTTCCTGATCAGTTTGGGGAAAACGGATAGTGCCCTGGTGCGATATAAGCAAACCCCCCCATCACAGCAAACTATAAGAGCTGCGATTTTAACAATGACGGGATATGAGAAAAGGGCTCGTAAAGCATGGTCTCAAATACAAGTGAACGATTCCAAGGTGCCGCATCTGGCACTGGGTTTTAAGCTGTTATTCGATCAGATACAGATGAGCGAAACCGAGCTGGACCGTTATATTCAGCGGGTCGTGGATAAAGAAATCTACAGACAAAAAAAGAGTTTGCTGCCCGTCTATATTTTGGGAGGATATGACAAGAAAGCCGATACATTGGCCCGGCAGATTGACACCACTCTTTTCGGATCCCAGCGATTTTCATTGCTGGTCTATCAATTTGGGGGCCGCATTCCCTTTGACCTGGCACAAACGCCGAATTTTGCCCGCAAACTGGAAGAAGCTGGTGTTGAAACCAAGCCGGATACCTTGTACGGAATGCCGGTTCATAGAGTGGTGCAGGAGTTGTAGAGAACGATGGGGTAATTTAACGGCAAGCGGCGGGAATTGCGATAGGAGATATCGATTATCCCCAGAAGGCGTGATGCGGGTCCTTGCGCACCTCTTCGAGGAAAAGTTTGAGTGAACCCACTTCGGGTTTGGGATCGTAGGAATCCCACTCGAGATTTGCCCGCAGCCAGTAGATTTTCCAGAGTTCACGGGACCGCACCCAGGTAGCTTTGGCGACCGGCGGCTCCATTTTCTTATCGGGATTATCCCACTGTGGACGTATTTCGTGTATGATTACACTCTGGTCCTCGACTTTATAGCCGAGATCCACCTGGTCTCGAATTTCTTCCCGCGGCCGTTGCTGCTCGATGAACGTTTCTAGCTGTGGTTCAAACTCCGCCCATTCTTCTTCGGTAAATGCCATAATTGGTTGAATGATTTTTATTTCGACTAGTTCTAAATTACGTCTATTACTGGCAATTCATCCCATTTATTTTCAATATTGTAAGTGTCAACAAGAATAAAAGAAAGGTGAAAATTATGTGCACAAGAGACGAATGCCCCGAATGCGGTGCTACATCACTGGAAGCTTGTCAAAGAGAAACCGAAACGGAAAATTGCGCAAGAGACGTCGTTGAATGTCCGACGTGCGGAGCAACCACGGAGGAAGCTTGCCTAGAGGAAGCTTAGCATCCAGTGCCGGGATGAGTCCTATGTAGTAAAATACATAAAAGGAGATTCCAACCGGGCAGGCTTAATTGAATAGGAGAATCAGACTGTGTCCGAACTCGGATCCCGCAATAAATAATCCGGCAAATATCGTTAAACCCAGTTGTAAGAGCATACCCAAAGTGGCTGTATGGTGTGGACGTCCCAACCCCCTTATGTCATGGATAACGACGAGTGAAAATAGTACTGGCCTACCTCCCAATCGGTATATAGCATCATTCACTATAAAACATACGGATAAATATTGCTAACTGGAAGATCAATCCTCCTCCCGGGCCATTTATTCATAACCGGGTACGTTAAATCCAAGGATGATATCACGCTCGGCTACCAGTAGATCCTTTTCCCGTTTTATGGGTACCACTCCATCCCCGCCCCGGTCGCCCCAGCCATTGTCCAGGTGTGGATCCCCCTCAAAAAGGTATTCGGCGATATAGTAGTACGTGCCGTCGGACTCGAGTACCAGGTAGGAGAGCGTCCACGGATTGTCATGCATAAGGCTCCTCGCCCCAAATAAAGAGGAGTCCCACCAACAGTAGCAACAGCAGGCCGTTACGCGACTGATCCAGCCAGCGGCGCCGCAACTCGGTGGAGGTGACTCTGCTTCGGATATATCGGGCAATCAGCGAGCGTATAATAACAATTGATAGTATGAGGATCGCTGAACTCAGGATCAAAAATGAAAAAGGTCCCGACGCGAAGAAACTGTCCATCCACTGTTGTAGTTGTTCAAGCATGATTTTGCAATTCTACTGATGAATTATGAAAAATCCGACTATTCTATCGGCTTGAGCTCCAGATTCAATCCCTTTTTCTCGATCGTTACTTTGTCTCCACTTTTCAGATGTAGTTCGTCTATCAACGGTTTGGGAAGGGTTATCCCCAAACTATTGCCGATTTTTCCGATTATTATTTCAGCGATTAACGACATAATAGATATAATTGAACTATTCAATAGAATTATTGATTAATTGTATATGATTTTTTACATTAATGTTTCACTTGATCAGGTGGTACTGAAAATGAAGCCGGAGGACATTACCAATTATTGATGTGCGTTCGGAGTAAATGATTGCTGAACTACCTGCAGCACAATCATCCACGTACACACGATAATGCCAATAAAAAATAAATCGAACCGATATGAGATCGTTAATTACAACAATTGCACTATTTGCAGTTATAATCTTAACTCAACCGCTTCATGCCCAGGATCAGGGTGAGGTTCAGAAGCTCAGCGTCGAAACAGAGCCGGTAGCCTATATTCTGGGCGGTGCCGGAATAACCGGCAGCTCTCAGTACGGCCCGTGGA
>CAYQXO010000137.1:0-2209 GCA_964421495.1 uncultured Balneolaceae bacterium | reverse complement strand
GACGCCGGCCACAATACTTAAATCGGTAATGGGGTATTGAAACTGAGCCGGTGGCCTACCTCTTGGGAGGTGCTGGAATAACCGGAAGCTATCAGTACGGCCCGTGGACTTACAGCATAGAAGCTTATGGTGGGCTGTCGGTACCTGAATCTCAGCATGGGAATGAAGGATTTTCCGCCGGGCTTAAAGGTGTAATTCTGCAAGCAGAGCGTTTTATCACCGGCACGGAGGGATTTTGCCTTGGTCCGGAAGTGGGAATTTCCTCTGCTGAAATTACACTGAAATCGACGAATGAAAGCAAAACCTATACTGGGTATTCGGTGGGCCTCCGCGGCGGATATCATTGGGATACCGGACTCGGAAACTTGTATCTGAGTCCCGTGATAGGTCTCGGATATACGCTTAATGGCAAAGATATCGAAATAGCCAATGAAACTTTTGAAAGTAAACTATTTATGTCCTGGGGCACGGTTGGCATAGGGTGGAGTTTTTAATCCGTCCCTTTGACATCATCAATTTTCAATTATAAGAGATCTGTCACATCATGGATTCTACCCATACAGCAACAGAACAAAAACTATCTATCACCTCGACTGAATTACAGAAATGGCTAAAAGAGGATAAGGAAGTATGTATCCTGGATGTTCGTCCCGAAGAGGAGCGCCGGGAGTGGTACATCCCCGAAAGTGATCATGCCGATATTTATAATGAGCTCAAATCTGGTGATACAAATCCTTTTAAAGGGATTGACCTGCCGGATGATCGCCCGGTTGTAACCGTATGTGGAGCGGGCAAAACCAGTTTGACGGCAGCGGAGAAATTACGCGAGCGGGACATCGAAGCGTATTCGTTGGAAGGTGGGATGAAAGCCTGGAATTTTGCGTGGGATTCCGCCGAAATGAAGTTGGATGATGACCTGACGCTGCTTCAGGTCCGACGACTGGCGAAAGGCTGTCTCTCTTATATGATCGGCTCCGGCAATGAGGCCGTAGTGATTGACGCCTCGCTTGATCCGGAGGTCTACATGCAACTGGCCGGGGAAAGGGGATGGACGATTACCAGGGTGATGGACACGCACCTGCATGCCGACTATGTATCTCGTACCCGGGAGTTGGCCGAGGCCACCGGGGCCGATCACCTGTTATATCACGAGGCCGATGTGGAGTATACTTTTACGCCCGTAAAGGATCATCAGTCTATCACTTTTGGAAACAGCGCGATCCCGACGGATATAAGCTTGAAGATCTGGAAGCGGGAGCTAATCGTTGTGCGGTAGGCTAAAAACTCGAAATAAAGAATTAATCACAGCTCGGGAGTCTGTCGGACTCCTGGTATTTCATTTTAACTAAAAGTTCAAAAAAAGATAAGAGGTAAGTTAATTATGATGTTTTTAATTGGAATTCTCGTAATCACTGCGCTAACGGTTCTTTTGTACAAATTCTTCAAGGACGATAACCCTTTTCCGGGTACCGAAGATCCTCTGGATATTCTTCAAAAGAAATATGCCCGGGGAGATATTGACGAGAAAGAGTTCGAACGAAAGAAACGAATTTTACAACGGTAAAAAGATGTAGCGCAGAATTATGAAACAAAACAGTGGCAATCCACAGTCCGTCAGCCTCGGGTTGAAAGAAAACTGGATACAATTTACCCTCCTGGTCATCATCACCGGCATATATCCGGCAGTATGGGGAATCGGTCAGCTGGGAACGGGAAAGATGTCCGACCATTTCAGTAAAAAGAAGATGCTGTTTTGGGGCATGCTGATGCAAGGAGTCACGCTGGTGCTGATGGCTTGGGCCGTCAACTACCTGCAATTTATCCTGCTTTCATTTGCATTGGGACTCGGCACCGCCATTGTGTACCCGACTTTTCTGGCTGCCGTGGCCGACAATACCCATCCCGGTCAGCGGGCACAGAGCATCGGCATTTTCCGGCTCTGGCGTGATCTGGGGTATGCCATCGGCGCATTGCTAACCGGGGTAATAGCCGACTGGTTCGGGATTTACGCGGCCGTACTGGCGATCGGACTGCTGACATTTACCACGGCGTGGATAATTCAAGTGCGGATGAGATCAGCAACACAACTAAAATTAGAATACAGTTACGTTGATTAAAAACAAGTATTTGAAAAGGCAAGATTGTTGCCAGGACGGAAACGGGATTGAAATCTTGAACCACCCGACCGACTAAGAGTATTGGACTTCGA
>CAYQXO010000136.1:0-6821 GCA_964421495.1 uncultured Balneolaceae bacterium | reverse complement strand
ACCCGCCGATGGAATCCCAAGATGAAGGACTTCATTTTCATGGAGCGCAACGGGATTCACATCATCGACTTGAAAAAGACGCAACGTTATTTCCAGGATGCCCTTGAGGCGGCCACCCGCTTTGCCCGTGCAGGCAAGACTATTCTTTTTGCCGGGACCAAGAAGCAGGCCCAGGACATTATCAAATCCGAAGCTATCCGGTGCGGCATGCCCTATGTAACGCATCGCTGGCTGGGAGGCATGCTGACCAACTTCTCCACCATGCGGAAGAGTGTTTCGCGGATGGAGGACATCGAACGCATGAAGAATGACGGAACGTTCGATGAGCTGACCAAGAAGGAAAGCCTCATGCTCGAGCGCGAGCAGAACAAGCTGGAGCAGACGCTGGGCGGCATTGCCAACATGTCACGGCTGCCGGAAGCTATTTTCCTGGTGGATACGATCAAGGAGGAGATCGCCCTGAAAGAGGCCGTCAAGCTGAACATCCCCATCATCGCCATGGTGGATACCAACAGCGATCCCGACGTACCGGACTATATCATCCCCAGCAACGATGATTCGGCTCGCACGATCCAGTTGATTACCACCAAAATAGCCGACGCCATTATCCAGGGAACGGCCGAGCGCGAAGCCCAGTCTGAGGAAGAGATGGTTCAGCAGGCCGACGACCAGCAACAGTCCGGAACCAAGCAGACCACGGCCTCGGACGTCAAAGGCAAGCGCCGCAAAAGAAAGCGAAAAAAGAAAAAGAAGAAGAAAAAAGGCTCCAAAGATTCAAGTCAGGCGAAATCGAAAGATTCCGAATCATCGGATCAGCAGACCTCCTCTGGCGAGCAGCAAGAGGAGAAGCAAACCGACGAGCAGGAATCCTCGGAGTCCGACAAGCAGGAACAGAAGCAAACGGACGAGGAGCAAGATTCCTCAGCGCCTGATGAACAAGAGGAAACAAAAGCGGAAGAAAACCAGGAAGAAGAGGAAACCTCTAAAAAAGATTCCTGAGCGATTCCGCGATAACCGTACTCCGGGCGGCCGACGGGTAAACACTGTGAACGGGAACAATTCCTTTTGTGCCACAGTGACGGATCCTCCCGCTGCGGGAACGGTTTATTCTTAAAATCAATATTTGAAACACTAACTGTAAAGACCATATGAGTATTTCTGCAAAAGACGTAAAAACGCTTCGGGACAAGACCGGTGCCGGTATGATGGACTGTAAAAAAGCACTGGACGAAGCAGATGGCAACATGGAGGAGGCTATCGAGTATCTCCGCAAAAAGGGACAGAAAATTTCCGAAAAACGATCGGATCGCGCGGCCAACCAGGGACTTATCGTCACGAAAGTCAGCGACGACGGTCACCAGGCCGCCGCCGTGGAAATCAACTGCGAAACCGACTTCGTCGCCCGTAACGAGGAGTTTCAGGACAATGCGGAAGAATTTGTAAATCTCGCATTTGAACACCGGGTAGAGGATATCGGCGAACTACTGGAACAGGAAACCGGAGACGGGCTTTCCGTTGAAGAAAAAATCAAGGAACTGGTCAGTAAAATCGGGGAGAAGATTAAAATCAACCATGCCTTCTTCCTGGAAAGCGAAGGTAGTATTTTTTCCTACATTCACCCCGGCAATCAACTGGGCGTTCTGGTGGAGTTTGAAGACACGTTGGACAATGAGGATATCGGACGAAACGTGGCCATGCAGATTGCCGCCATGAGTCCCCTGGCCGTGACCCGCGACGGAGTGGACGAAGACCGGGTTCAAAAGGAATTTGAAATTGCCAAGGACCAATTGCTGAATGAAGGCAAACCCGAGAAAATTGCAGAAAAAGCGGCCAACGGTAAACTCAACCGTTTTTACGAGGAAAACGTGCTGCTCGATCAGAAATATGTCAAAGACAACAGCGTGACGGTGAAAGAATACCTGGAAGACCATGACGCCCCGCTGGTCTCCAACTTCTGGCGTCTACAGCTGGGCGATGATGGAGAAACGGAAGAATAGATCACCCGAAAGGCCGCCGTCAACAACGGCGGCCTTTTTTTATATCGGTTGATGCAAAAACCAAAAATATTTTTAAATTTAGTACCGAAATTTTGGGTCACCGTTTTACCGCTGATAATATGGGACGTACGAGGCAGAAAATATCTGACGACATATACCGGAACACTCGCAAAGAACGTTCTTTAATCTCAATGAAAAGGTCTTGATTTGAGTAACAGCTATACAAGGGTTTTACTGAAACTTAGCGGCGAAGCGCTGCTCGGCGAGCAAGGGCACGGAATCGACGGTAATATTCTCGAGCACTTCGCCACCGAAATACAGAAAGTGCACGACCAAGGTGTAGCCATATCCCTGGTTATCGGAGGCGGCAATATCTTCCGCGGCGTCCAGGGAGCCACCGAGGGCATGGACCGCGTTCACGGTGACTATATGGGTATGCTGGCCACGATGATCAACAGCATGGCCCTGCAGGACGCCCTGGAGCAAAAAGGAGTCATCACCCGCCTGATGTCGGCTATCCGAATGGAAGAAATAGCCGAGCCCTATATTCGTCGCCGCGCCATACGACACCTCGAAAAAGGCCGCGTCGTCCTGTTCGGGGCGGGGACCGGAAATCCCTATTTCACCACCGATACGGCCGCCTCTCTACGCGCTATCGAAGTCGAGGCCGATGTCATTCTGAAAGGAACGCGCGTAGACGGCATATTCGACTCGGATCCGGAGAAAAATCCCGACGCCAAAAAATTCAAGGAAATCACGGGCGACGAGGTACTGGAGCGCCGCCTGTCGGTCATGGATCTGACCGCCTTCACCCTGTGCCGGGAAAACAAGATTCCCCTCGTGATCTTCAACATGAATGAAAAGGACAACCTGACGAAAGTCGTGCAAAAAGATCCCGCCATCGGTACCAAGGTTATTTGGGATGAGGAATAGTTTTTGTAATTTCGTTTTAAGGTGTCGGACTGCTCGGATCGTTTTGTAAAACCCGATGGCTGTCGGAAGTATCTTTTTGTAGTCAGCTTGCAAAACTCCGACAGATTCCCGGATGGGGAGTGAGGCAACAAAAGATCGCAAATCCAAAATCAATCATTTCGCGCCATGTTACCCGATGAACTGAAAAAAGTTATTGACGAAGCCAACCAGGAAATGAACAAGTCGGTACAATACCTGAAGAAAGAGCTGAAGCATATCCGTACCGGTAAAGCGCATCCTTCCCTTTTAGACGGTGTCAAGGTGGATTATTACGGTACACAGACTCCCCTGAACCAGCTGGCCAATGTCAGTGCTCCCGAAGCACGACTGCTAACGGTGGAGCCGTTCGACAAAAACTCTATCGAGGACATTGAAAAAGCGATTATGTCGTCCGGACTCGGGCTGAACCCAAACAATGACGGCACCATTATCCGCATTCCCCTGCCGGTTCTCTCCGAAGAACGCCGGGAAGAGCTGGTCGATCACGCGAAAGAAGTGGCCGAGGATGCCCGCATCAGTATTCGCAATGCGCGTAAAGAGGCCAAAAACGAAATAGAAAAAAAGACTCGGGAAGAATCACTGCCGGAAGACGCAATGTATGAGGCGGAAGATGAATTGCAAAACCGGACTGACCAGCATACGGAGAAAGTCCAGGAGCTGGTGGACAAGAAAAAGGAAGAGATTATGACCGTCTAGGAGTTAGGAGTCTGTCGGACTTTTCGGATCGTAGCGAAAAAAGTCCGGCCGAGTCCTGGCAACCGGCGATTATGCCCGGCGGGTTGCCTCTTCCCCGGTTGACCTGGTTTTGTTGACCGTATAACGTTTTTTTCACCGTTCAAGACGACGACTGTACGAGGTTCGCGCGGAACCCTTTAAATTGGTCCCCAAACTACTTACATGTATATATCGGAGCTGGAACTACATGGTTTCAAGAGTTTTGCTGACAACACGGACATTCAGTTCGACAACGGCATAACCGCTATTGTCGGTCCCAACGGTTGCGGCAAATCCAATATCGTCGACGCCCTGCGCTGGGTACTCGGCGAACAGCGTCCCACCCTCCTGCGCTCTTCCAATATGACCAACGTGATTTTCAACGGGACCGACGAGCGCAATCCACTCGGAATGGCCGAGGTTTCCCTGTCGCTCGTCAACAACCGGGGCGTCCTGCCCACCGAATACGAGGAAGTAACGATCACCCGACGACTTTATCGTTCCGGCGACAGCGAATATCTGATCAATAACACGGTTTGTCGCCTGAAGGATATCATGGAGCTCTTCATGGATACGGGCATGGGATCCGACGCCTATTCGGTTATCGAGCTCAGCATGGTCGACGAGATTTTGAACGACAAGAACGATCGGCGCCGCCTGTTCGAAGAAGCGGCCGGAATTACCAAGTACAAGGACAAGCGCAAGCACACCTATCGCAAGCTGGAGGAAACCAAGGAAGACCTCCAGCGGATCGACGACATACTCGTGGAGGTGCGAAACAAGGTCTCCTCCCTCAAATCGCAGGCCACCAAAGCCCGGAAGGCCCGCGAATACCGGAAAGAGCTTGAAAGACTCGATAAAGCGCTCAACTACCACGAGTACCAGAACGTCCAGGAGGAGCTGGAACCGCTCGACGAGCGCATCGAAAACGCGGAAAAAGAGAAAAAGCAAATCACCCGGAAGCTTGAGCAACTGGAATCCGCTTCAAAGAAGGCCCGAGCGGACCTCAATAAAAAGGAGAAGAAGCAATCCGAGGCCGAGCGGCGCGTCAATCAGATCAAAAACAAGATTCGCGACCACGAAACCGAGTTGAAGATCAAGCGGGAAAAGATCGAGAACGCCGAAGGGGTCATCGAGCAGCACCAGCAGGATATCGAGCAAACGGAAAACGACCTGGAGGAACTGCGGGAATTGCACCAGAGCAGCGGCCAGAAGCTGGACCAGCACCGGGAAGACCTGCAAAAGGCCGAGCAGGAGCTGGAGAAGTCCGAAGAGAAATTTAACGAAGTTCAGAAAAAGTACCGGCGGCAAAAAGAGGAGCTCGACCAGGTCAACGACCAGTTCGCTTCCGCCAACAACGAACTCAACGAGCTGCAGACACGGCGTATCAAGCTGGAATCCCGCATTGAAAACAACGAGCAGGAACAGAAACGCCTGAAAGAGGAAATCGAGGACAACGAGAGCGAAATCGATCATTACGAAGGCGAACAAGAGCGCATCGAGCAGGAGCTCGAAGAAGCGCAGAGCCAGTACCAGGCACTCGAGAAACAACTGGAGGAAGCCCGCCAGCAGCGCAAAAAGCTCAATGAGCGGCAGGACGAGCTCAAGGACACCCTGAGAGACCTCAACAGCCGGCGCGACGCCGTAGAGTCCGAAATTAGCCTGCTCGAGGACATTGCCAACTCCAATGAGGTCTATCCCTCGAGCGTTCGCTACCTGCTGGAAGAACACCGGCAGTCATTCGATCTGCTGGCTCCGCTGTCCGACTTGTTTTCAACGGACGAAAAACATGCGGTGGCCCTCGAGTCGATCCTGGGTCGGGCCGCCTACTTCCTGGTGGTCGAAAAATTCGAGGACGCACGTAAAGCGGCGAACATACTTGAGGAACAGGATAAGGGCCAGGCCACCTTCATCCCGCTGGACCAACTCAACGGATCCTACGAAGTCGCCCCCGACAGCCTGTTTCACCAGGTCGAATCGGATGAGCGATACGACCCCCTGCGGCGGTTGTTCCTCGGCGACGTCTTCGTCTTCGGGGACATCGGGGAAGCCCGGCAGTCGCTGGACGACCAACAGGCGGGCGTAACCTACGAGGGCGAAGTCATCACGCGCGAGCAATTTTTCCGCAGCGGAAGCCTGGGCGACAATATCGGATTGAGAGTCGGTTTCGACGACAAAATTGAAAAGCTGCAAAACCGGATCGGGCAAATCGACGAAAACATCGATGAAACCCGCCGGCAGCTCGAGGACAACCGCTCCTCCCTGGACTCGCTGAATATCGACCAACTTTCCGACAAGCTCAAAAAACAGGACCGGGAGGTACAGCAATTGAGGCAGGAAAAGAATAACTACCAGACCCAGATCGGGATGTACCGGTCGACCATCGAGGAGCTCAAGCAGCGCCGGCAGCAGGCGGAAAAGCAAAAGCAGCAGGCCGACCGGGAGCTTGACTCGCTGTATCCCGAACAGAAAGAGTTGCAATCCCGCATCCGCGAGTTGAACGACCGGAAGGAAAAGATTGAGGATGAACTGGAAGAGCTGGAGGAGGAACGCTCCATTGCCCAGTCCCGCTACAATGACGCCAAACTTTCCCACCAGGATCTGAAGAACAAAGTTCAGAATTTCGAAAGCGAGATCAAGCGGGCGGAGAGCGGCATCCAGAACATGAAGGAACGACTCGACAAGCGATTCGAACAGTCGAAGAAGGCCCGCAATCGCATCGAGAATTTTGAAGAGCGGATCGAGACGCTCAAAGAGGAGACAAGCGATTTAAAAGAGCAAAAGAAAGAAGCCGACCGGCAGCTCAAAGAAGCGGAAGAGGCCTGCAGCGAACAGCGGGGCACCATCAAGAAGATCGAAGATGAAAAAGAGGAGGTGCAGAACCGCAAGGAGGTGAACACCGAACTCATCCACCATCTCAATATGGCCAAGAACAAGTTTGAAATGCAGGCCGAGAATATTGCCGAGTATATCTGGGATGAGTATGAATTGATGATGGATCAGATCGAGGAGCGGCTGCCCGAAGATACCGAAATCGACGAGACCCGGGAAGAGTATGAGGATCTCAAACAGAAACTGAAGCGCCTCGGGGAAGTAAATCCGCTGGCCATCGAGGAGTACGAGGAGGAAAAAGAGCGG